>MEYF01000084.1 GCA_001775755.1 Candidatus Aminicenantes bacterium RBG_19FT_COMBO_65_30 | reverse complement strand
ACCTCTTCCCCTTGCAGGCGTCGCAGACGAGGCTGACGTCCGAGAGGAATTGCATTTCGACGACCTGGACGCCGGCGCCCTTGCAGTCGTCGCACCGTCCGCCGGCGGTGTTGAAGGAGAAATAGCCGGGCCGGAAGCCCATGAGCTTGGCCTCGCGGGTCTGGCTAAAGAGGTCGCGGATGCCGTCCATGGCCTTGGTGTAGGTGGCCGGGATCGACCGCGGCGACGCGCTCAGGGGCGACTGGTCGACCATGATGACCTTGTTGATCTTGTCCTTGCCCCGGATCTCGCGGAAGCCGTTGTCGGAGACGCCTTCGAAGCCCTGGTAGAGGACGTCGTGGAGAAGTGTGCTCTTGCCCGAGCCGGACACACCGGTGACGCAGGTGAAGATACCGAGTGGGATGCGGACGTCGATGTGCTTGAGGTTGTGCTTTTGAGCATCGCAGATCTCAAGGCACGACCTCGACGACCGCCGTGTTGGAGGGACGGCGATCTCCTTATCGCCGCGGATGTACTGGGCGGTGAGCGAGTCCCGGCTGCGGAGGAAGCCCGGCCAGGGACCGGCGAAGACGACCTCGCCGCCGGCCTCGCCGGCGCGCGGGCCCATGTCGATGACGTGCTCGGCGGCCCGGATGATGTCCGGGTCGTGCTCGACGACGACGACCGTGTTGCCGATGTCCTTGAGCGACTGGAGGATCTGGACGAGGCGGTGGTTGTCGCGGGGGTGGAGCCCGATCGAAGGCTCATCGAGGACGAAGAGGGTCCCGACGAGCGAAGCGCTGAGGGCCGCGGCCAGGTTGATGCGCTGGGCCTCGCCGCCGCTCAAGGTGAAGGTCATGCGGTCGAGGGCGATGTAGTCCAGGCCGACCTCGAGGAGGAACTTGAGGCGGCCGCAGACCTCCTGGACGAGCTTGTCGGCGACCTGGCGTTCGAACGGCTCGAGCCGGAGGTCGCGGAAAAAATCGGAGGCTTCGCCGACGGTCATCCGGACGACCTCGCCGATGTTGAGGCCCTTGATCCTGACGCTCAGGGCGCGGGCGTTGAGGCGGGTTTTTGCGCAGGAAGGGCAGGCGATGTATTTCCGGTAGCGGCTGAGCAGGACCCTGACCTGGACCTTGTACTTCTTGGACTGGAGCCACTCGAAAAAACCCTTGACGCCGTAGTAGCCTTCACCGCCGTCGAGGACGAAGCGCCGGTCCTCCGGCCGGAGGTCGCGGAAGGGGACGTTCGTCGGGATCTTCCGCCGCCGGGCCTCGGCCAGGAGCTCCTTCTGCATCCCCTTGGACAAGGGCTTCGTCCAGGGCTCGACGGCGCCCTGCTCCAGCGTTTTCGCCATGTCGGGGATGACCTTGTCCTCGTCGACGACGGCCAGGTCGCCGAAGCCGTGGCACTCGGGACACGCGCCGTGGGGGCTGTTGAAAGAGAAGAGGTTGGGGTAGGGATCATCGGCCGGCAGGCGGCAGGTCTTGCACTCGAGCTTTTCGGAGAAGCGGAACTCCCGGCCGGACTCGGTCCGGACGAGGACACGGCCCTCGCCCTTCTTGAGGCCCATCTCCAGCGAATCGGCCAGCCGCTCCCGCTCGTCGACGCCGAGAGTGAGCCTATCGATGAGGATGTCCAGGGGCCCGCCGTCATTGGCCGCGGCGTCGAGGTCGACGACGGCGCCGGCGGCGACCGCCCGGGTGAAGCCGTCCTTCTTGAGCGAGGCCAGGCTCCTTTCGCGGGGCCAGGCGAAGGTGACGAGCGCCCGGGTCCCGCGCGGCAGGGCGGCGAGCTCCGCGATCATGCCGTCGACCGTGTCGCGCAGGACGGGCCGGCCGCACTGGAGGCAGTGGACGGTCCCGATCCGGGCGAACAGGACCCTGAGGAAGTCGAAGATCTCGGTGACCGTGGCCACGATCGAGCGGGGGTTCTTCGTGGCGCCCTTCTGCTGGATGGCGATGGCCGGCGGGATGCCCTCGATCGTCTCGGCGTCGGGCTTGTCCATCCGTTCGAGGAACTGCCGGGCGTAGGAGGAGAGCGACTCGATGTAGCGGCGCTGGCCTTCCGCGTAGAGCGTGTCGAAGGCCAGGGAGGATTTCCCGGAGCCGCTGACCCCCGTTACGCAGATGAGCTTGTTGAGAGGGACGTCGAGGTCGATCCCCTTGAGGTTGTGCACCTTCACGCCGCGGAGGATGATGCTGTCTGTCGTCGCCATAGCTGATACCGAATTGACCATTATAACACGCATTGGGGACATGTACCCTTGGTATGTGTCCCCGTTCTTTTTGCTATAATGGGCGGCTCGGAGAAGGCCCATGTCGTTTATCTTTGTCTTAGGGATCGCCGTGGCCCTGGCCATGGACTGCTTCGCGGTCACCATGGGGCTGGCCTGCGGGGCCAGGGGCCTGACGATGAAACAGGCTGTCCGGATGGCGGTCTATTTCGGGGGCTTCCAATTCGTCATGCCCGTAGCCGGGTGGCTGGCCGGCGACAAGCTCCTCGGCTTCATCGAGCACTTCGACCACTGGGTCGCTTTCGGGCTCCTGGCCCTGATCGGCGGCCGGATGGTCTACGAATCGTTCGAGTTCAGCGGCGAGGAGAAAGCCTGCCGCCCCGACAAAACCCAAGGCACGAAGCTCGTCGTTCTCGCCCTTGCCACCAGCATCGATGCCCTGGCCGTCGGACTGAGCCTGGGCGTCGTCCGGACGAGCATTCTCTGCCCGGCGCTCGTCATCGGGGCGATGAGCTTCGCCCTGACCATCGTCGGCGCCAAGCTCGGGCCGGTCGTCGGCCGCATCGTCGGCAAGCGGGCCGAGCAGCTGGGCGGGCTCATCCTGATCGCGATCGGCGCGAAGATCCTGATCGAGCATCTCGCCGGCTGAGTGCTCGGGACTGCGCCCTTTTTAGCCCTCGGCCCAGGCTCCGTCCTGAGCACGCATGGGGACATGCACCTTCGGTACGTGTCCCCCTTATTGATATGAGCGTTGCCGCCCGATATGTCGAGTCGGCTAAAACGGGAAAATAACGAAGACGAAAAGATCCCAAACCGTGTGACTGACGACATTGAGGAGCGGC
This sequence comes from Candidatus Aminicenantes bacterium RBG_19FT_COMBO_65_30, assembly GCA_001775755.1. Taxonomy (GTDB): domain Bacteria; phylum Acidobacteriota; class Aminicenantia; order Aminicenantales; family Saccharicenantaceae; genus RBG-16-66-30. Next base: position 4,301 of record MEYF01000084.1, on the reverse strand, counting down.
GAGCGAAAACGGAAGTAGAGCCAGCCCCAGAAGACGCCGCAGAGGGCGGCGGCGAGGACCAGCATGAGGTTCCCGCCGGCCAGGTGGACCGCGGTGTAGAGCAAGACGGTCAGGGCGAAGCCGAAGGTGCGGCTCGTCGACGCGCCCGTCCTTTCCTGAAAAACCCCCCGCCAGAAAAGCTCTTCGCCGGGGCCGATGATGAAGACGATTAGAAGGACGATGCGAAGGAGAGGGACTCCGGATCGCAGAGCATAGACATTCCCGATGCCGGAAGCTGCGAAAGGAAAGAGCCGGAAGGCCACGGTGCGTCCGACGGCGAAGACGGCATAGAGGGCCGCGGCCGAGGCGATCCCGATCGCGGCCTTGCGGAGAAGGTTCGATCGGAGGTCTTCCTTCAGCCTCCGCGCGTAGCCCCTGTCGAGGACGAAGCTCAGACCGACGACGATGACGACGTTCGAGGCCAGCCAGGCCCAGAAATCGAGCGGGCCCAGGCGCCGGATGCGGAAAAGGGCGATGAAAAGGACGGCCGCCAGCGCTCCGGCCGCTGCGACGAGCCCGGAGTTCGGACCGGACCGCCTGCCGCTCACCCCCACTTAAGGAATCCCTCGAGGATGACCGCGGCCGTGCTGAGCAGGCCGAAAACGAGGTTGTGGTTGGCCGTCGCCCCGTCGAGAACGACGAAATCCATGGGTTGTCGGGGTGCCGCGCGCCTCACGGCCCGGCCCCACAGGCGGAAAGCGTTCGGCAGGGCCAGCAGGACGATGAGGAACGCCAGCGGCATGGGGCGGAGGGGGCCTCCGGCCGGTCGCGGGACGGCGATGAGAACCATATCGATGAGGAACGGGGCGAAGAGGAGACAGCCGTAATAGACGAGCGAGCGCCGGTCGCCGAGGGCGCCCGCGACCGTGGTCACGTGTCGCTCGCCGTCCGAGGGGATGTCCCGCCAGTTGTTGGCGTGGAGGATGGCGCTGACGAGGAGGGCCATGGGCACGGTCCACAGGACGGGCAGCCAGGAAAACGAGTTCGTCTGGACGACCCAGGCGCCGGCCGCGCCGAGAAGGCCGAAATTCAGGAAGACGGCCAGATCGCCGAGAGCGCGGGCTTTGAGGAGCGTATAGAAGACGCCCACGGCCACCCCGACCCCACCGACGATGAACAGGGATTTCCCGGTCACCCAGGCGATGAGGAGACCGGAGACCGTGCCCAGGGCGAAAAGGACGACGGAGCCGCGGAGGACCTGGCGGTCCGTTAGCCAACCGCGGACGATGGCCCCGCTCACGGGAGTCACGTCGCGGTCGAGGCCGCGGCGGAAGTCGAAGACATCGCTGAGCATGTTGGACGCCGAGTGGAGGACCATCATGGTTGCGAGGGCCCAGAAGAATCGGGTTGGCGCGAAACGAGCCCCTCCGATGACGACGGCCAGGGCCGTCCCGAAAACGACCGGCATCGTCGACGCCGGCAGGGCCCAGGGCCGGGCGGCGACGATCCATTTTTTTACTTTTTCCATGACCGTTGTATAGCATAGGCTCCGAGAAGCTTCAAGAAAGGCGCCTCGGGAGAAAAGGCCGGGCTGTGGTCTAAGGTGCTTGACTTGCCGGAGACCTCCTCTTATGCTTAATTTTCTCCCCATGGGCCAACCGACGCACTAAGCCGGCGGTCGCCCGGGCGGAAAGGAGGATGAGCGTGTATTCCTTAAAAGACAAAATCGTATTCGTCACCGGCGCGAGCTCGGGGATAGGAGAGAGCACCGCCCAGGCCTTTGCCGCGCAGGGAGCGAATATCCTGATGTGCGCCCGCCGCGCCGAAAGACTCGAGAAACTGGCCCAGGCCCTCGAGTACGAGTACGGCGTCGCCGTCCACTATTTTCGGCTGGACGTGCGCGACCAGCCCGCCGTCGATAAGGCCATCGCCGGGCTCGCTCCGGAATGGCGGGCGATCGACATTCTCGTCAACAACGCCGGGCTGAGCCGCGGCCTGGATAAGCTCCCCCAGGGCCTGCTCGATGACTGGGAAGAAATGATCGACACGAACGTCAAGGGGCTTCTCTACGTCAGCCGGGCCGTCATCCCGGGGATGATCGAACGGGGGAGGGGACACATCATCAACATCGGCTCCATCGCCGGGCACGAAGTCTATCCCGGGGGGAACGTCTATTGCGCCACCAAGTTCGCCGTGCGGGCGCTGTCGAAGGGTTTGCGGCTCGATCTGAGCGGGACGCCCATCCGGGTGAGCGAGGTCGCGCCGGGCATGGTCGAGACGGAATTCAGCCTCGTCCGTTTCCACGGCGACGCGGAGAGGGCCGGCAAGGTCTACCAGGGCCTGACGCCGCTCGCGCCGGACGACATCGCCGACGCCGCCGTCTGGTGCGCGACCCGGCCGCCGCACGTCAACGTCAGCGAGGTCGTGGTCATGCCCACGGCCCAGGCTTCGACGACGCTCGTCCACCGGAAATAAGGGGACACAATACCCGTTTCCGAATTTCTGTTCAGCAGGGCGGGGCAAACTTAAATTGGAAACGGGTATTGTGTCCCCGATTTAACGGCGGCCGGAGGCCATCCGCGCTGAGGCGGGAAGGCGTCGGAGGCGGAGCATGGCCCAGATGCCGACGGCCGGGCCGACGGCCAAAAAGGCGAAGGCATAGCGCCACGTGACCAGGCGCTCGAGCGTCGGGACAAGGCGTATGGTCACGAGCGTCAGCAGGAATCCGAGGCTGGTCTGGAGGGTCAGGGCTGTCCCCGTCCGTTCGGCCGGGCAGAGCTCGCTCACGCCGGCGGAGAACTGGGCCGAATCGGCGACCACGGCGAAGCCCCAAACGAGACAGGCCGATGACAGGATCCACGGCGCGGCGCCGTAAAAAAGTCCGGCAGTAAGACAGCAGATTCCGCTCACGGCCATGGCCGCGGATGTGATTGTGGTACGACCCCAGCGGTCGGCGAGCTTCCCGGCGACGAGGCTCCCGGCGCCGCCCGAGGCGATGAAAGCGAATCCGGCCAGGGCGGCCCACCGTTCGTCGAGGGCCGAGTGCCGGAAGGACGCAGCGAGGAAAACCGGGACCCAAGTCCAGGCCGCATAGAGCTCCCACATGTGGCCGAAATATCCCAGGTTGGCCAAAGCGACCGGCTTGTCACGCCAGATCGTACCGATGTACTTCCAGTCGAACTTGGGGACGGCCGCCCGGTAGGGACCTTCGCGGACGAAAATGGCGGCGAGGAGGCCTCCGAAGATAGCGAGGGCCCCGCTCGAAATGAGGACGGGTTTCCAATCACCGATCTCGCCGAAAGCATTGAGCAGGTGGGGGGCGGCCGAACCCAGGGTCAGGGCCCCGACGAGAAGCCCGACTCCGAAACCGCGGTCTTCCCGCGTCCACGTGGCCATGATCTTCATCCCGACCGGATAGACGCCGGCCAAGAAAACGCCGGTCATGAAACGGAGAACGAGCGCCGGGAATAAGTCGTCGCTGGCCGCCGGGATGAGAATCGTCATCGCGCCCGCGAGAACGGACGAGCCGGCGAACAGCCAGCGCCCCGGCACCAGGTCGGCCAGGTTTAGCAGGGCCGAAGTGAGCGCGCCGCCGACGAACCCCAGCTGCACGGACATCGTCAGCCAGGCCTGTCCCGACGGCGTGAGGCCCCAGGCCGCCGTGAGCGGCGGGACGACCGCCGAGACCGAGAACCAGACCGACATTCCCAGGAATTCCGTCAGGGCCAGGAGAGCCAACGCGCGCTTTTTATGTGGTGCGGACAACAGGTGTGGTCCGCCGTCTGGGACAGGGGGAAGGCTCAGGTTCATCGAGCCCCTTATATCCTAAGGCCCGAGGTCGGTCAATCGGTTCGGAGCCTCTGTAAAAACAGGGACATCGGCCTCGTGCGTGATACCCTCTCCTTGACAAAATAATCAGAAATCTGATAATCTGATTACGGAATAAACGAAGGGGAGAGCCGCCATGGACAATGTTAAGCCTTATAAATCTCAGATACGGGGACGCGGGCAACTGACCATCCCCAAGAAAGTGCGGGAAAAAGGGGCTCTTTACGATGGAGAAACCGTTTCCATCATCCCCATCGGCGACTCCATTCTGGTCACTCCGCGAAAACTCGAACTCGATGAAGCTCGCCTGCAGCTGGGCAGGATCATGAAGGCCTCGGGCGTAACGCTCGAGGAGCTGATCGAAGGCCTCGAGGACGAGAGGCGCGCCCTCTTCGAGGAGACCTATGGCGAAAAAAAGTCTTAAGATCTTCCTCGATTCGAACGTGATACTCTCCGGCTTGGTATCATGGAGGGGAGCGCCGCGTCTGATCCTC
>MEYF01000083.1:8578-8646 GCA_001775755.1 Candidatus Aminicenantes bacterium RBG_19FT_COMBO_65_30 | reverse complement strand
TCGCCCCGGCCGCGGGCGGCAAGCGGACGAGCGCCGCCGCGCAGGCCTCCCGGACTTTTTTCGTCCGT
>MEYF01000083.1:7508-8402 GCA_001775755.1 Candidatus Aminicenantes bacterium RBG_19FT_COMBO_65_30 | reverse complement strand
CAGGATGGCCTCTTTTTCCTTGAGGCTTTTTCCCTGGAACTCGCTCGCCGAAGCCTCGCGCACGAGCTGTTGGACGCGCGACCCCCCCTCAGCGGGATCGAGTTTCATGGCCGCCTGGATCCGGACCTCCTCGTCCGGGTCCTTCAGGAAGCCGAGAAGGATCCTGTTGGCCATCTCGTCCCCGGCCCGGCCCAGGGCGTGGATGGCTTCGAGCTTGACCTCCTTGTTCTGGAAGCTCAGGAAGGTCGAGAGGTGGGGAATGCCCCGGTTTTTGGGGATCCGGGTCAGGATGCCGATGATCTCGCGGGCCAGGTCGGGCCTGGCGTTGTCGGCGAGGCTCGACAAGAGTCCCGGGTTGGGGGTCCCGGCGTCGGCGATGAAGCCGAGGATCTTGTGCCTGGCTTCGCCGCCGGGGACGACGTCGAAGAGTTCCGCCGCGAGGTTGAGGGCCGGGGGCCCGAGCAGTGAGAAGAAGCCCAGCAGGGACTCCCAGTCCATGACTTTTTTCTTGTCCAGCAGAGACTTGACGGCCTCGACGGTCTTGGGGCTGACCATCCGTTTGCGGAATGATTCGAGGAGCTTGGCCTTTTCCGGGGCCTCGTCCAGGTGTGGCCCGAGCTCGTGGGTTTTCTGGATGATGAGCGTGGCCACGGAGAAATTGCCCCGCTGGAGCTGGTCGAAATGATATTCCAGGAGCGTGTCGAGGCTTGCCTCGCAGTTGGCCATGTTTTCCTCGAGGAAGATGATCTCCAGCATCAGGTTGATGTACTCCTCCTCGGGGGAGATCGTTCGGTTGACGCGGACCATGGACTCCAGGGAATGGAGCTCGTCTTCGCTCAGCGTCGGGTCCATGGCCGCCGCGGGGCTTTTCATCCCGTCGTCTTTCTCGGCGTA
>MEYF01000083.1:4944-7427 GCA_001775755.1 Candidatus Aminicenantes bacterium RBG_19FT_COMBO_65_30 | reverse complement strand
GGGAAAATTTCGAAGAATCGACCCGGACCTCGATCGTCTCGTGGGCGAAGTCCTCGGGCAGTTCGGGCAATACCTGGCGGGCCTGGGAGTCGCGGCTCTCGGCCAGGATGCGGTTCTCGAGGAACTCGTCCGGGGCGTAGTACTGGATATTCGGGAAGTCCCGCTCCCAGAGGGCGGCGACGATGTCGCTGTCCTCGGCCGGCTTCTGGGCTTCCGCCGCGATCAGCTCGAGGAAATCCAGGATCTCCTGCCGGTCCAAGCCCTCGTAAAAATAGAGGATCTGCAGGCCGTCCTTGAAAAAGAAGAAGGGCAGGCTCTTGATGGTCAGCTCATCGGAAAAAACAAGCTTGCCCCCGTGGGTGAACGAGTATTCCTCGATGCCGACCTCCAGTTTCTGGTTGGCGGCCAGGAAATCCGTGAACTTCTGCGTCAGCAGGTCGACGAAGTTCTTGAGCGTGGCGTGCTCGGAGGGGAAGATCTTCATGGCCGAGACGGTGTTGGCCAGGTAATGCAGGAGGTCCCGGACCTTTTCGAAGCGGACCGGGTCGATGGCGCCGCTTTCCGCCGCGCCGGCAGGATGTTGTTTCTCTACGCTGGCCATGGCCGTGCCCGTCCGTCTACATGACTGACTATCCCTCAGTTTAGTCAATTCTGGCGGCTCGTCAACGTAAAGATGCGCGTTCCCGGGAAAAAAAACGGGCGGCGGGCGGAGAGGCCCCTCAGCGCCGGCTAAGGACCCGGCGTTCGTAGGCCTCGACCTCCCGGAGCCATTCATCGGCCGGCGGCACGCCGTTGCGGAGGCAGTAGTCGTCCCAGACCGCGCCGAAAGGCAAGGTCTTGAGCTCCTCGAGAAAAGAGAGGCGGCGAAGGGTCCGGGAGCCCGGATCGAGTTCCTTGACCTTTTCCTGGGGTTCGAGCAGGGCGATGAGGAGCCCCTTGAGCACGGACCTGGCCCCCAGGACCCAGGCCCCGATCCGGTTGAGGCTGGCGTCGAAGTAGTCGAGGGCGATGTGGATGCGGTCGAGCGCCTGGCTGCGAACGATCTCGGCGGCCAGGTCGCGGACCTCGTCGTTGAGCAGGACGATGTGGTCGCTGTCCCAGCGGACGCCGCGGCTGATGTGGAGGAGGATCTCGCCGGAGAAGGGGAGGATGGCCGAGATCTTGTCGGCCACGGACTCGGTCGGATGGAAGTGACCGAGGTCGAGGCAGATGATCTTCCCCCGCGTGAGGGCATAGCCCATGTAGAATTCGTGCGAGCCGACGACGAACGACTCGCTGCCGATGCCGAAAAGCTTGCTTTCAAGCGAGTCCTTCATCTGCTGGGGGCTGTACTCGACTTCGAAGATCTCGTCTAGCGATTTCAGGAGCAAGGCCCGGGCCCCCCAGCGGTCCGTGGGGACATCCTTCGACCCGTCGGGGATCCAGATGTTGTGGAGACAGGCGGTTTGTTGTTCGCGCCCGATGGACGCGGCGATCTTCCGGCAGCACTTGACGTGGTCGATCCAGAACTTGCGGGTGTCGTTCTCCCGGCTGCTCAGAGTGTATCCGGAAGCGGCCTTGGGGTGGGCGAAACAGGTGGCGTTGAAATCGATCTTCAGGTTCTGGCGGCGGGCCCATTCCTCCCAGCCACGGAAGTGCTCGGGCTCGATGGCGTTGCGGTCGACGGTTTTTTCCCCGAATTCGCCGTACATGGCATGGAGGTTGACCCTGTGACGGCCGGGGATGAGGGCGAAAGCCTGGGCCATGTCGGAGCGAAGCTCGTCGACGGTCCGGGCCTTGCCCGGGTAGGCGCCGGTGACCTGCAGGCCGCTTCCGGCCAAGCCCCCGGCGTGTCTCTCGAAGCCGCCGACGTCGTCCCCCTGCCAGCAGTGGAGCGACAAGGAGATCGCCTGGAGCCGTCCCAGGGCCTTCTCGGTATCGATGCCGCGCTCGGCGTACCTGTCGCGGGCCGAACTATAGGTCTTTTCGATGGTCGCCGGATCCATCCTCAGCCCTCCTCGAAGGAACGCCATGGTTATATGCCACCTTCCATGGGCTGTCAAGCCGCGAGGATCTGCCTGAAACGGCCGTAGGCCGCGTCCCAGGCCGCCGCCGGCCCGGCGGGTTCGTAGGTCAGGAGCTCGAAGGAGTCGCGGATGATCGTCCTCAGCTCGGTCGGGGAGGAGACGCGGCCCATGGCCATGGCCTGGACGAGGATGTTGCCGACGGCCGTGGCCTCGGCCGGACCGGCGACGACCGGGAGTCCCGTCGCGTCCGCCGTGAGCTGACACAGGAGAGCGTTCCGCGAGCCGCCGCCGATGACATGGATCTTCTCGATGGGATGGCCGACTATGAGGCGGAGTTGATCGATGACGAGGCGGTATTTCATGGCCAGGCTTTCGAGAAGGGAACGGACCAAAGCCGCCCGCGATCCGGGCGGCTTCTGGCCGGTTCTGCGGCAGTAGCCGGCGATGGCCTCGGGCATGTCCGGCGGATTGAGAAAA
>MEYF01000083.1:1448-4886 GCA_001775755.1 Candidatus Aminicenantes bacterium RBG_19FT_COMBO_65_30 | reverse complement strand
CGAGGTCCTCGTAGGAGAGCGGGCCGTCCTCGGCCCAGGCCTTGCGGCAGCCCTGGACGAGCCAGAGGCCGCTGACGTTCTTGAGGAAGCGGATCGTCCCGCCGACGCCGCCCTCGTTGGTGAAGTTCGACTCCAGCGATCTCGGGGAGATGACCGGCGCTTTCTCTTCGACCCCGACGAGGGACCAGGTCCCGGACGAGATGTAGGCCCAGTTGCGGCCCTCGGCCGGCGCGGCCGCGACGGCGGCGGCCGTATCGTGGCCCGCCGTGGCGACGACGAGGACATCGCGAAGCCCGGTTTTTGCGGCGACCTCTTCGGTGAGCGGCCCGAGGACCGTCCCCGGATCGATGATGTCCCGGAGGATCTTCTTCGACAGCCCCATCGCCTGGAAGAGCCCGGGGATCCAGGTCTTGGTCCGCGGGTCCAGCATCTGGGACGTCGTGGCGATGGTGAACTCGGCCGCCTTTTTACCGGTGAGCAGGTAATTGAAAAGGTCCGGCATGAAGAGGAGGTCCGCGGCGGCGTCGAGGAGGGGGGACCGTTCGCGGACCATGGCGTAGACCTGGAAAAGGGTGTTGAACGGCATGAACTGGATGCCCGTAGCCTCGTAAAGGTCCGGCCGCGGCACCAGCTTGAAATACTCCTCCATGGCCCCGACGTTCCGATGGTCGCGGTAGCAGAAGGGCAGGCCAAGGAGCTTTCCGTCCCGGGCGAGCAAGCCGAAGTCGACACCCCATGTGTCGACGCCAAGACTGGCCGGCCTGGCGCCGATGGCGGCCGCCGCTTCCCGCATGGCCGCTTTCATCTCGTCGAAAAGGGCGTAGACGTTCCAGTGGATGTGCCCGGAGAGGGCGAGCGGCGTGTTGGGGAAGCGGCGGACCTCGTGGACGGAGAGCCTGCGGCCGTCGAGCGTCCCGAGGACGGCCCGGCCGCTCTCGGCGCCCAGATCGAAGGCCAGGAAATGCGCCGGGTTCGTCGTATGGGCCATCGATCGGGCTCGCGCTTCAATATATATTCGGAAACTCGCCGGCTTTCAAGCCCGGAGATTGTCGCAATGGAAAATTCGGGACATGGCGTTTTGAAATACGCCGCCGTTTGGCCTAATATATGAGCCGACGATCACGACTGGGCGCGAAGAGGAGACATGGCACTCGAGGACAAGCTCAAGCAGCTGCGGCGCGAGCGGGAAGCGCGGACGCGCGCCCAGAAGATCGAGACGACCTGGGAGAAGATCGACGAAGACGCCGGTCTGACGGTCAAGCAGAAGCTCGAGCGCCTGATCACCCTGACCGACAAGGGCCGGGGGATGGCCGTCCGCACCGAGGCGCGGACCGCCGAAAAAAAGCGCCGCGAGCCGGTCCAGGTCTTCGAGAATTCCTACGTGCTCGGCGCTTGCTACGGCCAGATCCCCATCTCCATGGGTCTGCAGATCCCCGGCCACATCCTGAGCTTCCTCAGCCGCGAGGGGGAGTTCGCGGAGCTCGACCTCTCTTCGGCGGTTTTCCTCGACCTCGAAACGACGGGCCTGGCCGGCGGGACAGGCACGGTCCCGTTCCTCGTCGGCCTGGCCTACTACCGGGACGAGCGCTTCAATGTCACCCAGTTCTTCCTCAACGAGATGGCCGAGGAGGACCGCCTCGTCCGCGAGCTCGGCCAGTTCGTCAAGGACATGGGGTTCAAGTCCATCGTCACCTACAACGGCAAGGCTTTCGACATGCCGCTCGTCGAAACGCGCTTCGCCATGCACCGGACGCCCTGCCCGCTGCGCGGCCTGCCGCACCTCGATTTTCTCTTTTCGGCCCGGAGCCTGTGGAAGCACAAGTACGACAGCTGCCGGCTTTTCAACCTGGCCCAGCAGATCGTCCAGGCCGAGCGGTCCGAGGACATCCCCGGCGGGGAGATCCCCCTGCGCTATTTCCAGTACATCCGCAGCGGCGATTTCTCGCTCATCGACCCCATCCTCTACCATAACCAGGAGGACCTGCTGTCGCTCCTGGGCGTCGTCGTGGCCGGGGCGGTCCTCGTCGAGCGCAACCGCGATGCCGCGGCGAGGGGAGAGGACGACGCCATGGACCTTTACGGAGTGGCCAAGCTCTTCGAGAGGGCGGGCGATGCCGCGACTTCGGCGGCCCTCCTCGAAAAAGCCCTGGCCGGAGGGCGAGGCCTGACCGCTGAAGTTACCCACCATGCCCGGAAGAAACTCTCCCATCATTTCAAGAAGAACAAGGACTGGGACAGGGCGCTGGTTTTCTGGCAGGAGATGGCCGGCGGTGAAGAGGTCGACTGCTTCCGGGAACTGTCGATGTACTTCGAGCACACGGCCAAGGACTACATGGAGGCCATCCGCGTCGCGACGGAGGGCTGGGCTCTCGCCAAAGGCAAATCGTCGGCGGCGGAAAGGGACTTCGAGAAACGGATCGCCCGCATCAAAGGCAAAATAGCCAAAAGCAAGGGGGCGCCGGGACGATGAAGGCCATGGTCCTCGGCGGCTTCCGGCCGGCGTCCGAGAATCCTCTCGAAATAATGGACGTGCCCATGCCGAATCTCGGGCCGGAGGACATCCTCATCAAGGTTCGCTGCTGCGGCGTCTGCCACACCGACCTGCACGCGGTCGAAGGGGAGCTCGCCAACGCGAAACTGCCCTTGATCCCAGGTCATGAAGTGATCGGCGTCGTGGAAATGGCAGGGGAGAGGGGAGGGAGATTCAAGGTCGGCCAGAGGGTCGGCGCAGCTTGGCTCAGGTCGGCCTGCGGGATTTGCCGTTTCTGCCTGAGCGGCCGGGAAAACCTCTGTGAGTCGGCGCGATTCAACGGCTGTCAGGCCGATGGCGGCTATGCCGAATACATGACGGTGCCCGAGAAGTTCGCCTACGCCATCCCGGACAGGTTCACCGATGAGGAGGCCGCGCCGCTGATGTGCGCCGGCATCGTCGGCTATCGGGCGCTCGAGCTCAGCGGGATCCAGCCCGGTGGGATCTTGGGCCTTTATGGTTTTGGCGCCTCGGCCCACATCGCCATCCAGATCGCCAAACACCGGGGCGCCCTGGTCTACGTTTTCTCGAGGAGCGCGGAGCATCGGGCTCTGGCGCGGGAGCTCGGAGCGGATTGGGTGGGGACAGCCGCGGACGTCCCGCCCACGAAGCTGACAAACGCCGTCATCTTCGCTCCGGTCGGCAGTCTCTATCTCGACGCCCTGAGGGTTCTCGACAGGGGCGGGACGGTGGCTTCGGCCGGCATCCACATGTCGCCCATCCCCGAAATGGACTACGGCAGATACCTCTATCACGAGAAGAAGATGCTGAGCGTCGCCAACGCCACGCGTAGGGACGGGGAGGAATTGCTGAGGATCGCCGCGGAAATCCCCGTCCGGACGACCGTCCAGACCTTCCCGCTCAGGGCCGCGAACGATGTGCTGAAGCTTCTTAAAGCGGGCAAGATC
>MEYF01000083.1:0-1384 GCA_001775755.1 Candidatus Aminicenantes bacterium RBG_19FT_COMBO_65_30 | reverse complement strand
GGCTTTACGCTATATTATGCGCGCTTTTCCGCCCTTGCGCGCCCGTAGCTCAGTTGGATAGAGCGTCTGACTACGAATCAGCAGGTCGGGTGTTCGAGTCACCCCGGGCGCGCTTTCCATTCCTCTTCAAAATCAATCGGTTATCGGTCACCTGCCTTTTATGCTTCCTTATCGTAATTTCAGTAATTTTCAGCTCTTCAACGGTCGTCCGGAGAAAGTCGATGCCGAGGACGACGGAGCGCCGTAGGCGCGACGGAGGAGGAGGCGTCGGCTTTCGTAGGAGCGCGTATCCGAGGCGAACGATCTGAAACCAGTCCCCAGTATACGGGCAAACCGGAGAAAACGGCGCTCAGGCGAGCTGATGTGAGGAAAAGGGAGTCTGATTGTAATGGCTGGGCCGGTTTTGATAATGTTGAATGAGGACTTAGATTTCGATGAGGGGCGATATATATAAGCTGTCTAATCGGCGTTTTCTACAAAAGGCGATCTTGAGCTGCTTTTCTTTTTTTCTAGCCGCTATCGGGGTAGCCCAACAAGTTAACGAGAATCCGAAGAAGCCCACGGGCATCAACGCAGGCCGCGTGATTGAGCTCAAGGAAGTCGCTCGGATCACGGACGAGGCGGGGAAGTTCTTTTTTGTCGGTCCAATCGATGTGTTCGCCGGCGAGGACGGCTCGGTTTACGTCCAAGACGTCAAGAAGTTATTCAAGTTTGACGCTAGAGGCAAATTTATCAAAAATCTGTTGAAGATGGGTGAGGGACCCGGTGAGATCAACGCCGATCTGCCGGGAGTCATGGTCCGAAAAGACGACATCCTCTTGTATAGCAACCGCAAGTTCATAAGGATCGACCTAGAAGGGAAACTGCTCGAAGAAAGGAATTTCGGCCAGTTCCCCGTTTCTAATTTGTTGGGGCTTCACGGGGGAAGATTCTTTTTTCTCAAACGAGAACTAGGGGAGTTCCCACGAGTCACAGGGACTTATGAGGTTAATAACCGTCTGGTGATCTTCCCAGAAGAGGGCGAGATGATTGAAACCCCTTACTTGATGCCAGTGACCGTAACCAGGTATTTCCGACCTGGGGTATCAAGTAGCAGCAGCATATCCCGAATGATGCCAACCTGGGTGGGCGATCGAGATGTCTTCCTCTTCCATACCCCGGAATACCTCATCAAGCACCTCGACCTCGAGACGGGAAAAGTCGTCCGCAGTTTCAGAAGAGAGTACGACCGAGTGAGATATGACGTTAGGGCTCCAAAAGGATATCCCCAGGAGCTCATCCCAAAATACCACAATGATCTCTGCCGTCTTCTGTGGAGAAACGGAGAGCTGTGGGCGGTGACCTCGACCTTCGATCCTAAAAAGGGGATCCTCGTTGACGTCTT
>MEYF01000082.1 GCA_001775755.1 Candidatus Aminicenantes bacterium RBG_19FT_COMBO_65_30 | reverse complement strand
AACTTGACGCTCTCGTCGAGGAGCTTCTTCAGCTCCCAGGCCATGGTGCCGTAGTAGGTCGGGGACCCGAGGACGATGCAGTCGTAGCCGAGGAGGTCGGCCGGGGCCGTGTCCTCGACCGTCTTCAGGTCCACCTCGAGGCCTTGCGACTCGAGGACTTCGGCCATCCGGGCCGCCATCTTCTTGGTATTTCCCGTCCGGGAATAATAGGAAACCAGGGCTTTGGGCATCGGATTCCTCCTGGGACGCTGCCGATTATTGCCTAGGAAGGAAGTTAAGTCAAACCGGCAGGTGCCAGCCAAGACTGATAATAACTCAGATTGTGCTCACCTGCGGCGCTACTCCTAAATGGTAATCAGCTGCCCGTCAGCCCGGCCAGCCGCTTCCTGGCATCCTCAACTTCGGGCAGGCCTCGGTCGGCGTTCTTCCAAAGGTCGAGGAATTTTTGGTAGTTCTCGCGGGCCTTGGCTTTACTGCCCAGCTTCTCGTCGATCAGGCCGATATGGTAGAAGCTCCGGGCGTAGAGGTCGCTTGAGCCCAAACGCGTGGTCGTCCGCATCCCAAATCTCCAGGCGTAGAGGTCGCCGAGGCCCAAACGGCCGGTCGTCAGCACTCCAATTCTCTCGTATTGTTCCCGAGCTCGTTTCAAATCGCCCGCCCGAAAATAGGCTTCCGCCAGCATATTGATAGACCCGGCGTCCTTTTCGAACGGCCCGTAAGGAGCCGATCGCACGGCCCTTTCGAGATCTTCGAGCGCTTTGGACGTATTGTTCCGCTCGAGCTCGATAGCACCCATGAGATGGTCGTAAAGGCGTATCTCTTTCTTGTTCAATCCCTTGTCGTTGAGCGCCTTGAGCTCTCCGGCGGTTCTCTCGGCCTCGGCGATCCGATTCAAAGCAAGATAGGCCACGCCTTTCAGAAGCAGCGCTCCGCGTTTGCTGAAAAAATCCAGATTCCCAGTGTCAATTCCGTAGGCTTTTTCGCATTCAGAGACGGCGACCTCCGCCCGGCCCGCTTGCAGCGAAGAATAGGCCATAGCGCCGCGGCAGAACCTTTCGGCACGAGCGTCTCCGGCGCGCCTGAACTCGTCGGCGAGAGGGGCCATGATCCTGATGACCTCCTCGTAGCGGCCCTCAAAAAGGAGTCCGGCAACGAGGCCATGATACCCGATGTAGTGGGCCTCCGGTACTTTCTCCGCGATAAGGGCCCGATATTCGGCCTCCGCCCGGGGCGCGTCGCCCCTTAACAAATACAGGTCGCCGCGGAACTCACGGCTCCAATAATCGTCGGGGGCGAGCGTTTCGGCCGTTTCTAGCTCCCGGCCGGCTAGGTCAAGGCGGTTCTGGCTGATGTGATGATACGCCAGCCTCTGATGGCCGGCCGCCGTGTTCTCGACCTCACGGAGATATCTTTCCAGGACCTCTTGCCCCTTGGCCGGCTCGCCTATGGCCCGGTAAACTAACGCCAGGCCCCCATAGGCCCCGACAAAGCGTGCCCGCCCCCGCACCGCTTGCTCGAAGCATTTCAGGGCATTCTCCCAATCTTCTATCTCCGCGTAAAATATACCCAGGTTCGTGTTGCCCGTGAGATCGTCGGGATAAAGAGCGAGCAGCTTCCGCCCCGCATCAAGCGACTTTCCCCATTCCGGCTCCGGTCCAGCGCCATAGTAATAGCCCATTTCGAAAATATATCGATCCCGTTCCGAGATCCGCTCCGGATGCTTTTGAATAAGCTCGAGGGTCCTGGTTCTGCATCGTTCGACTTCGGGGTAGTTCCCGATATTGAGATTGGCCACACCCAAGGCCCTCATGGCCATGATGAACTCGGGATCGAGGGACAGGGCCTTTTGGAAAAGGGGGATGGCCTTTTCGGCTTCACCGCGGAATTGATATCTGCGGGCTTCGATGTAATAAGCCCAGGCCTCGGCGTTCGGGGTCGATATTTCGCCGATGTTCCGGTCGATATCGGCCGCGATCTGTTCCGAACTCACGTTCAGGTCTGATTTGAGCCGAGTGGCGACGTCATCGACCTTCTTGAAGATCTCCGCGTCGTTCTGGCATTCGACCTCGAGCGGTCTGATGACCTCCCGGGTCCGAGGTTTCTGAAGGCTCAGGTTCATGATGGTCCTGTCCCCGTCCTTCATGAGGCCGCCGCACAAGGTATAGTCCGCTCCGGCTTCGTTGGCCACTTTCACCAGGTCGGCATTGGTATATTTCTTGGCCTCCGCCAAGTTCAATCGCCTCAAGATGCCATAAATCGTATTGGCGTCGATTACTCTGATGAATTTTGATTGAGAGAGCTTGGTGATCAGCAATTCGGAAAGACCCGTTTTCCACTTGTCAAGAGAAGGATCTCCGGGAATATTCTCGAAATAAAGGATAGCGAGTGACGGCTTGTCCGAGGGAGGCGGGACGGCCTTCCGGCCCGGCAAAATCCCGATGATGACGACGATCGCCGCAACGACGACAAGGACGGCGGCGGCGGGGACGAGGAGCTTATTCGGCGTGAGCTTAACCGTGATCTCGCGGGATGCTCTCGTCTTCGACCTGGCCAAGGCCAGGGCGCGTTCCGTCGCCGGGAGAGCCTGCCCCACCGCCTCAAGCTCCACGATGAGCTCCTCGGCCGTCTGATAGCGTTTGGCTTTGTCCTTTTCGAGGCAGCGCAGGATGAGCTTGTTCAGACCCTCCGGGAGTTGCGGCACGAGCTTCTTGGGGACGGGCGGCGGCTCGCTCTTGTGCTTTACGGCGATCGCGAACGGCGTCTCGCCCCCGAACGGCACCTGCCCCGTCACCATCTCGAAAAGGATGATCCCCAGGGCATAGATATCCGCGCGAGCGTCGGCGGGCTTCCCCTCGACCTGCTCCGGTGACATATACTCCGGAGTCCCGATGATCGCCCCCTCCCCCGTTATCCCGCCGCCCAAAAGCGACCGGGCGATGCCGAAGTCCATGATCTTGGCCTGGCCTTCTTTGTCGATCATGACGTTGCCGGGTTTGAGATCGCGGTGGACGATCCCCTGCTTGTGGGCTTCGGCCAGGCCCTCGGCGATCTGCCGGCCCACCGAAACGGCCGATCCGACCGCCAGGGCCTTCGTCCTGTGGAGGAGGCTTTTGAGGTCCTCCCCCCGGATGTATTCCATGGTCAGGTAAAGGATCTTTCCCGCCTCCCCGAGGTCATGCGTCCGGCAGACGTTGGGATGGCTGATCTTGCGGGCGTTCCGGATCTCGTTGTGGAAGCGTTCGACCGTCTTCTTGTCGACGGCGATCTCCGGCTTGATGAGTTTGAGGGCCACTTCTTCGTTGAGTTTGTTGTCGTGGGCCCGGTAGACCTTTCCCATCCCCCCCGCACCGAGCTCCTCGATGATCTCGTAGCGGCCGGCGAAGACCGTCCCCCGCACGAGCTCGTCGGCGGTCGTTTCGAGCGTCCGGGTGAAGGAAGCGTGCGACCTAACGGCCGGGGTCAGCTGAGTCCCGCAATCGGCGCAATAGGATTTGGCATCAGGATTTTCCTGGTCGCACTTCGGACACTTCATCGCCTGCCCTCAGCCGCATTGAGAGAAGAATCTAACTTGGCTAAAGACTATTGATATCCGGGGGGCTTGTCAATCTCGGCCGGCCGGGCCTATCCATGCATCTTGACAGGCACTCGGGAGGGCCCTATACTCCCCCTTAATAGAAAAAGGGTTCCCCGGAACGAATGATAGGTCGGCCTCTTTCCGCGGGAATCGGACAAGATCTTAAGTCAGGGGGGTGTCCATGAAGATCAAAGCTCTCGGAACGGCGCTCGTCCTCTTGGCCGGCTTCGCCGGCGCCCAGGTCCAGTACGGCAACATCCGGGGGGTCGTCGTCGACGCCCAGGGCGGTCCGCTCCCCGGCGTAACCGTCTCTCTCGAATCCGCTCAATTCCCCTCCCGGACGGCCGTCTGCTCGGAGAGCGGCGTCTTCCGCTTCCTCAATCTCACGCCGGGGATCTATAAGCTGCGCTGCGAACTGGCCGGGTTCACGGCCCACATCCGCGACGTCATCGACATCCGGGTGGGTACGAGCTTCGATTTCCGTATCATTCTGACCCAGGCCACCCTCGATGAGCAGGTGACGGTCATCGCCGAATCGCCCATCGTCGACACGAAGAAAACGGGCACGGTGACCAACGTCACCCAGGACATGCTCCAACGGCTCCCCTCAGCGCGCGACCCCTGGGTCGTCCTCCAACAGACGCCGGGCATCCTGGTCGACCGGGAAAACGTCGGCGGGAGCTCGGCGGGCATACAATCCGCTCTCGTCGGCCGGGCCGGCATGGCCCAGAACCTGCAGTGGAACATGGACGGCGTGCCCATCACGGACATGGACTCGTACGGCTCTCCCTTCTATTTCGATTTCGACACATTCGAGGAGATGACCATCGTCACCGGCGGCCAGGACGCGTCGATCCAGACCGGCGGCGTCTCCATCAACGTCGTCACCAAGCGGGGCGGCAACAAGTTCCAGGTCCAAGCCCGGACGTTCTTCACGAACGACCACCTCCAGGCCGATAACCGGACCCCGGAGCTCGTGGACCTCGGCTACGTCGGCGACCGGATCGACCGGATCGTGGATTACGGCCTCCAGGTCGGAGGCCCCATCCTCAAGGACCGCCTCTGGTTCTGGCTGGGCTACGGCGTCCAGGACATCCGCCGGTTCGCCATCACCGGCGACCCCCTGGACTACAAGATCAGGGGGATCAATGCCAAGCTGAACTTCCGCTTGAGCGACAGGAACAGGGCCGAGCTGGCCTTTCTCGACAACGCCAAGACAGCTTCAGGCCGCGGGGCCAGCGCCGTCCGGCCTCCCGAAACGACGTTGAACCAGACGGGCAGCAGCCCTTACATCAAATTCGAGGACGAACACACGTTCTCGCCCAACTTCCTCCTGGCTCTGCGGCTCAGCTACAATTACAACCGGTTTACCCTCACGCCCGAAGGTGGGATGGACACCCAAGTCAGATACGACCTAGATACCGGCATGTACTCCGGCTCTTGGGTGTACGCTGATACAAGGGGGTCCTCGTTCGTAGCCAGCCTGGAAGGCAACTATTTCAAAGAACGATTCCTCGGCGGCAATCACGAACTCAAGTTCGGAGCCGAATTCCGCAGCACGCCCAGCCGGGCGGTTTATGTCTGGCCGGGCGGCGCCCGCAGATACTACAGGGCCGGAAACCCTTTCCTCGCCGATGTGACGCGGGGCGGCAACTGGGATTATGGTTCCGACCGGCTGAGCGTCTTCGCCAACGACGCCTGGACCATCGGCCGGCTGACCCTCAACCTCGGCCTCCGGTTGGACCGCGAAGACGCCCGCAATTACGACGCCTCGGTCGACGCCGGCGAGGTCGCGCCGGAGTTGCTTCCCGCCGTGACCTATCCGGGCTACGACCCGGGCGTGGTCTTTTTGACTCTCTCGCCCCGCATCGGCTTCACCTACGACCTCGGCGGCGATGGGAAAACCATTCTCCGGGGGAACGCGGCCCGTTTCGGAGCCCAACAAGGCCCCTGGCTGGCCTCCGCCCTGTCCTCCTCTAGCGATGCCGGCGCCATGTTCTTCTGGAAC
Organism: Candidatus Aminicenantes bacterium RBG_19FT_COMBO_65_30; assembly: GCA_001775755.1. Lineage (GTDB taxonomy): Bacteria > Acidobacteriota > Aminicenantia > Aminicenantales > Saccharicenantaceae > RBG-16-66-30. The sequence goes on along the minus strand of MEYF01000082.1, from coordinate 4,588 downwards.
GACCTCAACGACGACGACCGGGTCTCGACCGACGAGCTCAACGGCTATCCGACCGCCGGCATCCGCTCGTTCTGGGGCTTCGACCCGGCCAACCCCGCGAACTTCGAGGCCCTCAACGGCGTCGACAAGGATCTCAAGGTGGAGCTGACCGACGAGCTCCTGCTCGGCCTCGAGCGGGAGGTCTTCACCGATTTCGCGCTGAGCGGGACCTTCATTCTCCGAAGGAACCACCGGTTCACACGGGACACATTCTATGATAAAGCCACGGGGACGATCATCGAGCAGTCCGACTATATCGGACCCATCACGGGTTCCCTGACCTACGGCGAGACGACCTACAGCTATGAATATTGGACCCTCGCCGCGACCCGGCCGCCGGGGACCTATATCTTCAACATCCCGGATTACCACGAGAACTTCACCGCCCTGGAATTCGCCGCGGTCAAGCGCCTGGGACACCGATGGATGATGAACGCCTCATTCACCTATCAGGTCTATAAGATCCATTACGGCGAGCGCGGCTATGTCGATCCGACGAACGTCGAGATCCAGGACGGGCAGAGGGCTTGGGGCGGACCCGATTCCGACTGGATGGCCAAGCTGAGCTTCCTATACCAACTGCCGTGGGGGATCAACATCGCCGGATTCGCCAACGCCCGGCAAGGGTTCACCAACGTCCAGCGGATCAACGCGGCGACGCCGGAGCGGGCGGCCGCCGCCCTCGGCAGCTATATGGACTTCTACATCGAAAAGCCCGGCACGACCCGGCTCCCCGATTTCTATAACGTCGATCTGAGCCTGACAAAGGACATCCGCTTCAAGAGCTTCGGTAAGATGACCCTCTGCATCGATGCGTTCAATGTCTTCAACTTCGCCCACGACCTTTCGCGGTATCCTAATGTCAATTCCTCCCGCCACAATGCTATCCAGAGCATCCTCAACCCGAGGGTCATCCGCTTCGGCGTGAGGTACAATTTCTAAAGGCGAAACCTCTGGAGCCAGCGAGAGGGATCGAACCTCCGACCCGCTGATCAGCCGCCCGTCAGCCCGGCCAGACGCTTTTGAGCATCCTCAACTTCGGGAATTCTGGGATCGGCGTCTTTCTAGAGAATGAGGAAATGGGGATAGTAATCTCCTGCCCGCGCCATTGGAGCCTCCCAATCGGCTTTATAGTCCCCTTCCTTGAAGAGAATCGTGCTGATGACCAGGGCTTTTTCGTGGTGAAGCAGTGGCACCCGACCTTTCACTTCACCGCCCCAGCGTGGCCAACGCGCCGTCCATATCCGAGTATTCTTTGATCGAGTAGATGCATCACTTAGTCACTTCACCGGACCGAGATAGCGATCGAACCAATCGAGCGTCTCTTTGACGACCGTCTTGAAGTTGGCCCCAACGTCACCGTGGCCTCCATCCCAGAAGATCTGCTGCTTGTCCTCCTCCGGGGCGCCCAGCAGCCGGAACATCGGACGCTGGGATGTTTCAAGCGGAATCATGAAATCGGATCGGCCGTTGCCCATGAGCGTGGGAACCCGGAAGCGGGGCAGGAAATTGAGCGGATCGGCCTCTGGCAACGGGCGGCTGGAGGATAGGCCGGCATGGATGAGCACGGCCGCTTTCAGGCGTTGCTCACCCGCCGCGAGGATGGGCACCAGGATGGCACCCCGGCTGTAGCCAAAGACGCCGAGCCGGTCGCGATCCACATCCGGACGGCTCACCAGGTAATCGATGGAGCGGCGGAAGTCCTTGGATTCCATGATCAGCCGGTCGCGAGCCTCGTTGGGGCCGGCGGCGGAGGTCGCGTGCCGGCGCTGATATTGGCCCTTGAGAACCGGCATCAGGAACGCCCGCCCGCTCTTGACGAGGAAGTCAAACATACGTTCTTGCGCCGGTTGCGGCGAAGGAAGCCTGTTTGACATGCCGGGATCCGCATAGAGGATCGCCTGATAGGGCGGTGTCGCATGCTTCGGGATATAGAGGTAGCCGAGGACCCGCTCGTCTCCGTACGCGGCGGCGAAGGAGACTTTCTCGCGTCTCCAGTAGGAATTCTCCCCGTCGATGCCTTCGACATGCGCCTCGAGATCCGTCGGATCATAGGCGTAAAGGCCCCGATACAGCTGGAACACCTCGTCCGGGATCGGTTTCTCTTGGCTGACGTCGGGGATGGACCTGGTCACCGGACGCTGAAGTCCGACTTCCTCGCTCACGTCATAGCGTACACAACGGATGCCGTTCTGGGCGGAGCGGTCCCAGGGGGGGCGGGCATCCAGGCTGGAGAACATATATACCGGCTCATCCCATGCGCCGCCGCGGAGATAGCGCTGGCCGCCGACCTCGTTCCAGCACCACTCTCTCACATTGCCGGCCATATCCAGCGTGCCAAAGGCGCCGAGGCCTTTGTAAGAGCCGACGCGCTCCGGGCCGACGCCTCTGAAATTGCCCAGTTCGGCCATAGCCACAAAAAAGCCCGGGCTTGCGGCCTGTTGCCAGTGGTAGATGGTAGGCAATTGCTTTCCCGCGAATTCCGCGTAGGCCGCGGCTTCGTACCAGCTCACGCCGTTCACCGGATACTCATCCTGGCCCTGCGGGCATTCGCCGAGCTCCCATGTGGAGGGGCCCGGCCGGCCCGTGGAATCGCGAAACAACGGCATGGCCTCTTCCCAGGAAAGCTCGCGGCCGCCCTGGATAAAGTCCTCTTTCCAGTACTCCCGCTTCTGATATCCGCCGCGATCGATGAACTCTTTGAACTGCCGGTTAGTGATCTCGTAACGGTCGATCAGAAAGGCCCTCAGCCTTGCCCCGCCCAGGCCGGAGATACCTACAGCGCCCCCGGGGACGCGGACCATCTCGGGCGGGATGGCGCCCTCGGCGTCCAGGTCGAATGCCAGGGTGGTTCCCCCTATGACTTCGCCCGCGCCCAGCACGGTTTGAAATCCGGGTTTCACGATGCGGAAGCGATATAAACCCCACAGCAGCTCTTTGGTGGTGAACGGCGTCGTGCCGAGAAGCAGCCAGTCTTCGTCGTCCGGGGCGTAGCCCGTAGCCCACACCTCGGCACCGGGTGGATTGGTGCTGAACGACGTTGGCATGGAGCTGTCGTGATGGATCTGTTTCAGGGTGGGATCGCCGGGAAGGATCGCCTCGGCGCGGCGAATGAGGCGGAAAGCAGCCGGTAATTCGGTGGAATCCAACAACCGGCGGATCTCAGGGATGGCTTGCGCTCTCACCCAGCGGATCTTGGCTTGGCGGTTGAAGAACCAGAAAGCGAGAGAGGCCACAGCGAGAACGGCGACGGCGCAAGGGATGGCGACTGCGGGCCGCCGAAGTTTTTTGAGGAGATTATGAACGTTGAAGACGCCGGCAGCTTCGGCTTTGAGGGCTTCTTGGTATTTGACGATGTCTCTTCCCATCTCGGCGGCCGTCTGATAGCGCGAACCCGAATCCTTCTCCAAAGCCAGCTCGATCACCCGCTTCAGGTCGGGCGGGACGGGCGGCCTTCTATCGCCTAGGGATCGGGGCTCCTCATGGACGATTGAATAGAGGAGAGAGACATCGCGTTCGCCCCGGAACGGAAGCTCACCGCTCAACATCTCATAGAGCACGACTCCCAGGGACCAGATGTCCGTCCGTTGGTCCACCTTCTCCCCGCGGGCCTGCTCGGGCGACATATAGGCCACGGTCCCGATCGTGGCCCCTTCTCCCGTCAGGGAGGAGCCTCCCCGAAGCTTGGCCAGGCCAAAGTCCATGATCTTGGCCTGCCCCTTGTCTGTCACCATGATATTGGAGCTCTTGATATCGCGGTGGACGATGCCCCTGCGGTGAGCGGCTTCGAGGCCTTCGGCCGCCTGGGACGCCACGGCCAGCGCTTCCTCCAAGGGGAGCGGACCGCGCCGGGTCTTCTCCCTGAGGGTCTCGCCCTCGACATACTCCATGGCGATGAACGGCTGATCTCCGCTGTCGTCAACTTCGTAGACGGTGCAGATATTGGGATGAGCTAGCGCGGCGGCGGCCCGGGCCTCTTGGATGAAACGCTCCCGGGCGTTCTTATCCTGAATTAATTCCGGCGGTAGGAACTTGAGGGCCACGGGCCGGCAGAGCTTGATGTCCTCGGCCCGATAGACGACCCCCATTCCGCCGCGTCCGATCTCATCCTGAATCCGGTATTTCCCGGCGAGAAGGCTCCCGGAGGTAACGGCAGGCCGCGGCGTCGTCAGCGTTTTCGTGAAAGATACTCCCCCCTCCTCGGCCGCGTGGACCGCCGAACCGCATTTGCTGCAAAACCGGGAATCCTCCGAAACTTCAGACTGGCAGGAAGGACATTTCATGGCCGACCTCTTTTCCCCTTTGTAGTCGTGGTGAGAGAATGATATCAACCACCGGAGAGGGTGTCAATTCAATACGAGGACTTTAATGCTGGCTCCCACGGCCCTGACCCGCATGGCGTTGATATTCTCGGAGCAACAGGGGGGATTGGAGTGGCGTGCCTGAGAGGGATCGTGCCTCCGACCTGCTGATCAGCTGCCCTTCAGCCCGGCCAGCCACGGCCGGGCGCCCCCTTAAAAATTCCATCGTCCAATCCTCTGTTCGACTA
>MEYF01000081.1 GCA_001775755.1 Candidatus Aminicenantes bacterium RBG_19FT_COMBO_65_30 | reverse complement strand
TATCCTGAGCGAAGCCGGAGAGATGGACATCCCGGAATCGGGAGATAATCCTTTTTTTACTGCTGCCGCTCCAAGCCGGCGGGCGCTGGAGCAGGCGCGCGCTTCCGCCAATTCCTGATCTTCTCGAACAGGAACCGGAAAACGAAACGGACGCCCCGCATCAGCCGCGAGCCAAGCCAGAGCAGGCCGAAGCCGAGCGCCGCAATCAGCAGGGCGCCGAAAATGTAGATGACGGTGTTCAGCGTCGGGTCGGGCACCAGGGGATAGATATCGATCCAGGGATCGAGGAATCCCGGACTGAAGATGCGGACGATCATGACCACGGCGCTCAGCCAGCCTGTCAGGATCAGGCTGAAGGCCACGATGTAGAAGGACAGGACCAGGGCCAGGACGCCGATGATGAGGCCTACGGCCAGGCTCAGCCCGCTCATGCCGAGCGGGACGCCGAAGAAGGCGATTAGCAATCCGGCCAGGATCAGGAAGGGCAATTTTTTCTTCTTGCCCAGCGTCACCATGGCCTCGGGCATGCGGGCCGAAATGACGTTCGCCGGCTCGCCCAGTTTGTCGAGGACCTTCAGGATCCTGTCGACTTCGTTCTCGGTCGGGTCGTTGCGGAAGGACTCGTAGATGTGCGAGTGGATCTCTTTGACCAGCTCCTCCTGGTCTTTGGCCGAAAAGCCCCGAAGGCCCTTTTTCAGCCTCGCCAAATAGTTATCGACGATCTGAGCGACTGGCCCGCTGAAACCGTTAGCCATTGTTGGTCTCCTTTGTCACGGAAAGGACCTGATGTTCTTCGGCCGCGTCTTCCGGCACCGGTCCGCTCTGGAGGTTGACGACGATCGCGGCCAATTTCCGGAATTCCTCTTCGAGCACGCGGAACGCCTCCTCCCCTTTGAGGGTCAACGTGTAGTATTTCCTGGGCGGTCCCTGGCTCGATTCGACCCACTCGGATTGGACAAGCCCTTCCTTCGCCAAACGGCCGAGGATGGGGTAGATCGTCCCTTCCGTGAGGTCGATCTCTTTATCACCGGAGATCGTCTTCACGAGGGAGTATCCGTAGTGGCGTCCCCGGGAGAGAGAAGCCAGGATGGCGAGTTCCAGGATCCCTTTTCTCAACTGGGTTATTTTGTTTTCCATGTTATAACCTAATACAATGTAATACACAGTAGTATGTTTGTCAAGCTATTTTTAAAATTTTTTGTGGGCGAACGCCCAAAAGGCCTGGACTAGACGTAAGAACGCCGGACTTGCTTAGACGATTTTCCCCAGCCAACTGAACTGACGACCCTCTGGAACATAGCAAAATAGCGCGGGGACTTGATAGGAAACCGGCGTTTTTATGAACAGTCCGTGTCAGCTGAAGAAAAGGACGAGCGCCTGGGCCGTGAACAGCCTCAACAACATCGTCAGGGGATAGACGGTCACGAAGGCCATGGATATCTCATCCGACTTGGGCGCCAGGGAATTCGCATAGGCCAGGGCCGGAGGATTGGTCATGCTCCCCGCCAGCAAGCCGCACAGGGAAAGGTAATTGAGCCTGAAAACGAGCACGGCGACCAGGGAAGCCAGGAGAACCGGGACGAGCGTGATCAGCATGCCGCCGAGGATCCAGGAGACGCCTCCCCTGAGGAGGGTTTCGACGAATCCCGCCCCGGCCCGGATTCCCACGGCGGCCAGGAAGAGCGAGATGCCGATCGTCCGGAGCATCTGATTGGCGCCCGGCGGGACGTGCCAGACGAGCGGACCGATCTTGCCGATACGGCTGAGGAGGATGGCCGCGATGAGCGGGCCTCCGGCCAGGCCGATGCGGAAGGTAACGGAAGAGCCGGGGATCTTCAGCGGAATGCTCCCGAGTATGACCCCGAGGGCGATCCCGATGAACATGGGCACGACGGCTGCCTGGGACAGCCTCTCTCCGGATTCCCCCGCATCCTCGGCGAGCCGGTCGATGGCTTCGGCTTTGCCCACGACCCTGAGTTCGTCCCCGAACTGCAGGCGGAAACCGGCCCGGGGGGAAAACTCCGTGCCGGTGCGGATGATGCGGGTCACGACCAGGCCGTAAGTCTCACGCAGGTTCAGCTCCTGGACGGATTTTCCCAGGATCTCCCGCCGGGTCACGACGATCCTCCGGCTGGTAAATCCGGAGGGCGCCTCGGTGAGGTCGATGGAGATCTCCACTCCGACGACGGATCTCAGCTTTTCGAGCATCCCGGGCGCCCCGACGGCGTGGAGCCGGTCCCCAAGCCGGATTTTGGTCTTGGCCCGGGGAACCTCTTGGGCCCGCATGCCGCGAGTGAGCCGGGAGATGACCACACTCCCTCCGACCATGCTGACGATCCGGCTGACCGGAATCCCGTCCAGGTCCGGATTGCGGACCTCCAAGTCGATGCCGGCCAGGCGCGGCGTCTCTTTTTCTTTCAAAGCTTCGACCTCTTCGGCCACTCGCCTCGGGTTGACCCGGAGGGCGAGGCGTAACCCGCCCATCACCAGGATCACCCCGATGACGCCGAAGGGATAGGCCATGGCGTAGGCCACGGAAGGCAGCTGCCCGACGGCGTCGGTGTACTCCGGGATGAACTTCAAGGACTGCTGGACGGCGGCCAGACTGGGGGTGTTCGTCGTCGCCCCCGAAAACAGCCCGGCCGCCGCGGCCAGGGGTATGCCGGCGAACCGATGGAGGACAAGGGTTATGACACCTCCGCTCAGGACGACACCCGCGGCCAGAAGATTCAGGCGGAGGCCCTGCTTGCGCATAGAGGCGAGAAGCCCAGGCCCGACCTCTTGCCCGAAGCTGTAGACGAAAAGGATCAGCCCGAGGTCCCGGGCGAACTCCCACATCATGGGATCGATGGAGACGCCGAAATGCCCGAAAACCAGGCCGACGAACAGGATCCCGGCGACACCCAGCCGGAACGACAGGACCCGGATCCTGCCGAAGACCATGCCCAGGACGGTGACCAGGCAGAAGACAAAGAGGGCGTGGCCGACGGAGTCCTGGAGGAATAGGTCGCGAAGCCAGCTCATCGGGCCGGATTGTAGCGCACGTCCCGCCCCGAGTCAAAACGAGTTCCCATCCCGATTTCGGGGACTCGCTCGAAGTGAGCCTGGCGATAGATATCCCCCTTAGCCCCCCGGCCCCCCCGGGAACCAGTCCCGGCGGTTCCCCCGTCGCGGTGCGACGGGTCCCCCTCCGCTACGGGGGTCTTCAGGGCGATATCTATCGCCAGCTCTCGATTCGCGTCCCCGATGTCGGGAGAAGAACCTATTTCAATTGACAAGGCTGGTATCGCCAGCTATCGTCCCTTCGTGGAACAATCGTCATGATTCCAAAAGATTATATGTTGAGACGGCCGGTCTGCGCGATCATGCTCGGCCTTTTTTTGCTGGCCGCGGCCGGCCTCGAGATGACCGGCGGCTCCGCCCAGAACGTGAAATATGGAGTCGGGTCATGGGATCCGGAATCCGGATTGGGCAACCACCGGGCCATGGTCAGGGTCAACGCTCTTCCGGTCGCCAAGGCTCCTGCTTCGAAAAAAAGCGCGAGAACGGCCGCTACCCCCGCTCCCACGAAGCCTTCGGCCGTGCGCGTCGTCATCTCCTGGCGACGCCGCGACTTCGAGCCGGAAAAGAAAAATATCCTTGTCTTTGACGCCGCATCCGGCGAACGGGTGACGAATGTCCTCGCGCTCGCGGTCAACCGGGAATACGGCGATATCGTCTTCGAACCCTGCACCGTCCCCGGCGACCATTTCATCTATTATATGCCCTACAAGTCCGAAGGACGAAAAAACTACCCGAACGTTAAATACGACCCGCCGCAGGCGACGGCCGACCCCGCCTGGCTGGCCGCGAACGGCCTCTCGCCGGACAAGCTCCCGGCTCTCCGTCCTGACGCCTTCCCCCGGGCTGAGGTCGTCGAGATCCAGTCCGCCGACGAATTCAGCCGGTTTTCATCGATGGAGATGATCGCCACGGCCGCGGAAACGCATGCGCTCCTCGACGCTCATCCGGGCGCGGCGTATCTTCTTTTCCCCGAGGACCGGAAGCTCTCCATCCGGATGACGGACGACTTGCCCGATCGTTGGATCATGAATGGGCCGAGAGGGACGATCCAGGGAGAGGCCGCGCGCGGTGAATACCTCACGTTCCAAGTCGGCGTCTGGGCGGCGCGGGAGCTTATCGCCGACCTCGAGGTCAAGTTCTCGGATCTCGTTCAGGCCGTGCCGAGGATCGAGGACGGCTCACCCGCTCCGCGGACGCTCATCGCCGCCTCGGCCATGACTTGCTTCAACAAGGGAGGCGTCAACTGGGACGGGACATCTTTCGGCAGGGCCGTTCCGGTTGAGCGGGGCAAGGTCCAGGCCCTCTGGTGCGGCGTCCAGGTCCCCCGCGACGCGCGTCCGGGCGTCTTCCACGGCACGGTGACGGTCGCGCCCAAGGGGCTGCCGGAGACGATCCTGGGATTAGAGCTCCGCGTCACCGAAGAGGTCCTCGAGGATGCCGGCGACGGCGACCCCTTCCGCATGACCCGCCTCCGCTGGCTCGACTCGACCCTGGCCCAGGACGACGGCATCGTCCCGCCTTACACGCCTCTCGCGGTCGACGGACTCACGGTCGGCTGTCTCGGCCGCTCCCTGACCGTCGGCCGCGACGGCTTCCCGGCCCGCATCCGGAGCTTCTTCGCGCCGGAGATGACCCGTCTCCGCAAAGAGCCCGCCACGCTGACCGCCGCCCCCATGAGGCTCGTCGTCGCCGACGGCGAGGGCCGCGAGCTCCCATGGGTCCCGGGCGCGAGCGCTCCCGGCCCCCGCCCGTCTCAAAAAGGCCCGGGCACCGTCGTCTGGGAGACGGAAAACCGCGCCGGCGACCTGGTCATGAAGCTCGCCGCCCGCATGGAATTCGACGGCTTCGTCGACTACAAGGTCGCGGTCATGGCCAGGCGCGACACGACCGTCGCCGACATCCGGCTCGAGGTCCCCTACAGCGAAGATTGCGCCCGATACATGATGGGCCTCGGCTTCAAGGGAGGGCTCAGGCCCGAGTCCTTCGATTGGGCTTGGGACCAGAAGAAAAACCAGGACGCCCTGTGGCTGGGGTCCGTGCATGCCGGGATTCAGGTCGGGCTGCGCGCCGAGAACTACACGCGCCCGCTCAACACGAATTTCTATCTCTCGAAGCCCCTCAACATGCCGCCGTCGTGGTGGAACGAGGGCAAGGGCACAGTCGAGGTCCGGACGATCAGCGCAGCGGGCGGCCAGGAGGTCAAAAGGGGCTCCCGGCCCCTCGCCGTCCTCCTCAGCGCCCGCTCCGGCCCCCGGACGATCCGGGCCGGCGAGACGCTCCACTTCGACTTCACCCTGTTCATCACCCCGTTCAAGCCTCTCGATCCGGCCGCCCATTTCCGCGAGCGCTACTTCCATGCTTTCAAGCCGCTCGACGAGGTCGCGGCGACGGGCGCCAACGTCATCAACGTCCATCACGCCAACGACATCAATCCCTTCATCAATTATCCTTTCCTCCGGGCGCGGGAGATGAAGGCCTATATCGACGACGCCCACGGCCGCGGCTTCAAGGTCAAGATCTACGACACGATCCGCGAGCTATCCAACCGCGCCCCCGAGCTCTTCGCCTTGCGCAGCCTGGGACACGAAATCTTCTCGCCGGGACCGGGAGGCGGCTATTCCTGGCTTCAGGAGCACCTGGGGAGCGACTACATCGCCGCCTGGTTCGTCCCCGAGCTCAAGGATGCCGCGGTCATCAACAGCGGCATGTCGCGCTGGCACAACTATTACATCGAGGGTCTCGACTGGGTCGCCCGCAACGTCGGCATCGACGGACTCTACCTCGACGATGTCGCCTTCGACCGGACGACCATGAAGCGGGTCCGCAAGGTCCTCGACCGCGACCGTCCCGGCGCCCTCATCGACCTCCACAGCGCCAACCAGTACAACGTGCGTGACGGCTTCGCCTCGAGCGCCAACCTCTACCTCGAGCACTTCCCATTCCTCAACCGCCTCTGGTTCGGCGAGTACTTCGACTACGACGGGAGCGGCCCCGATTATTGGCTGGTCGAGGTGTCCGGCATCCCCTTTGGGCTCATGGGCGAGATGCTCCAGGACGGCGGCAATCCCTGGCGGGGCATGGTCTTCGGCATGACCAGCCGTCTGCCCTGGGCGGGCGACCCGCGGCCGCTGTGGAAAGTCTGGGACGAGTTCGGGATCGCGGAGAGCGAGATGGTCGGCTGGTGGGTCGAGGCGAATCCGGTGAAGACGGGGACTCCCGAGGTCCTGGCCACGGCGTACATCAAGCGGGGCGACGGGAAATCGGCGCGACCGTCTGTCCTCGTCGCGCTGGCCAGCTGGGCCAAGGAGCCCGTCGATGTCCGCCTCGCGATCGATTGGAAACAGCTAGGCCTCGATCCGAAGAAGGCCACGCTCAGCGCCCCCGCCGTCGAGAACGTCCAGGAATCCGCTGAGTTTAAGCCGGGCAACCCTATCCGTATCGAGCCGGGCAAGGGCTGGCTGTTGGTCCTCCGCTAAATCGGCTTTTCCGGTTCTCGGACCATCCGGAAACGCTTGACGACAAGGAACTCATCTTCGGTGCGGATGATGCTATAAGCCTTATCGCCCCTGACGAGGGACAACGCCTGGGGCACCCAGACCTGCGTCAGGTAAATCCCCTCGGGCGAGAAGACGTCGAAGACGTGATCCTTGACCCCCTCCTCGACGTACTGTTCGAGCCACAGGTTGCCCTGGCCGTCGAAGAACTTCCGCCAGTCGGAGAAAGCCGGATAGAACTCGGGGTTGGCGCCGTCCGGCTTGTACCTAGGATGGCGGATGGGCGTGAACTCCCGTCCGAACCGGAAGAGGAGCTTCCAGTCCGGGTCGTAGACGTCGAGACGATAAACCTTGTTGTAGCCCAGGTAGACCCGGCTATCGGGACCGATCAGCCAGGAGGTCGTATACGATTCGCGCGAGGTCAGGCTCTGGCTGGTCATCCCCTCGCCGACTTTTTGGACTTTCCTCAGCATGGTGAGGTCTAGGTATTCGCCCAAACGGACGCTCTCCTGGCCGCTCTCGTCCGTTCTGAACAGGGCCATCCTGTTCTGGATCAGCTGATACTCCTCGCCGCCACCGGGCTCCGGCGACAGGAACCGGCTGTAATAGACACGGTTATGGCCATCGACGGCCAAGCCGTGGCAGAAACCGTCCACTTTGAAGCTCGAAAGATAGGTCCCGGTATTGCCCAGGACTGAGATCCGGTTCTGGCGCCCCGAGAGCAGGAAAATCCTGCCATCGGCGGACAGAACGAAATACGCCGGTACGTCGAACTCCCCCGGCCCCTGGCCCTTCTTGCCGATCGTCCGCAGCAGACGGCCTTCAGGAGAAAAGACCTTGATGTCGACGTCTCCCCAATCGAGGACATAGATATTGCCTTGCGCATCGACCTTGAGGTCCTGCGGCCGGTTGAGAACCGATTCGGCCCCTCCGCCTTCTCCCCCTATGGTCAGGTCGTCCTGGAGAGCATACCGGACGACCCCCTCCTTCGGGAACCCGGGATTGAGGACGGTCTTGACCCCCTCGACGGTCTCGGTCTTGACGGGGTAG
>MEYF01000080.1:23278-23615 GCA_001775755.1 Candidatus Aminicenantes bacterium RBG_19FT_COMBO_65_30 | reverse complement strand
TACAACGAGGCCATCGTCCTGGCCGGGAGCGTCAAGGATTACGCGACCCGCGAGATCCTCGAGTCCATCCTCAAGGACGAGGACGCCCACATCGACGGCATCGAAGAGGTCCAGGACCAGATCGGCCAGATGAGCCTGCAGATCTTCCTGACGACGCAGGTCGGCTGACGGCTCCGTTTTCTATGCTATTTACGGCCCTCCTCCGGGGGTAGGTTTGGGAAACGGGGGATGTCGTACTTTTAAAATCGACCAGGCCATGAAAGGCCCGACCCTCAAGAAAAAACTCGAGACCTCGGCCATGAGCCGGCGGAGCTTTCTCCGCTGGAGCGCCCTCGTC
>MEYF01000080.1:22418-23236 GCA_001775755.1 Candidatus Aminicenantes bacterium RBG_19FT_COMBO_65_30 | reverse complement strand
CCGCCACGCCCTGGTCGAGCGGGAGCCGCAGTCCGAGGAACGCATGATCCGGACGGGCTGTCCGTCGCACAACTGCGGCGGCCGCTGTCTGCTCAAGGTCTTCGTCCGCGACAACGTCATCGTCCGGATCGAAACGGACGACCGGCCCGGCGACACCGTCGCCGACCCTCAGCTTCGGGCCTGCGTCCGCGGCCGGGCCTATCGCAAGCGGCAATATCACCCCGACCGCCTCCAATACCCCATGAAACGGGTGGGGAAGAGGGGCGAGGGCAAGTTCGAACGTATCGGCTGGGATGAAGCTCTCGATCGCATCGCCTCGGAGTTCAAACGGATCAAGGCGGCCTACGGCAACCAAGCGTTCTACGTCCCTTACGGCACGGGCAGCTACAACCAGATCAACGGCCGCCAGACCGCGCAACGGCTGATGAACCTCTTCGGCGGCTCCCTGGGCTTCTACAACAGCTACTCCTGGGCCGCCATCTCCGCGGCCACGCCCTATGTCTACGGCACGAATGTCACCGGCAACCAGCGCCAGGACTGGCTCAACTCGAAATACATCCTGATGTGGAGCTGGAATCCGGCCGAGATGCGCGACGGGACGAACAGCGAGTACTTCGTCCAAAAGGCCCGGGAGAAAGGCGCCCGGGTCGTCTGTATCGACCCGAGGATGACGCTGAGCGCCGTCTCTCTCGCCGACGAGTGGATCCCCATCCGGCCCGGGACGGACGCGGCCATGATGTCGGCCATGGCCTACGTCATGATCCAAGAGAAGCTCGCCGACGCCGACTTCGTCCGGACCCACTGCGTCGGCTTCGACG
>MEYF01000080.1:3232-22298 GCA_001775755.1 Candidatus Aminicenantes bacterium RBG_19FT_COMBO_65_30 | reverse complement strand
AGACGATCGCCCGCATCGCCCGTGAGTACGCCACGACTAAGCCCGGCGTCCTCTACCAGGGCTACGGCATGCAGAGGCGGGCCTACGGCGAGCAGGCCGTGCGCGCCGGCTGCGTCCTCGCCGCCATCACCGGGAACGTCGGCGTCCCCGGCGGCTGGGCCGGCGGCATGGCCCTCCAGGCCCCGGACGGCGGCCCCTTCTGGCTCGTCTTCCCGACGGGCGAGAACCCGGTCGAGGCCATGATCCCGAGTTTTCTCTGGACCGAGGCGGTCCTGCGCGGGAAAGAGATGGGAGCGGACGACGGCGTCCGCGGTGCGAACGCGCTCGACACGGACATCAAGTGCATCTGGGCCGTCGCCTGCAACGCCCTGATCAATCAGCACGCCAACGTCAACCGGACGGCCCGCATCCTGGCCGACGAGAAGCGCGTCGAGTTCCTCCTCGTCCAGGACAACTTCCTGACCCCGACCGCGCGGTTCGCCGACGTCCTGCTCCCGGTCTGCACCCAGTTCGAGACCTGGGGCCTCGAGGACGGCTGGAAATACGGCGATGAGGTCATCCTCATGCCCAAGGTCGTCGAGCCGCCCTTCGAGACGAAGAGCGATTACCGCATTTGCGCCGAGATCGCTTCCCGGCTCGGGTTCGAGGAGGCCTACACCGAAGGCCGGACCGAGCGCGATTGGGTCGCCTGGTCGCTCGACCGCTACCGCCAGTCGCGCTTCCCCGGCCTGCCGACCCTGGACGAGTTCGAGAAGTCGAACGCGGGCGTCTACTCGCTCCCGGTCACCCGGCCGGCCGTGGCCTTCGCCGATTTCCGGCGCGATCCCGCGGCGCACCCCCTGCCGACGCCCTCGGGGAAGATCGAGATCTTCTCCAAGCGCCTCCACGACATGGACAAGCCCGTCGAGATCCCCGCCGTCCCCAAGTATATCCAGGAGTGGGAGAGCCCCTTCGGGCCGGAGGCCGAGAAATATCCGCTCTCGGCCATCGGGCATCACTACCTCTCCCGCGTTCACTCGACCCTCGAGGGCATCGACTGGCTCGAGGAGGCCTTCCCGCAACGGCTCTTCATCAATCCCATCGACGCCGGGTCGCGGAAGATCAAGAACGGCGACCTGGTCAAGGTGTTCAACGACCGCGGCGCCGTCGTCTGTCCCTGCCGGCTGACCCAGCGCATCATGCCCGGCGTCGTCGCCCTGCCCCAGGGCGCGTGGTGGACACCGGACAAGAACGGCGTCGACCGGCGCGGCTCGGTCAACGTCCTCTCCTCGGAGCGCTGGACGCCGCTCGCCTTCGGCAACGCCCAGCACACGATCATGGTCCAGGTGGAAAAGACGGAGGCGGGCTGACATGGTCACCCAGTACGGCTTCTTCTTCGACGCCGCGGCCTGCAGCGGATGCAAGGCCTGCCAGATGGCCTGCAAGGACCGGAACGACCTGGAGCCCGGCGTCCTGTGGCGCAGGGTCTACGAGGTGGCCGGCGGGGGCTGGGAGAAAAAAGGCGAGGTCTGGGTCCCCTCCGTCGTCGCCTACAACGTGTCCATGGCCTGCAACCATTGCGAAAAGCCCGTCTGCGGCCTGTCCTGCCCGACCAAGGCCATCTGGAAGCGCGAGGACGGCATCGTCTTCGTGGACACGGACGCCTGCATCGGCTGTCGCTACTGCGAATGGGCTTGCCCTTACACGGCGCTCCGCTTCGACGCCAGGACGAACACCGTCTCCAAGTGCGATTTCTGCTTCGAGGCTATCGATGCGGGGGGGGCGCCGGCCTGCGTCGCCTCCTGTCCCCGGCGGGCGCTCGATTTCGGGGACCTGGCCGAGCTCAGGAAAAAGTACGGCGACGTCCGGCAGATCTTCCCTCTCCCCGATCCCTCCCAGACCGAGCCCGCCCTCGTCATCAAGCCGCACCGCGACGCCGCCCGGGCCGCGGAGCGCGCGGCCGAAGTGGCCAACTGGGAAGAAGTCTAGCCGGCAATGTGGAAAGAGTGGCCGCTCGTCGCGTTCACGATCGCAGGGCAGATGGCGGTGGGCTTTTTCCTTGTCGCCGGGTTCCCCCTTTTTTTGCTCGACGGGAGTCACGCAGTCGGCACGACGCGCGAGGAAGGTCTCGCTGTCCTGGCCGTCGTCTTGGGGCTTCTCGTCGCAGCGGCTCTCCTTTCGTTTTTCCACATCCACCATCCTCTCCGGGCCCGCAGCTCCCTCGTGAACATCCGGACCTCTTGGCTCAGCCGGGAGATCTTCTTCGAGCTCGTCTTCATAGCCCTTGTCGCCGTGGAGATCGTCCTGGTCTGGGGAGTGTCGGCGGCCAGCGGTCTCTCGAGGGGAGTCCATGTCGCGGCGGCTCTCGCCGGAATCCTTTTTCTCCTGAGCATGATCAGACTTTACATGCTCGAGACCTTGCCGCTCTGGAACCAGGCCTACACTCCGCTTTCTTTCGCCTTGACGGCTCTGTCGCTGGGCGCTATCGCCGCGGGGTTCATCTGGGGAGGAATTTTCATCCTCCTCTCTTTGGCCTTCGTCGCCGCGGAAATCGTCATCTCCTTCCTGCTCGCTCCCGGGCACGGCGTCTACAGGTCCCGTCCAACCCCGTCGCTCCGTCCGCCGGCCGATGTGCCGCGCTATCTCCACCCGGCCAGGCTGGCCTCGTCGCTTGCAGGCCTTTCTCTCCTCGGCGCGGCCCTGATTTGGGGGAGAGGCCGGGCTGTTGAAGGACTGAATGGGAAGGAATGGCTGGTCGCCGCTTTCGCTCTGGTTCTCGCGGGCCAGCTTACCGGCCGCTTTCTCTTCTATGGCCTTCTCGCCCGGCCCGGCCGTTGAGCCGGCCGTCCCTTCTTCCGGCGCGGCGCCGTCGTCCGTCCTCCAACCGGAATCTCGAGCCGGCGTTGGGCGTCCTTGCCGGCTGGTCGGCCCGCAAGGGAGCGAAGGTACGACTCGTAATCTCCGCGGGTGTTGAGATTTCGAAGCCAAGAGAGGTCATCGAGACGCAGGGCCGTCGTCCTGCAGCGGCCGAAGAGGGGAAGGATGCTCCGCTCGCCGTTCCGGAGGAGCGCTTCGATTTCCGGGACGACGGACTTTCGGTAGACGGCGAAGAGCGGTTCGAAATGCCCGGCCGGCCCGACCGGAACGGCGACCTCGGCGTTTCCGGCCGCCCGCGCGAGTGAGCGAAGAAGGGAGACATCGATGTCCGGGATATCGCAGGCAATGACGGCGCACGCGGCGTTCGCCGCCGCCTTCAGCCCGGCCAGGATCCCACCGAGAGGCCCTTGGTTCGGGCTTTCGTCCTCGACGATCCTGATGCGGGGAGGTCGGCCCGGCCGCGACCGTCGTCGGCGTTCGACATTCTGCCCGCTCGATACCGAAACCAGGATCTCATCAAAGTAAGGCTCGAGCTGGCCAAGCACATGTTCGAGGAGCGTCCGGCCGGCCACGGAAAGCCCGGCCTTGTCCGCTTTCATCCGCCGGCCGCGGCCGCCGGCCAGGACGATCGCGGTCATCGACTTTCCGCCGCACCGGACCTTTCTCTTCACGGTGCCCATCATAAAGCGTCCGCCCCACTCGATTCAACACTTGAAAAAGGAATCCACCTCGCGCAGGGGGGTTCCCAGAGGAGGCCGCTGGATAAAGGGGACGAGGGTATCGTCGGAGGGAGCATAAAGCGGTGATTTAGCCTTACCGGGACGGATACGCGGACTCCTCCCATCGGATCCGGACCGGGAAGGCGTTAAGAATCACCGCAGCGAACGGAGACGATTCCCGAGGCCCGTACGCGGCCGACGGAGCGGCTCGCCCCGAAGCGCTCTTGACTTCGCTGGGACCGGACGCGATAATGAGCGGGCACATTCCCATGCTCCTCAAACAGCAGGAATTCTACCGCTCCCTGACCGCCCTTTCCCCCGGACTTGTCGAGCGCGTCGGACGGACGATCGAGGACGCCGAGAGGAGATTCTCGGGCAAGAAAGACGGGCGGGGCGGCTTCCTCTGGGAACACACGGTTCTCGTCGCCGCCCAATCCTTCCGCCTGGCCAAAGCGGAAAAGGAGAATCCGGACCTGGCCGCCCTGACCGCCCTGTTCCACGACTCGGGCAAGTTCTCCGGCGGGCGCTATCACGCCGATGACAAGCCCGAAGAGGAGGCGGCGGCCCGCCTGGCCCGGGAGACCCTCGAAGAGACCGGGCTGAAAATGGCCGACATCGGCCACGTCGTCCGGGCCCTGCGCTCGCTCTACCGGTCGGGGTCCAGCCGCAGCCGGCTCGCCGACATCGTCCACGACGCCGACTTCCTGTCCAAGTTCGGCTACCTCGGCGTGGCCAACTTCTTCGTCAAGTCCACGCTCCGGGGGCGGAACCTCGAGTCCGCCGCGATGGACTATCTGAGCAAGGAGCTGACCTACGCGGCCGTTCTGCCCGCGAACATGCGCACGGCCGCGGCCCGCCGGTTCGCGGCCAGGAAATCGGCCGACACTCTGCGCTTTTACCGGGCCTACCTCGCCGAGCTCAAGGAAGCTCACGGCATGGACTTCCGCATCCGGACGCTCGAGGTGCCGAGGCCCGGCGGTCGCGCCCGGCGGGCCAGGGTTTCGCTCGTCCTGCCCGTTTCCTGCGGCTCTTGCGGCGGCAAGTGGGGGGCCGATTTCCGGACGGAGAAGGGACTTAAGTGCGAAAAGCTCGAAGCCACCCTGCGCTGCGGCGCCTGCGGCGAGAAGCGCACGATCTCATTCTGCCTCCCGGAAATCGCCTGACCCTTTGTCGGCGGGCGCCGGGCGATTGAAAAAACCGCCGGATTGGGCAAGAATGCCCTCTCATGGCCTTTCCCCGAAACCCGCCCCTTCGAGCGGCCGGACGCCAGACCCTCGCCGCGTATCTGGGTGCCGCCTTGGTCTTCTTGACCGCGGCCGGCTGCCGGACTTCCCTTGTCCCGCCCGGCCCGGCGGCGCCGAACAAAGTCGTCATGGGCTACTACGCTTCCTGGACGCGGGCCGGGTTCGACCACACCAAGGTCGCCTACGGATACTTGACCCACATCGCCCACGCCTTCGCCTGGCCCGACTCGGCCGGGAATCTCGTCGTGCCGACAGGCTATCTCTATCCCGCCCTCAACGCCGCAGCCCACGCGGCCGGCGTCAAGATGATCCTCAGCCTCGGCGGCTGGGGCAATTGCGCCGGTTTCCCGGGCATGAGCGCGACCGCGGCGAACCGCGGCCGGTTCATCGGTCAGCTCGTCGATTTCTGCCGAGCGAACGCTTACGACGGGGTCGACATCGACTGGGAATTCGTTTCGAGCGCCGAAGATCAGGCGAACTTCGTCCTGTTCATCGAAGCGCTCGGAGCCGCCCTCAAGGCCCGGATGCCGGCCCTGCTCTTGACCATGGCCGCGCCCGCCAACAACTACTGGGGGCGGTGGATCGACTTCGAACGTCTCGCCGACGATTTCGATTTCATCGGGCTTATGACCTACGGTTATCACGGCGCCTTGTCCAGCCACTCCGGCCACAATTCGCCCCTCTATCCCGGGGGAGGGGACGCGTGCGGGTCGGTCGAAGAGACCCTCGCCTATGTCAGAGGGCGACGGGTCCCGCCCGGAAAGCTCCTCGTCGGGCTGCCTTTTTTCGGAAGTTCCTTCGACTGCGGCGGCTGGGGACAGCCGTTCACGAAGAGCGAACACCTCTCCTATGACGAAATCATGGACCTCCCCGAGGCGGAATGGACCTTGGGCTGGGATGAAAACGCCCAAGTCCCCTTCCTGCGCCGCCCGGACGGAAGGAAGATCATCTCCTTCGACGACATGCGCTCCATCGCGCTCAAGTGCCAGTATGTCAAGGACAACCAAGCCGCGGGCGTCATCATCTGGGAGCTGAGCCAGGATTCCCGCCTGGGAAAACCGGAGCTCCTCGAAGTCGTCGCGAAGTCTTTCGGCGCCCGCTGAGAGGCGGCCGGCCCGCCGCGGGCCTTATTTCTCCGCTGCCTTCACGTTCCAGCCCCTGATCCTGACGACGGGCACTTCGCCGGTGAGGTCGTCGGTGGCGAAGAGGCCGGAGATCTTGCGTGTCTCCTTCGGCAGGAGGGAGATGTAGTTGTCGTCGAGGTAGATCGGCAGGACCGGCTCGCCCGTCGCCTCGCGCACGACGCGGATCTCGACCATCAGGGCGAGGTCGGAAGAGGGGTTCTCGAGCTCCACGGTGACCTTGGTCGACGGGCCGTCCTTGGAATACTTGTCCTTGACCTTGAGGGCGACGGGCTTCAGGGTGTTGAGGGCCGTGAGATCGGCGAAGTCCTTGATGGGCGTCACGTACCAGTTCGAGTTCTCCTCGTCGAGCGTCTCGGGCTTCGTCGACAGGCAGTAGAAGTTGGCGTCGACAAGCTGGCCCTTCTCCTTGAAGATGCGCAGGTCGAGGAAGATGGCCGAGGTCAAGCCGCCGGGCAGGCGGAGGGCGTCGATCGTCTTGACCTCGTCGGCGAGGAGCCCGAATTCGGCCGTCTTGACGATGACCTCCTTGAGGTCGAGGTCGAGGACCCGGATCGTGGCCTTGAGCTTGGCCGAGGGCGTCCCCGTGCTGTTGACGGCGACGACTTCCTGCGTCCCGTAGTTGTAGAGGATGTGGACGGGCTCGCCGGCCTTGCGGGCGCCGTAGAAAGCGCCGTTCGGCTGGAGATAATAATCGTAGAGCTGCCACCAGAGCTTCGGCCAGGCGGAGTTGTACATCCACTGGATGACGCCCGTCGCCTTGTGCTTGTTGGCGACGAAAGCTTCGAACATGGCCCGCATGGCCTCGTAGTTCAGGAACTGGGCCTTCTTGACGTAATCCTCGAGGTCCAGGGCCGGGCCCAGGCGGCGGTCCATGGCCTCGTTGTAGCGGTCGAGATTTTTGAACTTGCCGCGGCAGCAATGGAAGAACCAGAAGTCGTTGATGGGCCAGAGCCTGTCCTCGGGGAGCATCCTCCTTAGGCTCTCGATGGGAGGGACCTGCGGTCCGGGTCCGGTCTCGGTGTTGAAGCCGTAGGCGCCGCCGTTCTTCGTGTCGACGTACCAGTAGACCGGCGGGACGTAGTCGTAGGGGCCGAGCATCTTGACCCCCGACGGCCCGGTGACCTCGCTCGTCTTGCCCTTGGTCGAGACGAGCGTCGGCCGGGTCGGGTCGACCTCTTTCTGGATCTCGATGTAACGCTTCTCGAGGTCGGGGTGGGGGACCATGTCGCTCGCCTGGGCCCAGGCGAAGATGGAGGGATGGTTGCGGAGCCAGAGAAGCTGGTGTTTCCAGGACTCGGCGACGAGGTCGATGAGCTCCGGCGTCGTGATGCCGCCGTAGGGCTCGCCGGCGGGCTTGCCAAGGTAGTTCTCCCACTCCCAGTGGCAGCTCCAGCCGACCATGACCAGGATGCCGGCGCGGTCGCAGAGGTCGTAGAAAGCCTCGCTCGTCCCCCAGAATCCCTCGAGCCGGAGGGCGTTGAGGTTCATATGGCGGGCGTAGAGGATCTCGGCGGCGAGCTTCTTGGGCCGGACGTCGAGAAGGAGGTCGTCGGTCCAGCCGCCGCCGCGGATGAGGATCTTCCGCCCGTTGAGCTTGAAACCGCGATGGCCC
Source organism: Candidatus Aminicenantes bacterium RBG_19FT_COMBO_65_30 (assembly GCA_001775755.1). GTDB lineage: Bacteria > Acidobacteriota > Aminicenantia > Aminicenantales > Saccharicenantaceae > RBG-16-66-30. The sequence goes on along the minus strand of MEYF01000080.1, from coordinate 14,722 downwards.
TGTTCGTTGCGATAGTCGGCGACCTCGCGGATGCCGAAGCGGACGATACGGGCGTCCGAAGGCATGACCCGGGGCATGCCCGGTATCTTGGCCGCGGCCTTGTCGCGGGACTTGGTCTTCTCCTCCTCGGGCGGCGGGGCCGGAGCGGCCGCTTCATCGGCCTTGTCTTTTTTGAGGACGAAGGAGAGGGCGAGCAGGTAGAGCTCCTGCTTGCCCAGGTCGTGGGTCCACCAGACCCGGGGAGCTTTGATGACGAGCTCAGGCGTCGTCTCCGGGCTGAACTCGAATTTTTTCGCTTCCTTCGGCCCAAGGGTCACTTCCCGGGAGAAACGCAGGCCTTCGATCCGACCTTCGAGGGTGCCCGAGACGTCCGCGTCGGCGTGATTCACGAGCTCCGCAGAGACCGTGAGCCGGGCTTCCTTGAATCCCTCGAGGTCGAGCTTGGTGACGACGAAAGGATTCTCGATGGAGACTCGGCCGGTGGCCCTGACGCGGACCTCCCGGAAGAGGCCCATGTTGTTGTCCGGCGCCGCCGGATTCCAGTCGACGAAGCCGATCGTCGGCTCGCCCTTCTTCGGCGGGATGACCTCGACGGCCAGGACGTTCTTCTCCGTCGTCTTGACGTCCGCGGTGACGTCGATCGAGAAGCGCCGGAAGGCGCCGTAGGTCGTCGCCGCGTCGGCCACTTTTTTCCCGTTGAGCCAGATATTGGCCCGGTAGTTGATGCCGTCGAACTCGAGCCTCGTCTGGACGAGACCGGGTCCCAGCGGCACAGTGAACTCCTTGCGGTACCACCAGGAGACGGCGAAGGGCGCTGTGGGGACGGCCTCGAGGTTCTTCCCGAAGAAGAGGTCCGGATAGACGTTGTTCTGGACGAGCGTCCCGAGGACGGTCGAGGGGACGATGGCCGGATACCACGAATCGATCTTGAAGCCGGGCTTGGAGATCTCCTCCCCGGCCCCCTTGGCCTTCTCGGAGGATTGGACGTACCAGAGGTCGCTGAGGCTGACGGCGCGCTCGAAGGGCACCCCGGGCTTGGCCTTGGGCTCGGGCCTGTCCTGCATCGAGGACCGGTATTGGGCCGCGCCGGCGAGAGGGAACGCGGCCAACATGGCCAACAGGCTGAAGGCCGCGGCGCTCCCGGCGAGCGTTCTAGACGAAGGAGAATGGTCGGTGATCATGACGCCTCCCGTGTCGAGGATACGTCCATTATATCGGAAGAATTCAGGTTGGCCAAACGCCTCGGGCTCGGGGCGCGCCACCCCGTCGGCCGCTCTGAGGGGCCTCGGGGATAGCCGGACGGAATCCACCCATTATCGCTCGGGGTATTCCCGCCGTCGGCCGCGTCCCGGCCCGGCGAGCCGGGACGCTTCGGATCCGGGCTCCGCTCTGAAGATTGGGGACATGCACCTGGGGTACGTGTCCCCAATCTTCATCCGTGCCCGCTCCGCCCTCCCACGGCCTCCGCATTTGCGGCCTCCTATGCGCAGGGTGTACTCGGGGACTTGAACGCGTGCTTGTCCCCATTCCCTGGCAGAAGTCAGCGGTCGATGCGGAGGGTCAGGATGCACCTCGATGGGGCCGGGAAGTTTTCAACTTGAAGACCCAGGCGTCGCGGCCGGGCGGCTTTTCGACGGCCCTCCGGGGGAGCGTTAAGAGGACGCCGTCGCCGGCCCGTTCCCAACGGACCGGCTCCCGGACGCCGAGCATCCGGACGGCGCTCCCCTTTTCGGGGGCGAGCGCGGCGAGCGCGAGCTTCGGCGGCGGGGCCGACTCGCCCTCGCCGGCGAGATAGACGGCGTAGACCGTCCCGTCGGGAAGGGAGGTGAAGCAGACCCGGCCTTCCTTGTAGGGAGCGACCGGCCGGGTCCCGTAGATGGCCTCGGCGTTGACCTTCATCCAATCGCCGATGCCGCGGAGCCGGTCGAGGGCTTCGAGCGGCAGCTCTCCCTCGGGGCTGGGTCCGACGTTGAGCAGGAAATTGCCGCCCTTGGAGACGACGTCGACGAGCAGGTGGACGAGCCGGCGGGTCGTCTTGTAGTTGTCGCCGGGCTTATAGGACCACTGGTCGCCCATGGTCATGCAGGTCTCCCAAGGATACGGCAGGGGTCTGTCGGGGATCTCCTGCTCGGGCGTCCGGTAGTTCTCGTAGAGGCCCGTGACCGTCCGGTCGACGATGAGGAGCCCCGGCTGGAGGCGCCGGGCCATGGCCGCGATCCTCGGCATGTCGATGTCCATGTTCTTCGCGTTCTTGACGAAATGCCCCGGCGCGACCTCGATCTCGGGCCGGGGCCGGACCCAGCCGCCGTCTAGCCAGAGGATGTCGAGCGGACCGTAGCCGCCGACGAGCTCCTCGATCTGCCGGTAGGTGAAGTCGCGGAAGCGCTGCCAGCGGGCGGGATATCTCTCGATGCTGTAGTTGACGTTCCGGTCGGGCGTCGCCCATTGGGGAGCCCAGAAGTCGGGGTGGTGCCAGTCGGGCTTGGAGAAGTAGGCGCCGGTGCCCAGGCCTTCCTTGCGGAAAGCGTCGAAGATCGCCTTAGTGATGTCGGCCTTCGGGCCGGCGTGGAAGGGAACGTCGGGCGAGGTGATGCGATAATCAGACTGCTTGGTGTCGTACATGGAGAAACCGTCGTGGTGCTTGGTCGTGAAGACGACATAGCGCATGCCCGCCGCTTTGGCCGCGGCGGCCCACGCGGCCGGGTCGAACTTGGCCGGATTGAACGTGCGCGGCAGGGCTTCGTAGGCCTTCTTGTACTCGACGTAGTTGTCCATGGTGCGGCGGCACCAGGGCTCGTCCTCGGAGCAGAGCGTCCAGGACTCGACGACGCCCCACTGGCTGTAGGGGCCCCAGTGCATCATGAGGCCGAACTTCCAGTCCTGCCAGCGCTCGAGCTTTTGGAGAACGAGCGGGTCGGTCTCGCGGTCCTCGGCCGAGGCGACCCGGGAGGCCGGCCAGCCCGCGGCGGCCAAGACGATGAGGATACAGACAGGGATGGCGATGGAACGGGTTTTCATGGGCTCCCCCTCACGGGTCGCAGGAGCCTATCGTATCCGAAACGCCGTCACCCTTCAAACGGAGAAAAGGGCCCCATCCCACGAGGCTGGGGTATTATCTCGGAGGAAAGGAGGCAAGGAGGGCCTGGAGAGGAATCCCCGTCTCCTGCCCCGTTATTTCGCAATAGCCTTGGATGAGGCCCTCCTTGCGATGGCCTGATTTTCCCAGGGCGCGGCGGGTCGGTCAATCGCCGTCCCCGGCTATTGAGGAGGTGATTTTCCCGCCCCGCGCCTCATCGCCCAAGAGGGGGAAAGAAGGGGTCAAACCTTAATTCTTATACTATTTAATTCTTGTGCTTTTTAACCGTGATCACTTGGTAACCTGCAGGCGGCATCCCGAGAAAAGTATAAGAATTAAGGTTTGACCCCTTCTTTTGAAATGAGTATGATGAGGCGAAACGACAGAGGGAGGCCCGCATGAACGTCAAGAAATTCGTCGAAACCCAGCTCGAGGAGATCAAAAAAACGATCGGCGGGGGCAAGGCCATCTCGGCCCTGTCCGGCGGCGTCGATAGCTCCGCTTGCACCGTCCTGGCCCACCGCGCCCTCGGCTCCCAGCTAAAGTCGGTCTTCATCGATCATGGGCTGATGCGCGCCGGCGAGCCCCAGGAGATCGCCAAGATCTTCGCCGGCCTGGGCATCGCCGTCGACATCGCCGACAAGAAGAAGGAATATTTCGCCGCCCTCAAGGGCAAGTCCGATCCCGAGGAGAAGCGCAAGGCCTTCCGCTACGCCTTCTACAGTTCCTTCGGCAAGGAGGTCGTCAAGAGCAAGGCCCGCTTCCTCATCCAGGGGACGATCGCGGCCGACATCATCGAGACCCAGAAGGGCGTCAAGACCCAGCACAACATCCTCGAGCAGATCGGCATCGACCCTGAGGAGGGCTTCGGCTTCAAGGTCGTCGAGCCCCTCAAGGAGCTCTTCAAGCACGAGGTCCGCCTCGTGGCCAAGGAGCTCGGCCTGCCCGAGTCGATCTGGAACCGCATGCCGTTCCCCGGTCCGGCCCTGGCCACCCGGATCATCGGCGAGGTCACGCCCGAGCGCGTCGCCCTCGTCCGGGCGGCCACGGTCATCGTCGAGGAGGAAGTCACGGCCCACAAGCCTTTTCAGGCCTTCGCCGTCCTCCTCGAGGACAAGGGGACCGGCATCGTCGGCGGCAAGCGCCACTTCGGCAACATCGTCATCGTCCGTTCCGTCGAGAGCAAGGACGCCATGACCGCCGAGCCGTCGCCCCTGCCGTGGGCGACGCTGATGAAGATCTCGAAGAGGATCACGGCCGAGCTCCCCGAGGTCACCCGCGTCGCCTACGAGCTGACGTCGAAGCCGCCGGCCACCATCGAATACATCTGAATCCGTATCTCACGGAGGAGCCATGCCCTACGCGGGAAAGAAAAAACCCGGAGCGCCCACCCTAGGCGTCTTCGTCCCCTGCGACCCGCGCATCGACGAGGAATCGAGGAGGCGGGCCTTCAACATCGGCCAAATGACGGCCGCCCTGCTGGCCAAGCGCCTGCGCCTGCCCGACGGCGGCGCCCCCAACGTCTTCACCTGCTCCCGTCTCGTCGACGGCGAGCGCGCGGCCGACGCCGGGGCCCGGGAGATGAAAGAAGCGGGCGTCGGCGGCATCATCATCGTCCCCGACACCTGGTTCTTCCCGGGGAAAACGGCCATGGCCCTGACGGCCCACTTCTCGCCGTCCCTTCCCATCGCCTGCGTCGGCGGCAACAACGCGCCCAAGCCCGGCGTCGTCGGCATCGACGCCCTGGTCGGCGCCTACGCCCAGACGGGACGTCTCTGTCCCATGGTCATCGGTTCGATGCCCGAAACCGGGCTCAAACCCGAGTTCGACGCGAGGACGAAAGAAGAGGTCGTCGACCTGGCCTACGCCATGCTGACGCGCGTCGCCCTCCAGGGCAAGCGCTTCCTGGCCGTCGACACCGACTCCATGCAGATGGAGACCGCCCTCAACCACGTCCACGCCGCCCGCCGCTTCTTCGGCTTGGAGAGCACGCGCGAGTCGATGAAACTCTTCGCCGACATGCTCCGAAAGCATGGCGGCTACAGAGCCGCCGAGCTCAAGGCCCTGCGCGAATGGGTCGTCGACGTCAAGTTCAAAGACCGCATCTTCACCAACTCCGAGGACATCAAGAAGTTGGGCCTGGCGATACTCACCGGGAAAGGCGTCAAAGCCCCCCCGCTTTCCGCCGCGGATATGCAGAAGCTCGACGAGGGCCTGGCCCTCTACCTCATCATCCGCAACTACATGCGCGACGTCAACGCCGTCGGCGGCGGCTGGACGAGCCAGCTCGCCTGGGGCTCGGACCGGCGCGGCATCCCGCTCGCCACGGCCGACATCGCCGAATCCCTCTTCAACTCGACCGAGGACCACACCGGAAAAAAAACGGTCGTCCCTTTCGCCACCGAGAACGACATCCAGGCCCTGCTGACGATGATCGCCTACTGCTATCTCTCCGGAGGCAAACCCACTCTTTTCATGGACTTCCGCAAGGTCTACGAGCCCTGGGAGATCGAGAAGAACGCCAAGGCCCTCGGCCTCGACCTCAGGATATTCAAGGCCGAACCGTGGATGGAGCGGGGCTTCATCGACGGCGACAACTCCGGCTCCGGCTCGCTCGACTACGGCGAGAAGTGGTTCCTGTTCAAGGCCGTCGAGTATTACTTCCCCGGCCTGGGCTTTTCGGTGAGCTACCTTTCGCCCAAGGGCATCAAGGGTGTCGCCGGCCGGATCGCCTACTCCGACCTCGGCGGCCTGTTCACCATGGTCCAGGACGAGGCCCAGAGCGTCGAGCTGCCCGCCCCGCTGGCCGAGAGGGTCTGCCACGCCTCCGACTACACTTGGCCGCACACGTTCCTGACTTTCGACCACGTCCCGGCGAGCCAGGCCAAGATGGGCATGCCGGCCAATCACTTCCACATGGTCACCGGCCTGCCGCGGCGGCGCTGGCAGCATTTCTCCGACTACGCCAATATCCTGAATTACCGCTGGGAGAACGCTCCGGAGTATATCGAGGGCCTGGACCGGCCCCTGCCCATGCTCTACCGCATCAACGGCGGTGAGGCGGCCGCCAAGATGATGCTCGCCGGACGACGGTAGGGGAGCGGACCGGGCGGAGTGCCGCGCCGCTCAGAACGGCTCCTCGTCGATCTTCTTGCCGGCGAGGACGTCGAGGAAGCGGCCGATCGAAAGCGGCGCACTGCCCTCGAAGTGGTTGTTTAAATTGAGATAGGTCAAGACCCTCTTCTTGGCGTTCGCCCGGACGATCTTCGCGGCGGACTTGATGCCTCCGGGCTTGGGGGCGACGATCCTATTCCAAACTTCCCCCGTTTCCCCTTCGATCTCGAGCCTGTCGCCGCCGTGGAGACGGATGACCTGGAACGAGGCCGTCTCCGGCTTGAACTTTTCGAAGACCTGACCGATCGGCGGCATGTAGTAGCCGTCGAGGTAGACGAAGCCGAGCTTATGGCCCCTTAGGAAGTCGAAAAATTCCGGCGAGAGGTAGTTCGGGTTGCGGATCTCGACCGCGAATTGATAGCCCTTGGGCGCCGCGCCGATGAATTTGCCGAAGCGCTCGAAGAAGACCTCCTTCGTCGGCATCTTCTGTTTGTTGAGGTATTCGAACTGGAACATGACCGGCCCGAGCTTCGACTCGAGAGGGGAGAGGGCGTCGAGAAAACGGCAGAGGAGGTCGTGGTCGAGGAATGCGGGATTCGGCTTGCCGGCGAAGGCGGCGTTCTGCGGCGTTTGCTTTGAATAATAATGCGTCAGGGTCAGCGAGTTGGGCGCCTTGACGGTGAAGACGAAGTCGTCAGGGACGCTTTTCGCATAGAGGCGCACGGCCGCCGGGTCGGGGAGGCGCAGGCCCCCCGGGAAAAGGCTCCAGAACCACTGGTCGACCTCGACCGAATCAAGCTTCTTGGCGTAGTCGACGAGATAATCATCGGGCCGGTAGGTTTTCAGCGGCTCGTAGATCAGCCCCTTCCACGTATCGTACTTCCAGGAGCACGTCCCGAGCCGCAGGAGGCCCCGGAATTCCCGCGGAACGCTGAAATCGAGGGCCATGATGCCGCCTCTCCTTCCAGATTAGGCCTGGTCGGCCCGGCTGTCAAACGGCCCCCGATGCCCGGAGTGCTATCCAGGTTTCTCTCCCCTGAGCGCCGGTTGACAGTCTCGGGGGATTCTGCTATTTTTGTTGCCCCCTTACGGCGCTATCGTCTAGGGGTCAGGACAGGTGGTTCTCAGCCATCAGACCGGGGTTCGAATCCCCGTAGCGCTGCCAATATCCGTTCCTCGGAATCGACGCCCATCACCAAGCAGCCCCATTTCTGGTATGATGAGCCCATGATCAAGCGCCTCGCGACCTGCTTGGCCCTGTTGAGCGTCATCGCAGCATCCTTGCCGGCCATCCCGGAGCCGCCGGTCACGATCAAACTGGGACCGCCGCTCGAGATCGGCCGGGCGGAGCTCCTTTTCGGCTCCGTCGCCTCGGTCTGCGAAGACGATGCCGCCAATTTTTACGTGCTCGACCAGCGGGAGCAGAAGGTTCTCAAGTTCTCGCCCGACGGTCGGCTGCTGTTGACTTTCGGCCGGAAGGGCCAGGGTCCCGGCGATTTCCAATCCCCGGGCCAGATCGTTTTCACCTCCGGGGGAGACCTGGCCGTCCTCGAGGACATTAATTATGTCTCTTTCCACAAGACGGACGGCGCCTTCGTCCGGCGTCTGGACCTCAACGGGCGCCTCGGGCTCGGATTCGTCGGGCTCGACCGCTACTACGCCTGGGATTGGCGGCCCGAGGACCGGCAGCAGCTTTTGGTCGATGCCAAGAACACCGTTCTTAAGACCTTCCACTCCATTGCGCGGGACCGGTTTTCGGCGCTCCTGCCCGACGAGTCGGGCCGGAGCGTGATGTTCAATTACAGCCACGAAGCCTATGTTCCGCAATTCCTCTACGCCCACGGCGGCGGGCTTTCCGCCATCGGGATCAGCGACCGCTATGAGATCGCGCTTCTCGACGAGAAGGGTCAAACCCTTGAGCCGATCCGGCGTGATGTGAAGCCCGGGAAGCTCAGCGCCAAGGAAAGGGACTTTCTCGAGCGAGGTCTCCGGGACTTCGTCAAGTCCAAGAACTGGCCCGACCGCGTCTCCCGCGAGCTCGGCAAGAAGATCCCGGCCTTCAAAAACATCATCAGCGCGGTCCTCATCTCGCCGACGCGCGTCCTTATTTTCCGTTTTCCCCCCGATATCACGGCCGAGCCGTCCCGCTTGCCGGTCGACGTCTTCACCCGGGGAGGCGCCTTCCTGGGCACGGCCGAACTCCCCGAAGTACCTCTGTTCATCTCCGGAAGCGCCATGTATTTCTCGCGCGCCGCCGCGGACGGGAACGTCTATCTGATCAAGCGATCCTATTCGTTCCCGCCTTGACGATCTCCGCCCGAAGACCCGGATCCTTGGCGGATCTTGAATGAGCCTCTCCCGGCTATCCCCCGGCGTTTGACTTCGCGCAGTCAATGACTTATCCTTCCGGAAAAAGAGGGGACGCGCCATGACCTGCCGACGATGTCGCACCGAGAATCCGGACACTTCGCGATACTGCTCGGCCTGCGGGGCGCTTCTGACGAGAGCCCTGGCCAAACCGAAAAAGACCGTCCCCTGGTTCGTCTTCGCCGGCGCGGCGGCCCTGACCGTCCTCGTCGCGGCCTATTTCCTCATACCCGGGCTCAGGCCGCCGTCGCGGCGCGCGGAGCCCGCGGCGTCCCAACCGGACGCGCCGAGCGCCGCGCCATCCGGCCCCGTCGAATCCAATCCGACCCCGTCGAGCTTCACCCTCGCAGCCGGGCGATTCGCCCTCGAAAGCCTGTGGCAAGGCGCCCCGGCCTCCCTCGAAAGCGCTCTGTTCGACGGCTTCTGGGCGGCCCTGCCGCTCTGGGCCTTTCTCGGGACGGGCGCGCCGCGCCTCGACAGCCCCAGACAGACCGGCGTCCGCCCGGCCTGGGTCGATTGGAGATCAACGAATCCCCTCGTCCTCTGCCGTTTCGAACTCGCCGAGAGCCTGCGGACGCCCGAGCTCGCTCCCTACGACGACACGGCGGTCCTTGAGTGGCGGCCCCTCAGAGGCGAAAGAATTTCCTTCGCCATAGAAACCGGCCCGCTCCGGACCGCCGGTTCGTTCAGGACCTTCGCCCTGTTCAGCGAGATCGCCGCGCCGGGCGTCCTCATTCAAAACGGCCGTATCGTCGGTTGGACGTTCGGCCAAGGCGTCGCCAGGGGATATCTATGGGCCCCGGCCGACGGCGCCGGACCCAAGCCCATGCTCGCGACGGCCGATCTCGCCGGCTCCCTGCGCGGCGCGGGCACGCGGGAAGCCGCGTTCGTTCAGGCCATGTCCATGGCCGACGAAGTCGCGGCCGACCGCAAGCTGGAGGCATTCGCCGCCGGCTTCCGCAGGGAAGCCCTGCTTTCGCCGGAGGACCTCCCATTCTCTCTTAAGCCGCCCTCCATCGCGGCGCGAATGTCCTCTCTGGCCACGGCCTTGATCGAGCGGGGGATGGCCCCCGAAGTTTCCCGCATCCTCGATCCGGGCCTCCTTGCCGCGGCCTCGGACCTTGCGCTCATCAAGGCCGCGGCCCGCGCTTATAACGATGCCCGCGGCTTCGACGCCGCCCATCGGCTCCTGGCCGACCTCCGTCGCCTGCCCGCGATCCAAGGCGCTCCCGTTTCCAAAGAGCTCGACGCCGCAGAAATCGATCTGGCCAAATCGGCCCTTCACAAGATCCTCAATGAGCGCGGCTACGGCGGCCTGGAGATCTTCGACGAAGCGAGCCGCCTCGCCCCCGACGATCTCGAGCTCCATCTCCTCGGGGTCGAGGTCGCCGTACTGGAAAAGAATTTTGGCCGGGCCTCAGACCTCCTCGCCTCCAGGCAATATCCGACGGCCCTTTCCGACAAGGCCCGGACCCTCGAGCGACTCGCCGAAGAGGGCCGGCGCGACGAGGACTCGGTCACGATCCGCTTCAATCCCGGCGACAAGCTCATCCCCGTCTACGCCGTCATCAATAAGAAGCACCGCCAGAAGTTCTTCATCGACACGGGCGCGACGACGACCATCATCCCCAACTCGGCCGTGACGGCGCTGGGGATCAGGATCGACGATTCGACGCCCGTCGTCGGCATCCAAGGCGTCGCGGGCGGGGACCTGGCCTACCAGGTCCGCCTCGAGTCGATCGAGATCGGAGGGCAGAAGGTCTTCGACGTCCGGGCCATCGTCTACGACCTGGGAACGGACGAGGAGGCCGGTCTTCTCGGCAACGATTTCCTGCAATACTTCCAGGTCGATCTCGACAGCATCAAGGGCGTCCTCAAGCTCAGGAAGAAATAGAATTCGCTGTGATTGACTTTTTTAGATTGAGTTGATAATTCTTCCCCTCCGGCGGCGTCTGATGATAATATCCGGCCTTAAGGAGAGACAATGAACCCGCTGGTCCCCGTCATCGCCGACAAGTACCGCAGGCATTTCCCGGGAAAGCCCCTTCTCGTCGTCTCACCCGGGCGGGTCAACCTCATCGGCGAGCACACCGACTACAACGAGGGCTTCGTCCTCCCCGGCGCCACGGACAAGGCCGTCGTCTTCGCCGTTTCGCCCCGGGCCGACGGGCTCTGCCATCTCGTCTCCCACGACTTCGAACAGGAATTCCGCTGCGAGCTCGGCGCCTTCCACCGCTCCCCGCTCCGCTGGCCCGACTACCTCCAGGGGGTCGTCGACCAGTTCCTCAAGGCGGGTCACAGGGTCGGCGGTTTCAGCTGTGTCTTCGGCGGCGACATCCCCGTCGGGGCCGGCATGTCGTCGTCGGCCGCCATCGAAGGAGGCCTGGCCTTCGCCCTCAACGTCCTCTTCGGCCTCGAGCTCGACAGCCTGACGCTGGTCAAACTGGCCCAGAAGGCGGAGAACGAGTTCGTCGGCGTCCGTTGCGGCATCATGGACCAGTTCATCAACATCCACGGCCGCGAGAAGAGCGTCCTCAAGCTCGACTGCCGGTCGCTCGAGTTCGAGCGCTTTCCCTTCGAGCGCGAGGACCTCCGGGTGGTCGTCTCCGACACCCTGGTCCGGCGCGAGCTGGCCTCGTCGGAATACAACGTCCGCCGCGGCCAGTGCGAGGCCGGCGTGAATGTCCTCCGGACGCACGATCCGTCGATCCGCAGCCTGAGGGACGCGACACTCGACCTGCTCCGGGAGCACCGGGCCGAATTCGACCCGGTCGTCTTCCGCCGGTGCGATTACGTCGTCCGCGAGAACACCCGCGTCGGGGACGCCTGCGCCGCCCTGGCCCGGAACGATTTCGCGGTCTTCGGCGGGCTGATGAACCTGTCCCACGCCGGCCTGCGCGACGATTACGAAGTCTCGTCGGCCGAGCTCGACG
>MEYF01000080.1:0-3206 GCA_001775755.1 Candidatus Aminicenantes bacterium RBG_19FT_COMBO_65_30 | reverse complement strand
CCGGGCGTCCCGGGGTCGCGGATGATGGGGGCGGGATTCGGCGGTTGCACGATCAGCCTGGTCGAGGCCGGCGCCGTCCCGGAATTCGAGGCCCGGGTCGGACGGGACTATGAGGCCGAAACAGGCAAGCCCCCCAAGATCCACGTCATCCGGATCGAGGCCGGGACCCACGCCGTCGACCTCGCCTGATTCCCCCGAACATTCCCTCCGCCCCTCCGGGCCTGTTTGTTTCGTCCCGGCGCCCGGCTCAGTCCCCGCCGAACGGGCGGTCGATCGACTCGGCCTCGAGGCCCCCGAGATGCCGGGCGCCCGTTTCCGTGATGACCATGCAATCCTCGATCCGGATGCCGAACTCGCCGTAGATGTAGATCCCCGGCTCGTTGCTGAAGGTCATGCCCGGCTCGAGCTTGAGGGTGTTCCCTTTGACCAGGTAAGGGTATTCGTGCCCCTCCATGCCGATGCCGTGGCCGAGGCGGTGGGCGAAGAACTTGTAGCCCGGGCCGAATCCGGCATCCTCGACGACCTTCCGGGCCGCCCGGTCGACCGACTCGCAGGTCGCTCCGGGACGGGCCGCCGCGAGCGCGGCGGCCTGGGCCTTCCTGACGATGTCCCAAACCCGGCGCTGCTTGTCCGACGGCGTCCCGAACACGACCGTCCGGGTCACGTCGGAGCGGTAGCCCTCAACGCTGCAGCCGCCGTCGACGAGGACGGCATCGCCCTCGGCGAGCTTCCGCTGGACTTGGGAGCCGTGGGGGAAAGCCGTGTTCGGGCCGAACTGCGGACCGCCGCCTCCGGAAGACCCCAGCTTCTGCGTCGCCGCCGAGATGGCTCCGGCCAGGTCGCGCGTCGTCATGCCCGCGCGGAGCCCTTTGAAGCCCTCCCGGTAGGCGAGCTTGGTGATCCGGTTGGCCAGATCCATGTAGGAGATCTCTTTGGCCGTCTTGACGCCCCGGCATCCTTCCGTGACGGCCGCGCCGTCGACGACCTCGACCGCAGGCAGGGACCGGCGCAGGCCATGGATCTCGAAGGCCCGGAGGTCCGGCGACGTGCCCAGCTTCCCGGTCACCGCGCCGATGTCCTTCAGGATGCCGCCGACGACCTCGTAGGGATTTTCGTGCTCCTCCCAGGTCCGGATCTCCTGGCCGGCCGGGACAAGCTCCTCGGCCCGTTTGACCTCGAAAGCCGGGCAGACCCAGACCGGCTCCCGCTTCCGGCTCAGGACGACACCGAAAACGCGCTCGCTCAGCCACCAGCCGACCTTGGTGAAATAGACGAGGTTCGTCCCGCCGCCGACGAAGAGGGCGTCGAGGCCGCGTTCGGCGAGCAACCGCCGCGCTTTCTCCCGGCGTTGGGCGAAGTCCTCCGGCCCGAGCGGCACGACACCGGTGACCAAGTTTTTAAGCTCTTGTGGAGCTCCGGCCGCGGGCGCGGTCAGGGCGGACGGTCCCAGGCCCAGGGCGGCCAGGGAGAGACTTCCGATTTTAATGAACGAACGGCGGGTTTGTGACATGTCGGTTTCCTCCAAGAACAGGAAAATATCACATCTCAGGCCGCAGTAAAAGTGTTTAACGGCTTATCTCACCGGCGGTGTCGGCGGGCGCATGAAGCCGGGGCGAGAACTTGGAAAGGAGTTGGCTGGGAAGCAAGGATTCGAACCTTGATTGCATGATCCAGGGTCATGAGTCCCGACCTCACGAGCTCGAACACTAATCGTGGGCGGGTCAGAACGAGAGAATGGCTCTTTCAGCAGATCCTACCTAGATTCTACGCTCTTAACCTAGAGTCCCTTATTCTTAGAATATCTACAAATCTTAGAATAATCCTCGCTCTCAATGAAATAAAACTTTCCTTTATTATCAATTGCGGAAAGAATTCCTTTTACTTTTTTTGAGATGATTAGTTTCCCATCTTCGAAGACATCTAACCAGGATGCTTTTTCCCCATCATAATAGACATATATCGTATTATTCTCCTCAAAGATAAAATTGCCAGATACGACGGCAGAAAATCCACCGGGAACCTCCTCCTTTAATTCTGGTTTTAAATAATCCGGCGATCTTCTTGTCAATTTGCCCTTTATTTTTTCATTTTCATAAAGCCAGATTTCGTATTTATAAGGATTCATTACGAATATTTTATTTCCATTTGCCCACAATCTTAAAGGAGTTCTGAACAAGCTGGCACCCTTCAATCCTGCAAATTCTTTAGGGCTATTTACCAGATCTCCAAAAGAGTACAAATACTTACCTTCTCTGTCATAGACATTAAAAAGCTGATTATCTCTTGCACCTAGAATAAGAAAATTCCCTTTGTCGTTTAGGGCCATGTCAATTCCCATGAAATCTAAGCCGAAGGATTTTATTAGGCCTCCCGCTTCATCAAAGATAATTACTTTTTGGAAATCAATGACATATACTCTACCTGAAGAATCTAAAGCAATTGACCTGGGATCTTCAAATTCCCCTGGTCCTACGCCCTTTTCCCCAAATCGTAAAATAAATTTTCCATCTCGATCATATTTGACGACTCTATTCATCTTTACGTCTAAAATGAAGATATTTCCTAAAGAATCTATTTTGACATCCGTAATCTGCCCGAAGATATAATCCTTGTCTCCTTCTAATAGGCCGATTTCTAGCTCTTTCTTTAAAGAAAAATCCTTTTCCCCCGGCTTCTGAGCACAAAAATAAAAAAAGACCATAAACTGGATAACTAAGCAGATCTGACAAAGCAAGCAAAGGATATTTCTTCTTCTACGGCACTGACTTTTCTTGGTATTTCGCTCAGATGAGGGAGTGCCAGATTCTCTGTGTAAACCCCTTTTTTGCATTTAAGCACGCTCCCCTAAACGGTTGCCAAAATAGATCATCAGCTGCGAGTATATCATAGGCTAGTCCCTGTGGCGGGAGGTCCAATTCTTCGCCGCTTCTTCAACGGCCAGGTAGACCTGGTTGATCAGAGCCTTGTTGTAGGAAAAGGTCGCCGTGTTCTTGGCGACTTTCTTGATCTTAGGCTTCTGGAGCGCGCCCGGAATCGCCGACCTTCAGATTCGAGGTCAGTCGTTCTCATTGTCTTCTAGACCCCTCCCTCTTTGCCCGCCATGTGTCTGTGGCGTGCCAAAATAGACTGAAAGCGCCGTAAAATTACGGTTTCGGACTGAAGGCGATGAGTGGGTCAGGCCTTATCGCAAGTCTTTGAAATCTCGG
>MEYF01000079.1:22414-27031 GCA_001775755.1 Candidatus Aminicenantes bacterium RBG_19FT_COMBO_65_30 | reverse complement strand
ATCACCTGGACGACGTCGTTCTTCATCTCCAACCTCGTCGTCTTCTATTTTCTCCACGCCGGCGGCATGGCCGTCAAGCCCATGGGGATCATGTTCTTCATCTGGATCGGCATCTTCAATTATTTCGTCATCGCCCAGTTCTGGGGCTTCGCCAACGACCTCTATTCCGACGAGGTCGGGAAGCGAACCTTCCCCCTCGTCGCCCTGGGCGCGACGCTCGGGGGTCTCGTCGCGGTGCTGCCCATCATGCGAAAGCTGAGGGACATCCTGGGCGCCAACTGGCAGTTCAAGCTCATGCTCATTGCCGGGATCATCCTGTTCCTCTGTATCATCCTGGCCTGGACCATCCACCGCCGGGACGTCCGCAAGACCCGCCAGGACCGGGAAAAGGGCTTGGCCGGGGCCGAAGAGAAGGCCAAGGTCCAGGAACAGCCTTTGAAGGCCGGGGGCGGCTTCCGGCTCGTCTTCAAGAGCCGCTACCTCCTCCTCATCGCGGTCATGATCGGTCTCTACAATTTCGTCAACGCGACCGGGGAATACATCATCACCGACGTCACGGTCAAGCAGTCGATCGCGAGCCTGGCGCCGAAGCCGGCGGCGGTCCCATCGCAACAGCCCGCGACGCTGTCGGACGGACGGGCCGCGGACGCTTCGCCGGACGCTTCGCCGGCCCTGCCGCAGAGAACGGAAAGCAAGGCCATCCACAACGCGTTCATGAATTACCAGTTCTTGACGAACTTGATCGCGCTCCTCATCCAGCTCTTCCTCGTCTCGCGGATCTTCAAGTGGGTCGGTATCGGCGGGGCCCTGCTCTTCCTGCCTCTCATCGCCCTGGGCGGCTACGCTCTGATCTCCTTCGGGGCGGTCTTGGTCCTCGTCCGCTGGGTCAAGGCGTTCGAGAACGGCACGGACTATTCGCTCCAGAACACGACCAAAGCGGCCCTGTTCCTGGTCACCAAGAGAGAGGAAAAGTACAAGGCCAAGGCGGCGATCGACACGTTCTTCGTCCGGGGCGGCGACACGCTCTCCTCCCTGGCCGTTTTCATCGGGGCCGGGCTCCTGGGCCTCCCGATCGAGCGTTACGCCCTCCTCAACGTCCTCGTCATCATCGTCCTGCTCGTCATCTGCTTCAAGATCATCACCGCTTACAAAAAGCGGAAGGCCGCCATGGACGCCGTTGCCGCGGCCGCGCCCGCGGCTTGAAATCGGCGCCCGGAAGGGGTATGATTTTTTCAGATCGTCGTTTCGACGGGGAGGGGCCCATGAAGCGCATCGCCGTGCTCTTTTCGCTGGCGCTGGCTCTATCGGCCGGGCCGCAGATCGCACTGGCCCAGTTCACGCCCGAGCAGATCGCCCAGAGGGAGGCCCAGGAAGGATTCCTGCTGACGGCCGACATCGTCCGGTTCGAGCTCATCGGCGAGGGCGTGACCAAGCCGTTCAAGCTCTACCTTAAAAAAGGCGAGGTCGAATCCAAGGCCGCCTGGAAGAATCCCAGCGGCGAGATGGGCGGCTTTCTCGAGGGCTGGCAGTACGAGATCGCGGCCTACCGGCTGGACAAGCTCATCGGGCTGAACATGGTCCCGCCGGCCGTCGAGCGCGAGTTCCAGGGCAAGAAGGGCGCCCTCGTCCTCTGGGCCGAGAACAAGTACAGCCTGCTCAAGCTCGTCGAGGAGGGCATCCGCATCCCCGACTCGGCCCTCGAGCACACCGAGAAGATGAAGTGGCTGGCCCGGGCCTGGGACAGCCTCATCGCCAACGAGGACCGGACCCAGCAGAACTACCTCTACACCGAGGATTGGCGGATCATCCTCTTCGACCATTCGCGGTCCTTCCGTTCCGAAGGGGAGTTCGTCAAACGGCTGATGAACGGCCGGAACGGGATCAAAGTCTCCGCCCAGGGCGCGCCATACATCTTCCGCCGGCTTCCCCGCTTGTTCGTCGACAAGGTTCGGGCCCTGACCTTCGCAGACATCAAGGCGGCCGTCGGGACGACTCTCATGGACGGGGAGATCAAGGCCATCCTCGCCCGCCGGGAGCTCCTCCTCAAGGAGATCGCGCTGATGATCCAGGAGCAGGGCGAAGCCGCGGTGCTCTATTGAGCCCGGCACCGCCCGCGCCGCGCCTATGGCCGGGCGGCCCGCCGTATGGCGAGGGAGAGAGACCCATGAAAAAGAAACTTTTCGTGACCGGCCTGGCCGTCATACTCCCTCTCGCCGGGCTCCTCCTGGCCTGCCTCAGCTCAGACAACTCCGCGGACAAGGCGCCCGCGGCCCCCGCGGCCGGGATCTCCGCGATCCAGTTCCTGCCCGACGAGCTGGCCCGGCGCGAACAGTGGGAGGAGTTCATCAAGACCGCGGAGGTCATCGGCAGCAGGCAGCTGACCGGACCCGAAGCCGTGACCTCGCCCTGGGTCCTGACGCTCAAAAAAGGCGACGTCACGCACCGGGGCCTTTGGAAGAACCCCCGGGGCCGCATGGGCGGGTTCTGGGAGGGCTGGACCTACGAGATCGCCGCCTACCTTCTCGACAAACACCTCGGGCTGGGCATGGTCCCGCCCACCGTCGAGCGCCTCTTCCGCGACGAGAGGGGCTCCTGCCAGTACTGGGTCGACGACTGCATGTCGCTCAAAGAGCGGGAGGAGAAGAGGATCAAGATGCCGCCGGTCAAGGTCTTCGCCTGGAACCGGGCGACCTATCTCCAGCGCTTCTTCGACAACCTCATCGCCAACGAAGACCGTCACACGAACCAGATCCTGATCACGCCCGACTGGCGGATGATCCTCATCGACCACTCCCGCTCGTTCCGGACCTCGGGGAGATTCACCAAGAGCCTCCTCTACTCGGCCAAGCACCCCGAAGGGCCGAAGCTCATGAGCGAACTGCCGCGGGTTCTCGTCGACAAGGTCAAGTCACTCGATTTCCCTTCCATCAAGGCCGTTGTCGGGGAGAACCTCTCGGATAACGAGATCCGCGCCGTCCTGATCCGGCGGGATCTGATCCTGACGGAGATCGACAGGCTCGTCAGGGCCAACGGGGAGAATAAGGTCTTCTACTGATACTGATCAGATCGCCTTGCGGACGGTCAGGATGTTCTCGCCGCCGGCCCGCCGGTACGTCAAGCCGTCCATCAGCGTCCGGAAAAAATAAACGCCGAGGCCGCCGGGAAGGCCGCGGCGGAGCCTGACCAGCAGGTCGGGGTTCCTTTTCTTGACCGGGTTGAAGGGGATGCCCCTGTCCCGGACCTCGATGAAAAGCGCCGCGTCGTCGCGCCAGATCCGGACGGCCATGTCGCCGCTCCGTCCCGCGGGGTAGGCGTACATGGCGATGTTGACGCAGATCTCGTGGAGAGCGAGCTCGATCTTGAGCCGATCCTCCTCGCCGAGAGCCAGACCGGCGATGTAATCCCGGAGGAAACTCCGGACGCGGTCGACCTCCTTGAGGACGGCCGGGACGGCGAGCTCTCTGACATCCTGTTCGGTCACGGAACGCTCCCTGCCCCGGCCCTCATGGATTCCGCTTGACGACGACGAGGGTCATGTCGTCCCCGGCCTCCGAGCAGCCGCTGAAGGCGAAGATGTCCTCGAAGACCTTGTCCATGATCTCCCGGGCGGGGAGGTCGCCGAGAGCCTTGATCTTGTCGGCCAGGCGGCGGTCCCCGTACTCTTCCAGCTCGCCCTTCCGGCTCTCGACGATCCCGTCGGTGTACAGGCAGAGGATGTCGCCGGGGCCGACGACGAGCTTTCTCTCCTCGTAGGTCTGGGCCGGGAACATCCCCAGGCAGAGGCCCGTTCCCTCGAGGAGGCGGGCCCGGCCCTCGCGCCCGACGAGGAGGGGCGGATTGTGACCGGCGTTGACGTAGGACGCCTCGTTCGTGCGCCGGTCGATGACGGCCAGGAAGAACGAGATGAAGCAATGGCTGTCCGAGCTCGTATAGACGAAATCGTTGAGCTTGGCCGTGAGCTCGCTCAGGTCGAAGGTCGCCGGGAACTTCTCGTGGAGGGCCCCCCGCAGCGAAGCCATGAGCAGGGAGGCGCTGACACCCACGCCCGAGACGTCGGCGATGACGAGGCCCAGGCGGTCCCGTTCGATGAAGATGTAGTCGTAGTAATCCCCCCCGACGTGGCGGCAGGCCCGGGCGCTGCCGCTGATGTCGTAGGGCGCGAAGGAGGGCTCCTCCCGCGGCAGGAAGTTCTTCTGGATCTGGACGGCCAGCGACAGCTCCCGTTCGAGCTGGATCACCTTCAGGGATTCTTCGTAGAGGCGGGCGTTCTCGATCTTCACGGCGGCCAGGTTGGCCAGGAGCGTCAGGAGCCGCAGGTCGTCTTCCGAGAACTGCTCGAGCAGGGAGGCCCGGTCGCAGTAGATGAGGCCGATGATATCCTGGTTGTTCCAGAGCGGCACGCACATAGCCGAGTGGATCTGCGCCTGGACGACGCTCGCCTGCGCCCGCAGCCCCTCGTCGGCCTGGATGTCCGAGATGAGGATGGCCGAGTTCCGCTCCAGGGCCGTCCGGACGATCGTCTGGCTGACGAAGATGCTCTGCGTCCGCAGCGCCCCGTTCTGGACCCGGACGACCTTGGGCTCGAGGGCCTGGGAGGCCTCGTTTTTCAGCATGAGG
>MEYF01000079.1:0-22400 GCA_001775755.1 Candidatus Aminicenantes bacterium RBG_19FT_COMBO_65_30 | reverse complement strand
TGGGTGAGGACGTCCATGATGTGGTCGAGCAGCTTGTCGAGCGGCATGTGGTAGATCAGGGCCTGGCTGACCTCGCCCAGGACGGCGATGATCTTGTGGTCCTGTTGGAAGCGCTCCAGGTCGAGCCCCCCGCCAGGCGTCTTCAGAACCACGGCCGACGTGGGCGGTTTCTTGAGGATGTCCTTGACCTGGATGATGGTGTTCGAGCTGTGGGTGAAGGTCGTCCCTTCGACCATCTCGATGTTGGTTTGGAGGTCCCGGTCGAAATAGAAGCGCGTCGAGCCGATGAGGATCTCGTCCCCCCGGGCGAGGTCGATCTCGCCGCTGACGCGGCGCCCGTTGACGAAGGTGCCGTTCTTACTGCCCTGGTCGAGGAGGGCGTAGCCCTTCTCCGTCGGGGCGATGACGGCGTGGCAGCCCGAGCTGAACTGGTCGGACAGGACGATGTCGTTCGCGGCCGCCCGGCCGATGGTCACCCGCCGCGAGCCCAGCGGGCAGGTCGAGGGCTCTCCCGTCTTCGGATAGATGTACAGGTTGACCATGGGCATGCCCTCGCTTACCATTCTAGATGACAGGGCGGGTCATTTCAACCTCATCGCCTTTTTCAAGCGCAGGGCCCGCTCCTCGGGAGGGAGGTCCTCGATGAGCGGGAAAAGAAGGCTTTTGAGCTCCCGGTCGAGGAGGTTGTCGAGGTGTTCGAGGGAATAGTCGACCGACCTGGCGGTCCCCTGAAGGATGTTCTGATAGGCGTTGACGATGTCCTCCGGGGAGTGCATGAGCGTCATCAGGTCGAAGATGCGCTTGATCCTGATGTTCAGGGCCGCCTTAGCCTCGCCGGCGGGGCCCGGCGGGTTCAAGGAGATATCGCAGCCTTTTTTGATCAGGAAGAGGAGCTCCGGCCGGACCGCTTTTTCCCGGAACCGAACCTCGCGCCGGTCAGCCCTGATCTTGTAGAGCGCGTCGACGAGGGCCTGCTCCACATCGTCCCGGCGGCGGGCAAGCTCCTCGACTAGGATATCGGCGGCGAGCTGGGTGCCTACCCGGGCCAATACTTCGGGGATGGCCCGGCGGACCTCCAGGGGCTCGTCGCTTGCCCGGAGGATCGGGCCGATGAGGTCTTCGATTCCGGGTCCGTAGGCGGCCAGCGCCGACTGGGCCTCAGCGGAAGTCATGGGATTGGCCAGCTGGCGGACGATGAGAGGGACGTGTTCGGGGCGGCGGTGGACGGAGGCGCTGTTCAGGGCATAGACGACGACCTCGGCGGAGGGGTCCTGGAGAAGGCGTCCCAGGGCCTGGAGAGTCGGCGGGTCCGGGACCATGCGGCTGATGCTGTTGGCCGCTTCGATCCGGTCCACTTCGGAAGCGGAGCCGATGATCTCGCCGAGGCGCCGGCCCATGATCTCCTGATAGGACGGCAGGAGGAAGACGAGGTCGATCTCGGATTGGAATTCCGTGTCGGCGATGGCCTCTTCGAGGCCCGGGAAGAAGACCCCGCCGGCGACGTCGAAGAGGGAGTCCATGGCCCGGGCTTTGAGTTCGTCCCGCTTGATGCCGAGGAGCTCTTTGAGCTCGGGGGCCAGGTCGTTGCCGCGGAGGAGGTTGAAGACATTCATGTAGTAGAGGGTCGTGCTCCTCTCGCGGCTTTGGATGGTGTTGAAGATCTTGAGGGTCAGATCGACGTCGACGTGCGCGGCGACGGCCTGGCGACCCTCGGTCCATTTCGGCCGGATGTCCTTTTTCAGGACGGCCGGGTATTCCCTGTAGACGAGCCGGGTCAGGACCAGCCAGAGGAAAAGGAAAATCAAGGTCAGAACGCCTATCTCCCGGACGATGGCCAGGGGCTGGTCGGCCCGGTATTCAAATCTCCTGAGGCTATAAAGGAGGAGGAAGAGCCCGGCGCCGAGGCCCGTCGCGAACTTATTGACGAACATGTCGATAAAGATCTTCGCCTTGTACTTGACTTCCGCGGGGACGGGGACGTAGAGGAGCTCCCGGACGGACTGGCTGATGGTGTTGTCGAACGTCTTGTCGCCTCCGCGGGCGGCGCAGACCCAAGCCAGCATGGCGCCGGCGGGGATCAGGAAAACGGCCAGGGACCCGGCGATGAGGAAGACCGGAGCGATGAGGATGGCCCAGCGGATCCCGTACGATTTCAGAATGCGGCCGGTCGTGACCAGATGGAACACCGTCGAGACGGCGAGGATCGCCAGGAAAAAAACCGCGATGAAGGACGTCCTGTCTCCGGAATTCTCGATGGCGCTCTTAACGACCGTCTTGAATTGGTAGTTGATGAGGGACCCGGCGATCATGGCCGAGGCCAGCATCGCGGCCAGCAGCAGGAGATAGCGGCTCCGCTTGACGGCCCGGAAGCTCTCCAGATAGCCGACCCGGGCGGCCGCCGAGACCGGGCCGTCCCCGGCGGCGGCGTCGATCCTCCGTTGTTCGGCGTAGACGATGTTGATCGTCACCAGGGCCAGGACGAGGAGGGCGGGACAGACGAGGAGCAGGTCCTCGGGCCGGATGAGCCTGGCGAAGACCATGAGAGCGGCCAAGGCCGACCCGGCGATCCCGCCGAAGAGCCCGCCCGTGACGAAGAGCCCGACGAGCCGCTTGGCCTGGTGCGGCCCGAAGACGTCGTTGACGGCGATCCAGAACTGGGTGACGGACATGACGATGAAGACGTCGGCCCAGAAGCAGAAGACGAACACGGGGAAGGGCCAGAACTTGGGAATGGCGACCTGGAGCCAGAGGAAAAAGCTGATCCCCGACGAATCGGCCACGGGCGTCATGATCTGCATCGTCCGATGGACGTCGAAAACGAACCAGAAGACGAAGAGGCTGGCGATGAAGAACAGGAGGCAGGCCGTGAGGTAGGTCCGCCGCGGCAGACGGTTGAGGAGCCGGGCGTTGAGGGCGACGACGAAGCCGATGAGGAGGGCCGTGGCCAGGTCGGCGAACGGCCACCAGCTGGGCCTGGCGAAGCCGATCAGGAAGCTCTCCTTGACCGGCTTGATGATGTAGAAGGTGAAGGTGATCAGGAAAAAGAAACCGGAGAGGGTGAGCGCGGCCCGGGCCTCGCGGCCGCGGACATCGCCGAATCTGTTCAGGAATCTTTCGAGCCGGCCGTCGGCCACGCGGCCCCCCCTGTCAGACCCGCCCGGGGTCAGGCTTTCTCAAAGCTCTCCAGGGCGCGGTCGCAATCCTCGTGGATCTCGAGGACCTTGTGCAGCATGGTGATCTGGAAGATCAGGAGGAGTTTCTTGGAGATCCGGCACAGCTTGAACTTCCCGCCAAGGTTCTGGGTCGAGATGTAGCTGGCCAGGATCTCCCCCACTCCGAAGCTGTCGATGAACTCCACGCCGCCGAGATCGAGCAGGACGTTCCTCCGGCCCCGGTCGAGCTGGGCCTTGACCAGGCTGTGAAGGGTCGTCTGGGCGGCGTCGGAGCGGCGGATCTCCCCCTCGATGTCGAAGATGACGACGTTTTCTGATTCTCGCGTTTTGATGACCATGCGCGCCTGTCTTGTCTATGTGTTTATCAAAAGCTACTGCCAAAGTCAATCAGAAGGGGTCAAACCTTAAATCTTATATTTTTCCGTTCTACGTCAGCGCCGATACACGAGGCTCAGCCGATGAAAAAGTATAAGATTTAAGGTTTGACCCCTTCTTGATAGAATGAGAGAGAAAGGAGCCCCCATGCCTCTCGTCGAAATCCACCTCCTCGAAGGGCGGACGGACGAACAGAAAAAAGCCCTGCTCACGGCGGTAACGGCGGCCGTTCATGACTCGATCGGCGCCCCCCTCGAAACGATCCGGGTCTGGGTCCAGGAGTTTTCCCCGCAAGAGTACATGGCAGCCGGCGTTCTTGCGGCCGAGAAGAAGAAATAGTCCGCCGCGGACGGCTCAGGCCCCAGGTTCGGCCGCCGACCGGGCAGACCGCTTGCGGATGAAGTAGACCGGGATGCCGAGCAGGACGATGAGCAGTCCGGGGACGGTGTACCTCGTCTTGAAGATCAGCAGGTCGACGGCGATGGCCGCAGCGACGAGGACGTAGATGGCGGGCACGACGGGGTAGCCCCAAGCCTTGTAGGGACGCTCCGCGTCGGGCCGCTTCTTCCGCAGGATGAAGATGCCCGAGACGATCAGGACGAAAAAGATCAGCACGGCGAAGATGACGTAGTCCAGGAGGTCGCTGTAGGTCCCGCTCAAGCATAGCAGGCTGGCCCAGACGCACTGGACGACGAGGGCCGTCCCCGGGACCGATTTCCGGTTCAAGTTCCCCGTGGCCTTGAAGAACAGCCCGTCCTTGGCCATGGCGTAGTAGACGCGTGCGCCGGACAGGATAAGGCCGTTGTTGCAGCCGAAGGTGGCGATCATGATCAGCACGGCCATGATGACGGCCGCCGGGCCGCCGAAGATCATCTCGGCGGCCGCGGTCCCGACGCGGTCGAACTGGGCGAACTGGATGCCCCGGCCGATGACGTCGGCCGCTTCGGGGGTCCCCTGCACGGGGAGAGTGACGACGTAAGCGACGTTGGCCAGGAAGTAGAGGAAGATGACGATCCCGGCTCCGAGGACGAGGCTCAGGGGTATGTTCCGCTTGGGATTTTTCACTTCGCCGGCGATATAGGTCACGGTGTACCAGGCGTCCGAGGCGAAGAGCGAGCCGACCATGGCCGCCCCGATGGCCGCCAAGACCATGATGCCCGAGAGCGGTTCGACCGAAGCGATCTGCCCGCCGGCCATGTGGGTCCAGCTCGCCTTCCAGAATACGGCCAGATTGGCCTTGATGGCCGCGGCGTTGGCCCCGACGATGAACCCGAGCAGGATGAGTCCGGAGAGGGCGACGGTCTTGGTCACGGTGAAGAAGCCCTGGATGGTCTTGCCCGTCCGCAGACCCCGCATGTTAAGATAGGTCAAGACGATGATGCTGACGATGGCCAGGACCTGAGCGGCCGAGACCTTCAAGCCCAGCACGGCGAGGAGGATATGGCGCTCGCTGAACCAGGGGATGATCAGGCCGGTGAACTTGGCGAAGGCGACACCGACGGCGGCGATCGTCCCGGTCTGGATGACGAGGAACGTCGTCCAGCCGTAGAGGAACCCGACGAGCGGGCTGTAAGCTTCGCGGAGGTAGACGTAGAGCCCGCCGGCGTGGGGCATCATGCCGGCCAGCTCGCCGTAGCTCAGGGCGCCGATGACCGTGACGACGCCGGTGATGAGCCAGACGAGGAGCAGGAGTCCGGGCGAGCCGACGGTGCGGGCTATATCGGCGCTGACGATGAAGATGCCGGAGCCGATCATGGCGCCCATGACGATCATCATGGCGTCGAAGAGGGACATCTCGCGCCTGAAGCCGCGGGATTCGGCTTCGGGGACGGGTATCGCGGGATTGGCGTTCATGGCCTCCTCCTCAACTTGCTTTTCCGGATGCCGTAGGTGAAGTAAATGACGAGCCCGATCGCCATCCAGGCCATGAGCCGGATCCAGGTATCCTTGGGCAGACCCGACATCAGGTAGAGACAGGAGAGGATGCCCATGACCGGGACGAAGGGGACCAAAGGGGTCTTGAAGGGCCGGGGGATGTCGGGGCGCGTATAGCGGAGCACGAGGACTCCGCCGCAGACGATGACGAAGGCGAAGAGCGTCCCGATGCTGACGAGCTCACCGACGATGCCGATGGGCAGGAGCGAGGAGGCGATGCCGACGAGGATGCCCGTTGCGATCGTCGTGACGTGGGGCGTGCCGTGCTTCGGGTGGACCCGGGCCGCCGCCGGCGGCAGGAGGCCGTCCTTGGCCATGGTGAAGAAGATCCGCGGCTGGCCCATGAGCTGGACCATCATCACCGACATCAGACCGACGATGGCGGCGATCTTCACCAGCGGCGAAAGCCAGAAGAGCCGCATGGCGTCGATGGCCACGGCGACGGGCGCCGGGACGTTGAGTTCGGTGTAGGAGACGACGCCGGTGAGGACGAGCGAGAAGGCGATATAAATGGCCGTGCAGGCGAACAGGCTGCCGAGGATGCCGATGGGCATGTCCCGCTTGGGGTTCTTGGCCTCCTGGGCGGCGGTCGAGACGGCGTCGAAGCCGAGGTAGGCGAAGAACATCACCCCCGCTCCGCGCAGGATGCCGCTCAGGCCGAAGAAACCGAATTGCCCTTGGTTCGGAGGGATGAACGGCTTCCACAGGGCCGGCTTGATGAAGAACAGGCCGGCACCGATGAAGACGAGGATGATGCCGATCTTTAGGACGACTATGATGGAGTTGACCGTCGCCGACTCCCTGATGCCCCGGACAAGGATGTAGGTGATGAGAGCGATGACCAGGGCGGCGGGCAGGTTGACGAGGGCGCCCGTCTTCGTCCAGGCGCCGGTCTGGGGATTGAAGGAAAAGGGCGCCTCGGCCAGGGCGGCGGGGAAATCGACGCCGATGCCCTTGAGGAAACTGACGACATAGCCGGACCAGCCGATGGCCACGGTCGTCGCCCCCAGCGAATATTCCAGGATGAGGTCCCATCCGATGATCCAGGCGAAGAGCTCGCCGAGGGTCGAATAGGCGTAGGTGTAGGCGCTACCGGCGATGGGGATGAGCGAGGCGAATTCGGCGTAGCAGAGACCGGCGAAGGCGCATGTCAGGCCGGCCAGCACAAAGGAGAGCGTGACGGCCGGACCGGCGTACTGGGCGGCCGCGTGGCCGGTGATGACGAAGATGCCGGCCCCGACGATGGCCCCGACGCCGAGGAAGATGAGGTGCCACGGGCCGAGGACGCGCTTGAGGCCCGAGGATTCGGACGAGGCTTCTTGCGACAGCTGCTCGAGGCTCTTCGTGGCGAACAGCACGCTCTTCATGGAGGCGAGTTATAGCATATGAAGAAGAGGGGGTCAAACCTTAAATCATATACTTTTTAGGCCGCAGACCTGAGGGAGGCGGGTTCATGCCAATAAGAAAAATTATAAGATTTAAGGTTTGACCCCCTCTTTCTATTCCGGAATGCCGGTCTCCGGCTTCTTCCTGAAGAAACCATAAAGGACCGGGAGCACCAGGAGCGTCAGCAGGGTCGAGGAGATCAGCCCGCCCACGACGACGACGGCCAGCGGCTTCTGGATCTCCGACCCCGGTCCGGTGGCGAAGAGCATCGGGATGAGGCTGAAGACGGCGATGGACGCCGTCATGAGCACCGGCCGGAGCCGGGTCTCCGTCCCCTTCAGGATGGCCTCGTCGAGGGGCATCCCGCAATCCTGAAGCTGGGATATGTACGAAATGAGGACCAACCCGTTGAGCACGGCGACCCCGAAGAGGACGATGAACCCGACCGAGGCCGGGACCGAGAGGTAGAGGCCCGAAATGAGGAGGGCGAAGACCCCGCCGATCAGGGCGAAGGGCAGGTTCATGAGGACGAGGAGCGCCAGCCGGGCTGAGTTGAAGGTCATGAGGAGGAGGAAAAAAATGAGCGCTATGACGGCGGGAGTGATGACCATCAGCCGGGCCATGGCCCGCTGCTGGTTCTCGAACTGACCGCCCCAACTCATGTAGGCTCCGTGCGGGAGCGGGACCTCGAGCCGGACTCGGGCCCGCGCCTCCCTGACGAATCCGCCGATGTCGCGGCCGGCGACGTTCATCTCGATCCCGATCCGGCGCTGGCCGTTTTCCCGGCTGATCTGGGCCGGTCCTTCGACGGCCTCCACGGCGGCCAGGTCCCCCAGCGGCACCCGGTATCCGCCGGGCGCGCTGATGAGGATCGTCTTGAGCTTTTCGATGGAGTCGCGGTGATCTGCCGCGAACCGGGTGATGATGTCGAAAAACTTGCTTTCCTCGTACATCAAACTGGCCGGTTTTCCCTCGACCGCGATCTCGATGACATCGAGGACGTCCCGGACGTTGATCCCGTAGCGGGCGATCTTCGCCCGGTCCACCGTGATCGAGATGTACGGCTGGCCGGAGACCTGTTCGACGAGGATGTCCTTCGCCCCGCGGACCCCCGACAGGACGCGGGCGATATCCTCGGCCGTGGACTTGAGCAGGTCCATGTCCTCGCCGAAGACCTTGACCAGGACCTCGGCCCTGGTGCCTTCCATCAGCTCGTTGATCCGGCACTGAATAGGCTGGCTGAAGGAAATGACCATGCCCGGGACGTCGGCCACGGCCAGGCGCATCTTCTCCATGAGCTCGGCGCTCGTCTTCGCGTTCTTCCACTCCGAACGGGGTTTCAGCGCACCGACATAGCCCGTCTTGTCCACGCCCCGCGCTTCGATGGCGATCCCTGTCTGGCCCGTCTTGCCCACGATGACCGCCATCTCGGGAAAAGCCATGAGCTTTTGCTCGACGAGCTTGGATGTTTCCAGGGCCTTGTCGAGCGAAACGCCGGGGAGGAGCTGGAAGTCCATGTCGAAGGCGCCCTCGTCCATGACGGGCAGGAACTCCGTCCCGAGGCGCGGGATGACGGCGACGGCCGCGGCCAGCAGCAGCACCGCGGCTCCGATGACGACGGCCTTCCTTCTCAGCCCGAACTTGAGGACGGGCAGATAGACCTTCTTGGCCGCCCGCAGCAGGAAGCTCTCCTTTTCATGCCCCGGCTTGAGGACGAGCGAGCAGAGGACCGGGATGACGAAGATCGAAAGAAGAAGCGAGGCCAGCAGGGCGATGGCCACCGTGAAGGCCAAGGGGGAGAACATTTTGCCCTCGTAGCCCCGGAGCGAAACGATGGGCAGGAAGGTCAGGGCGATGATGAGCTCGCCGAAAATGCTGGGCTTCCGGACTTCGATGACGGCCTTGAACACATCATGGATGGTCGACCGCCCATTCCCCGCCTCGCTCAGGTGCCGCTGGACATTCTCTACCTGGATGATGGTCGCGTCGATGATCATGCCGATGCAGATGGCCAGCCCGCCGAGCGAGATGAGGTTGGCCGTCAGGCCGGCGCTCTTCATGACCGTGAAGGTGAGCAGGGCCGAGAGCGGCAGGGCCAGGATGACGACGAACGCTCCGCGGACGCTCCTCAGGAAAAGGAAAAGGATGATGACGACCAGGATAGACCCGACGGCCAGCGCCCCCGTCACGGTATCGATGCTCTTGACGATGATGTCGGAGCGCTTGTAGTAGGGTTCGATCCGGACGCGGGCGGGCATGAGGTTCGAGTCGTTGATCTCGGCCACCTTGGCCTCGACCCGGGCGACGACATCGCGGCTGTTCTCTCCGCGGAGCAGCATGACAACCCCGCCGACGCATTCTCTCTTCCCGTCCTTGACGGCCGCGCCCTGGCGCACGGCATGGTCCATCCTGACCTCGGCGACGTCGGCGATGGTCACGGGGACGCCGGCCGACGATTTGAGGACGATCTTCGAGATGTCGTCGACCGAGCGGATGAGCCCGATGCCGCGAATGAGAAACTGCTCGGAATGGCGGTCGAGGAAGCCGCCTCCGACGTTCTGGTTGTTGTTCCTGACGGCCGCGTAGACGTCGCCCGCGCTCAGCCCATATTTGAGAAGCCGGTCCGGGTCCACGATGACCTGGAATTGTTTGATGTACCCGCCGAAGGAATTGACCTCGCTGACCCCGGGGACGGATTTCAGGAGCGGGCTGATCACCCAGTCCTGGAGCGTCCTGAGCTCCGTGAGGTGGGTCTCTCGCGCCGGCGCGTCGTCCGGCTCCGGGCCTTCGAGCGTGTACTGGTAGATCTCCCCCATCGCCGTGGCCACCGGTCCCATTTCGATCTGGACGTTCTCGGGCATGGCGTCCTTGGCCTCGGCCAGGCGCTGGAAGACGAGCTGGCGGGCGAAATAGACGTCCACCTTGTCCTCGAAGACGAGGGTGATGACCGAGATCCCGTACTTCGTGACCGACCTCATGATGTCGAGGCCGGGCAGGCCCCTCATGGCCATCTCGACCGGATAAGTCACGAACTTTTCGATCTCCAGGGGCGAGAGGCCGGGGGCCGTGGCCACGACCTCGACCTGGATATTGGTCACGTCGGGAAAGGCGTCGATCGGCAGCGACAGGAACGAATAAACCCCGACCCCGACGATGAGGGCGAGGACGATGAGGATGAGGGTCCTTTGCCCGAGGGAAAAAGCGATGATCTTCTCGATCATCATTTCTCTCCTTCGAGCGTGCCCTTGAGCATCTCGGCCTTGACGTCGAAGCTGCCGTCGGTCACGACCCGGTCCCCCTCCTTGAGCCCTTCGAGGATCTCGATGAATCCTTCGACCGTCCTTCCCCTCCTGACGTCGCGCCGCTCAAACGTCCCGCCCGTCCCGGGGAGGAAGACGACGGTTTTTCCGGCGATCGTCCGGACGGCCTGCTCGGGGACCGAGAGCATCGTCACGGGATCTTTCGCGATGATCCGGACTTCGCCGAACATGCCCGGCTTGAGCTTGCCGGCGGCATTGGCCGCCTCGACACGGCTCTTGACGGTCCGGGTGGCCTCGTCCATGAGCGAGCCGACCAGAGTGAGCGTCCCCTGGAAAATCTCTCCCGGATAGGCCGCGACGGTGAGCTCCGCTTTCGCCCCGACCGCGATCGAAGCCAGGTCCACTTCGAAGATATTGACCTGGACCCAGAGCGAGGTCAGGTCGGCGATGGCGCAGAGACAGGTTCCGATCTCCGCGGCGGCCCCGACCGCGGCCTCCGCCTCGACGATCGTCCCCGAGATGGGGGCGCGGATGACCAGGACGGGGAGGGCCAGCCGGTTCGTCCGGAGGGAAGCGAGGTCGGCCGCCCCGAAGCCCATGAGCCTGAGCCTGGTTTCCGTTGACCCGAGAAGGCTTTCGTGGAGCTTCTCGTCATCGGACGTGGCGCTTTTCCCGGCCGATGGGGCCCGGGCCAGGATTTGGAGGTATTCCGCCTGGACGGCCATCACGTCGGGACTCCAAAGCCAGAAGAGGTCCTGGCCGGCGCGGACATGATCGCCTTCGAAAGCGCAGACCTTTTCAATCCGGCCCGGGACGCGCGGCGTCACCTTGACGTATTTTTTCTGGTTGAGAGCGACCGTCCCCGAAGCCTTGACCGCGGGATAGAAAGCCCTGAGCTTGGCGATTTCCGTCTTGATCCCGGCCGTCTTGGCCGCGTCCGCGGTCAGGATGACTTTCCCTTGCGTCCCCTTCTCGACCGATTGCGCTTCTCGGCTTTCTTCCGGCCGGCCGGAACACGCCGGGTAAAGGAACAGGGAAAATCCCGTCAGTATCATCAAGATTCCAATCGTCTTCTTCATGACCGTCCTCGCTTTATCTTCCGCTTTCTCATTCGACTTTCGCGACGTCGATGTCTTCGTCTTCGCCCGCCGCGGCGATCTCGATCAGGGCCAGCCGGTGGTTGAGCAGGGCCCTGAGAAATTCCGCCCGGGTCTCTTTCAGGCTCCGGACGATGTCCAGGACGCCGAGCGCGTCCGATTTTCCGTATTGATAATTGATGAGACCCGCTTTCAGGGATTCCTCCACGTCCTTGATCAGGGAATCGCGGAAGAGCCCGATCTGCTCCTCGAGGGCCTGCGCGTCGGCGTACGACCTCTCCAAAACGAGGAGGACCCGGCGCGTCTGTCCCCGGGCTTCGATGGCCGTCTGTTCCGAGGCGGCCTCGGCCTCGATGGCCGCGCCCCGGAATTCCTTGCGGAAGAGCGGCAGGGCCATCCCAACTTCGAAGCCCCACTCGCCGAACCTCTTGCTGGGAGTGAACAGTCCGACGGTCAGATCCGGAAGTCCCGACTTCCGCGCCAGGGAGAGCGACAGGCCGGCCTGTTTCCCCCTGGCCGCCATAAGCCGCAGAGTCGAGCCGGCGAGAGCCGCCGCCTTGAGCTCCGCCCAGCTTTTGCCGAGCGGAGAGAAGCCGATCCCGGTCGAGAATTCGAGGGGTTCGTAGCCCTCGTCCCCCATGAGAAGGCCGAGAACCATCGTTTTTTCCTTGAGGTCCCGCCGGGTCTCGACGATCTCGTTTTGAACGCGAAGGGACTCCAGCCGGCCGCGAATGACGTCCAGGTAAGGGACTTGGCCGTTCTTGTAGCGTTCGGCCGCGAGCGCCGAATAATCCTTCAGGGTCGCGAGGACCGATTCGAGGTCGGCCAGCCGCTTTTGGACGTAGGCCGCCCGGAAATAAGCCCGTTCCGCCCGGCCCCGGACGACGTTCCTGATCCTGTCGAGCTCAAGGGCCGCTTGATCCTCGCCCGACCGGCCGATCTCCCGCCGGAGGCTCCGTTTCCCCGGAAACTCGATGCGCTGGCGGACGCCGAGGCTGAACTCCTGATCGCGGTTGGAGTTCCAGAGGGGCAGCCCCACGGCCTCGAAGCTCAGCTCCGGGTTGGGGACCGCCTCGAGCTGAAGGCGTCGGCCGCGGGCGGCCTCGACCTCCGCCCGAGCCAGGAGAACCTCGGGATTCCGGGCCAGGGCGGTTTCCACGGCATTTTCGAGCGTCAGGCCGCTCTCTTGGGCGGGAAGAGCGGAAACGATGATGACCGCCGCCACGGCGGCGTAAACCAACCGTAATCTGAACGGCATGCGAATCCTCCTTGTCGGGACGTCAGGGCGGAACCGGGAAAGGAATCAGGCGGGGGAGGATTTCGGAGGGTGGGCGATGTCGGCGGCCAGCGGACCGCGCGGGCGAATCGCGCCGGCCTGCTCCGTCATGAGTTGAAAGTCCGTGGCCCCGGCGAATTCGTCCGCTTCCGGGCCGAGAAGCGAGCTCCAGAAGCAGAGACAGGTCGACGCGGCGGCGTGATGGTGGTGGACGTGTCCGAGCTGCCCGCCTTTCGAAGGGCAGTGGACGGGGCAGTGGTCCTCCGCATAGAAATAGTGGAACATGCAGACGGCGAAAACGACGGCGAAGGCGAGGACCGCGGTCTTTTTCATGCTTCGCAGATTATCCCACGCTCGGCGGATTTCGTCAACGCCCCAAGGGAACCGGACCTGGGGGCGGGAAGGTGAGCGGCAGGTCACGGGAGCCCGGGTCAGCCCCGGAAAAACCTGCCTATCCGCCTGATTCCCTCTTCCAGCGTATCGAGTCCGGGAGCGAATGAAATCCTCAGGTATCCCTCCCCTATCCGGCCGAAAGCGCGGCCGGGAATGGTGACGACCTTTTCCCCGGCGAGAAGCTTCAAGGCCGCGTCCAGGGAACTGTCGAATTTCGCCAACCGACCAGAAACATCGACGAACAGATAAAACGTCCCCGCCGGGGCCACATAGGGGAAGCCCGTATATCGGTCCACACAGGCCATGGCGAAGTCCCGTCTTTTCCGCAGTTCCTCCAGGTTCGCTCTTAATTCCTGGTCGGCGAACCCGCGCAAGGCATGGATCGCCGCGTATTGGGACAGCGAGGGCACGCACATCACGGCCAGCTGGTGGAAGGTCCGGACGGCCTTGGCGATATCCGGCGGCGCCACGCACCAGCCGATCCTCCAGCCCGCCATGCTGTGGCTCTTGGACAGACTATTGACCGTGACGCAGCGGTCGGTCAGGCCCGCGAAGGAAGCCGCGGGCTCCCCGAACACGATGTCTCGGTACACCTCGTCGGATATCACCGTCAGGGGAAGAGATTGGAGTCCGCGGGCCAGCGTATGGAGTTCCTTCGACGAATGGACGGCCCCCGTCGGGTTGTTCGGACTGTTGATGATGACCGCCCTGGTCTTGTCGGTGACCAAGCCCATCAGCTTTTCCGCCCGGAGGCCGAAGTCATCCTCGGGCAGAAGCGGATAGGCTTTCGGCTCCCCGCCGGCCAAACGGACGAGAGAAGGGTAGGCCGGGAAGCCGGGGTCCGGGATCAGGACTTCATCGCCGGCCTCGACGAGAACCATGAGAGCGGCCAGGAGAGCTTCCTCGGCCCCCACCGTGACGCAGACCTGGTCGGGAGAAACCCCTTCTCCCGCCCGGGCGGCGATGAGCTCCCGAAGCTCCGGAAAACCCTCGTTCGGGGAATACCCGAGACGCCACGAGTTGACATTCTCACGGACGTGGTCGAGGACGGCCCTAGGGGTCGGGAACCGCAATTCCCCGAGCCCGAGATTAATGCAGGACGGATCGGCCAGGTCGTTGATCCGGCGGATCAAGGTCTTTTCCATGCCCATCATCCGCCCGGCGAGCGGTTGAGGCATCGTTCTCATTCCTCCATCAGCCTAAGGACCAGCCTCTTGTAGATGGCGACGGCCTCCTCCAGCTGTTTCTTCTCCACCCGCTCGTTTTCAACGTGGGCGTCCAGGACCGAACCCGGCCCCAGCAGCAGCGGCCGGCCGAACGCGGTCAAATAGGGAATGTCCGTGCCGTAGGGCATGAGTTCACTCGGGAAGCCGGCCAGCGTGAACAGGACCTGGGGCTGGGCTTTCGAGCGTACCGCGATGTCCGCCCGGCCGGCCGTGGCCGAGCGGATGCCGGAGAGGACCAGGTCCGGCGAGACTCCCGTGCGAAAAGACAGGACGGCCTCGGCCGTCCCGGGGATGACGTTGGACGCCGTGCCTCCGTGGATCCGGCCGACGTTCATCACGGTCGGGCCCAGAACAGGATCCAGGCCGAAATCCAGCTCGCGGATGTCCGACAGGACGTCGAGGAGCTTGAGGATGGCCGATTCCCCCCGCTCGGGATATGCGGAATGGGCGGCCTTCCCTCTGGCCGTCAGGGTCAGGGTGAGAACGCCCTTGTGCGCCGTCGCGAGCTTGTTGCCGGTCGGTTCTCCGACGATGATAAACCTCGAGCCCGGGCTCATCAGGTTCGCTTTTTTGGCTCCGATGCTGTCGGTTTCCTCGCCCACCAGAAAGAGAAGCCCGATGTCCTTCAGCCCTTCGTCCCGCAGCTCCCCGGCCGCGACGATCATCGCCGCCATGATCCCCTTGGCATCGCAGGCGCCGCGGCCGTAAAGATGGACCGCGTCCTCGCCGGCCGCGACCCAGTCGGGGACGGTATCCATGTGCGTGCACAGGATCACGGCCGGCCTGTCTCCCAGGACGGCCAGGAGGTTCCGGCGTCCGGTCTCGACGTCCTGAGACCGGACGTCGAATTGTTCTTCGGCCAGCAGGGCGCAGAGAAAATCGGCGAGCGCGGCCTCGTTTCCCGTGACGGAGGGAATATCGACCAGCGATTTAGCCAATTCGAAGAGCCCCGGCCGATGGATTTTCTTCATGCGATGCCCCTCAATCCAAGACTTCCCGGGTTCTACCGACGATGCCCGCGCAGGCTCTTGACGATCCCGATCTTGCTCTTCTCCGCGATGTCCCTGACGGACTTGATGACGACCGCCGGCACACCCGCCACGACGACGCCCGGCCGGACGTTATTCGTGACCACGGCGCCGGCCGCTACGACGCTGCCGCGTCCGACCTTCACGCCCTCGAGGACGACGGCGTTGGCCCCCACCAGGACGTTGTCCCCGACGACGACGGGGCGGGCGCTCGGCGGCTCGAGCACTCCCGCGATCACGGCGCCGGCCCCGATGTGGCAATTCCGGCCGACGATCGCCCGGGCCCCGAGCACGGCGTTCATGTCGACCATCGTGCCGGCCCCGACTTCCGCGCCGATGTTGATGACCGCGCCCATCATTATAACGCAGTCCTTGCCGATCCGGGCGCCATCGCGTATGACCGCTCCCGGCTCGACACGGGCCTCGACCCGGCTCAGGTCCAGCAGGGGAAGAGCCGAAAACCGGCTGGTGATTTCGACATGGCTGTCCGCGATTCGACTCTGCCGGGCCTTCAGCCAAGGCCCGATGCGGGAGTAATCGCCGATCAGCACCCAGAAATCCCCGGTTCCAAAAGCTCGAAACCCGGCCTTCCCGAAATCCTCGCGCTTCAGGGAAGCCCGGAGAAAAACTCGCGACTCCGTCCTTTTCTTGCTGCCGGCGATGAGCGCGGCGATTTGCTTATAGTCCATGGATTTCCTTTACTCCCTCGTTGGAAGACCGGGTGACGAAGACCTCGGGTTCGGCGCCGCCGGGGTCGCCGAATGCCCGCATGGCCGCGGCTACCGTCTCAAGTTTCTCTTCCGCGCAGACCGCGAACACCGAGGAGCCCCCGCCGCTGACGTTGCAGCCGAAGGCCCCCGTTTCAAGGACTTTCCGTTTGAGGTCGTCATAGCCGGGGATCGACCGCGAACGGACGGGCTCGGAGATATGGTCCCGGTTGATGGACGCCCCGATGTCCTCGATATCCCCTTGAAGCACCGCGAGGATGACGGCGGCGCAGCCCGCCATCTGCTCCTTCATCCGGGCGAGGGAGAACTCGGCGGGGATCAGACCTCGCGTTGTCGTCCGGTCTTTTTTGCGGACCCGCACGACGACAGGAATGGACGGCACGAGGAATTTCTCCACATGGAGCGGCCGGGTGCTCCGGACGAACACGAAGCCCCCCAGCGCGCACGCGGCCACGTTGTCCGCGTGGGGAGTCCCCCCCGACGCCGCTTCGCCCAGGCTGGCCATCTCGATAATGTCATGCGGCTCGAGCCCGGTCCGGTAGATCTTGTCCAGTCCGAACACGGCCGCGACCGCCGAGGCCGCAGAAGATCCCAGGCCGGCGCAGCTCGGCATCCTTTTGATGATCTCGATGTCCGCACCGCCGTCGGCCCCGGTCCTCCGGAAAAAATGGAGGGCGGCGAGCCCGGCCGTATTGTCTTCGGGTTTTGTCGGCAGGTCCGGATACCCCCCGCTGACCCGGATGACAATATCCCCCCGGCGAGCGGGACGGATTTTCAGCACGTCGGAGGGCCCCTCGAGCGCCAGTGCGAATATATCGAATCCGGGTCCGAAGTTGGCGATCGTCGCCGGGGACCGGACGATGATCTCCCGGCTCAAAGCAGATCCTTTTCCTTGAGGAGCTTCCTGAGGAGCTCCCGGTTCGCTTCTGTCAATTTCGTCAATGGGGGCCGGAGGGGACCTCCCGGCAACCCCAGCAGGGCCAGGGCTTCCTTGACGGCCATCGGGTTTGTTTCGAGCCTCAGGGCCTCGAAGAGCTCATAATACTCGAAGTGGAGCTGCCGGGCCTGCTCGGTTTTTCCCTGAAGGACGAGGTCCACGAGGTCGCGCATCACGGCGGGCACGATATTTCCGGCCACCGTGAAGACTCCGCTCCCGCCGAAGGACATCAAAGGAAAACAGGTCGTGTCTTTTCCCGTGAAAACGGAGAACGTCGATCCCTTGGCCAAGTAAAGGATTTTGGCCAGATGGTCCAGCTGCTTGTTCCCGTCCTTTGTCGCGATGATGTTGCCATGGCCGATCAGCTTGCCGTAGGTCTTGGGTTCGACGTTGACCCCTACGCGTTCGGGCGCGTTGTGAACGATGACCGGGATTCTAGAGACGTCGGCAACCCTCCGATAGAAATCGACGAGACCCTCCTGGGTGGGCATGACCAGGAAGGGCGCGAAAACGACGGCATAGTCACACCCCAGCTCGGCATAAAGACGCACGCGGGAGATCGTTTGCTCAAGGTTGCAGGAACACGTGTCTGGAGCCAGCCGGCAGCGCCCGCCGGCCTCGTTCACGACGATCTCCACCAGACGCGCGACCTCCGCGTCGGTCAGCGCCGGGCTTTCGCCGGTCACTCCGAGCGGGGCAAGGCCGTGGATCCTGTTCTCGACTTGGATCCGGACAAGCCGCCTCAAGCCGTCCTCGTCGAGAGAGAGGTCCTTTTTAAAAGGGGTCATCAGGAGCGTATAAGCGCCGGAGAGCATTTTTATTTCTCCTTGTTATCGGGCAGCCGCGCCCATCAATGATGGGCAATGACGGCCAACGTATATATAGCAAAGAGGTCGGTCCTGTCAAAAAGGAACGCTTTGGCATCCGTTCGACGAACCCGCGCCCGACCCCCCATTGACAACAACGACCGTCACCTCCCCGATTTCGCGGGGATCGACGCCTGGCTGACCGCCGCCCGTGACCTGTCCTTTTTTCCCCCTCTGAGTTCTGTTAGAATCTAGTCGCTTGGAGACTGTGCGAGGTTGCATGCGGGAAGTCGCGTCATGAAAGCCCTGGTCACGGGGGCCAGCGGATTCATCGGCCGGCGTCTGGTCCTGGAGCTCGTCCGCCGCGGTAACGAAGTCGCCTGCCTCGTCCGCCGGACGAGCAACACCGCACCGCTCAAGGGCCTTCCCGTCGAGCTCGTCGTCGGCGACCTCGGCGACGCCGCTTCGCTCGCCCGGGCCGTCTCGGGCAGGGGCCATGTCTTCCACCTGGCCGGGGTCATCCAAGCGGTCGACGAGCCGGCCTTCGACGCGGCCAATGCCCGGGGGACCCGGAACCTGGTCGACGCCTGTCTCCGGGCTGCGCCCGGCCTCGA
Source organism: Candidatus Aminicenantes bacterium RBG_19FT_COMBO_65_30 (assembly GCA_001775755.1). GTDB lineage: Bacteria > Acidobacteriota > Aminicenantia > Aminicenantales > Saccharicenantaceae > RBG-16-66-30. The sequence continues at coordinate 4,166 of MEYF01000079.1, read as the reverse complement.
GCGCTTCGTCTTCGTCTCCAGCATCGCCGCCGCCGGACCGAACACGCCGGGAAAGCCGATGGCCGAGGACGACGAGCCCCGGCCAATTTCGGCTTACGGCCGCAGCAAGCTGGCCGCCGAGCGTATCGTCCTCGAGGCGGGGGGCCGTATTCAGGTGACGGTCGTCCGGCCGCCGAACGTTCTCGGGCCGGGATCGAAGGAGCTCAACCGGGTCATCGGCCTCCTCCGGAAGAGGCTCGTTCCTGACGTCGGCGACGACCGGCCGAGGACGAGCCTGGTTGACGTCGACGACCTCGTCGAGGCCCTGCTCCTTGCCGCCGGCCATCCCCGGAGCGCGGGCCAGACCTATTTCGTCACGGACGGCCGGGCTTACGCCTGGCCTGAGATCGCGGCGGCCATCGCCGAGGAGCTCGGCGTCCGGCGGTTCCGGGTCCGGATCCCCTTCGGCGCCCAGATGCTGGCCGCGCGGCTGGCCGAAGCGGCCGCCCGATTGACCGGGCGGCCTCCCCTCCTGACCCGGGAGATCGTCCGGGCGGGACGTGACTACTCCTGGGTCTACGACGGCTCGAAGATCGGACGCGAGCTCGGCTTCCGTCCGAAGTACGGCATGCGCGAATCGGTGCGCCGGGCCGTCGACACGGTCCGTATGGCCGGGCGCGCCGGGGCCGGTCGAGGGACGGGGGCCTGATGGAGAAGAAGCGGCTCTTCCTGGCCGGTCTCGAGATCCGGCCGACCGACGTCGTCACGCTCGGCGGGCTCATATTTCTCACGCTCCTGGCCGTCGCCTTCAACGAGCGTCTCAACCGGCCGGCTGTCGTGATCGGCACGAACCTCCTGTTCATCGCCCTCTATGTCGGGACCCTGGCCGTCCTGCGCCGCCTCCGTCCGAAAGGACTCCGGTTCCTCCTGAGGACCGGCTCCGTCCAGCTCACGTTCCTGCAGATCTACCTGTCGAGCAACAACCTCCAGCTCGTCTTCTTCTCCTGGCAGGACGACCGCGTCCTCGCTTGGGAGCAGGCGATCTTCGGCTTCCAGCCGCTCGTCGCGATCCAGAAGCTCTACTCCCTTCCGCTGACGGAGTGGATGTTCTTCGTCTACGTCGTCTACGTCGTCATCTACCCCGTCCTCGGCGCGATCATCTTCTTCAAGCGCGGGGAGGAGGCCAACGAGGACTATCTTTTCCATCTGGGTTTGATAAACCTCGTCTGCGGCCTGGGTTTCATCCTCTTTCCCGTGGCCAGCCCCATGCACTGGGAGAAGGCCCGCGCCCTCCTGACCGCGCCCCTGACGTCCGGTCCCTTCGGCTTTCTGGCCGAATGGATCCGCGCCCACATCCACACGGCCGGCGGCTCCATCCCCAGCCCCCATTGCGCCGTGGCCACGGTCATGTGGTTCATGTCCAGGAAATACACGCGGCGGGGTTTCTTCCTCCTCGCCCCCGTCATGATCTCGCTCTACATTTCGACGGTCTACGGCCGGTTCCACTACATTTCCGACATGGTCGTCGGGATCGCCGCGGCCCTGCTCGTCCTCCTCGCGGCGCCGGCGCTCGAGCGGGCCTGGGACCGGCGGCGGACCGGCCCTCCGGGAGACGCGCCGTGAGCCGGGTCCTGATCACGGGCGCCAACGGCTTCGTCGGCTCCAACCTCTGCCGTTGGTTCCGGCAGCGCGGCTGGGAGGTCGACGCCCTTGTCCGGGAATCCTCGGACCTCCACTTCCTGGAAGGGCTCGACGTCCGGCTCCTGAAGGGCGACCTCCGCTTCTCCGACCGGATCGACCTGCCGGCCGGGACGACGCACGTCGTCCACTCCGCCTCGCTCGTCTCCGACACGGCCGACGACGAGGAGTGCGGCCGGAACATCTTCGACATGACCCGGAGCTTCGTCCGGAGGATCCGCGAGTCGGGGGCGCCCCTGCGGCGCTTCGTCTACATCTCGACGGCCCTGACGCTCGGGTTCGACGGCCGGGATATCTCCGAGGAACGGCGGGGCCGGTCGGCGGCCTTCATGCCCTACGTCCGTCACAAGATCCGGACGGAATGCGAGCTCCGCGACCAGCACGCCGTCCGGGGATTCCCCGTCGTCATCCTCAGGCCCGGCGACGTCTACGGGCCGAACGACCGCGTCACCTGCGCCAAGATCCTCCGGAATTGCGAGCGGGGCATGCCCCTTATCGCCGGCCGCGGCGGCTGGCGCTTCGGCTACTGCTACGTCGGGAACCTGTGCCAGGCCGCGGAGCTGGCCCTGGTCACGGCGGGGGTCGAGGGCCAGGCCTACACGGTGACGAACGGCGTCCTGCCCACCTGGCGGGATTTCTTCCACGCCCTTCAGAGCGGACTGGGGAAAAAGCAAAAGGTCTACGTCCCCGTCTTTGTCGCCCGGGCCCTGGCCGCGGTTTCGGGCGTCGTCGAGGCCGTCTTCCCCCGCTTCGAGCGCAATCTCACCTATTACCGGATCAGGCGCATCACCTCGGAGACGACCTACGACATCTCGAGGACGGTCGCCGAGTTGGGCTACAAGCCCGACGACGACTTCGAGCGCCAGTTCGCCGAGATCGTCGACTGGTACCTCAAGGAGCGAAGGGATGGCTGGCTGGCTTGAGCGGGCGGCGGGACCGGGCGGCACCCCCGTGGCCCTCGTCTACCTGGAACTTTTGTTGGCCTTGACCCTGCTGGTCACGATCCTTCATTTCCGCGGTCTCCGGAAGACGCGGGAGGAGCTCGCGGCCGTGCGTCTCTATTTTCTGGCGTTCTTCGTCCTGCTGCTCGCCGTCCCCTGCGTCATGACGGTCCTGTTGTCGGCCGGGCCGCGGCAAGCGCTGGCGTTTTTCGGCTGGACGTTCGGACGGGCCGGCTTGGGATTCGCGCTCACCGCCGCGGGGCTGCCCCTCGCGGTCCTGGCCGGCTTCATCGGCTCCCGCGATCCGCAGATGAAAAAGATGTATCCGTTCGCCAAGGCCGCCTGCGCCGACGCCCGGACCTTCGCCGGCTACGAGCTCTCCTACCTGCTCCTTTATTACCTGCCCTGGGAATTCGCCTTCCGGGGCGTCCTGTTCCTGCCGCTCGTCCCGGCCGTCGGGCTCATCCCGGCCCTGGCCATCCAGACCACGATCTCGACGCTCCTCCACATCGGGCATCCGGACAAGGAAGTCCTCGCGGCGGCCGGCGCCGGCCTGGCCTTCGGACTGCTCGCCTATTTCACCGGGTCCTTCTTCTACCCGCTCGTCCTCCACGCGGCGACCGGGATCGCCACCGACACCTTCCTCTTCCTCCGCCGCCGGCGGGAGAAGCCGTGAGGATCCTCGTCACCGGGGCGACCGGATTCGTCGGCGCGGTCCTCATGCCGGAGCTCGTCGGGCGCTACGGCGCCGGGTCCGTCACCGCGTTCGTCCTCCCCGGGGACGCGATCCCGGGAACATGGCGGAACGCGGGCGTGCGGACGTTCGCCGGAGACATCGCCGACGCGGCGGCCGTGCGCGCGGCCGTCGGCGGACACATCAAGGTCGTCCATCTGGCCGGCTTCATCTCTTATTGGAAGGGAGACGAGGAGAACCTGAGGAAAGTCAACGAGGACGGCGCCCGGTCGGTCGCCGAGTCCTGCCTCGCGGCCGGCGTCGAGCGCCTCATCCATGTCTCATCCGTCGGCGCCGTCGGCTTCCGCCGCGACGGGTCCCCTGCCGACGAGACGACGCCCTTCAACTGGCCCTCGGACATCCTCTACATGGCCTCGAAACGCCGCGGGCAGGACATCGTCGAGCGGGCCGTCCGCGAACGGGGATTGCGCGCCGTCATTCTCAACCCGGCCTCGATCATGGGCCCGGGAGACCACAATCCGTCGACGCCCCACAACGAGCTCTACCGGAGAATCTCGCGGGGACCCCTCATCGGATCCTTCACCGGCGGTCTGGCCATCGTCGACGTCCGCGACCTCGTCGCGCTCATCCTCAAAGCTCTGGAAGGGCGCGGCCGCGCCGGTGAAAGCTATCTCGTCGTAGGGGCCAACCTCAGCTACCGGGAGGTCATCCGGCGGATCAGCCGGGCCTGCGGAAGAAGGGCCTACCCCTGCCCCGTCCCGGCTCCTCTGCTCACCGCCGCCGGCCATATGTTGGAGCGGGCCGCCCGCAGGACCGGGCGCCGGCCCCTGCTTACCGCCGCCTACGGCCGGTTG
>MEYF01000078.1:6594-9730 GCA_001775755.1 Candidatus Aminicenantes bacterium RBG_19FT_COMBO_65_30 | reverse complement strand
GCAAGATGAAGCTTCTGGAGAAGCAGAAGGCCGGCAAGAAGCGGATGCGCCGTGTCGGCAAGGTGGACATCCCCCAGGAGGCCTTCCTCGCGATCCTCGAAGTCAAGTAGGATTGCAATAGGGAACATGTACCTTCGGTACGTGCCCCCTTTCTTCGCTTCAGATATTTCCCAGAAGCGTGGCTCCGAGCCGCTCCGCCGCGCTTCTGACGGTCGCTCCGAAGACTCCGCTCCCCGCCGCTCCACTCCGGCGACATCCCTCGGCCCCGGTTTTCAGCGGAACTACCTAAGTCTCGATGGGCCGGGTTGAACGGGGGAGCGGGGCTTGACGTATAATGAAGCGGAATCCTGGTAAAACCGGAGTAAAATCGAAAAGCCATGGGCAAGAAAGACATCGAGGCAGCCCTCGGGCGGGGCGTCGATATCCTCAACGAGTTCCTGCCGCTCAAATCCTGGCTTTTTTTCCCCATCCTCTACTCGGCCTGCGTCTGGGCCGTCCGGCGCGTCTTCGATTTTCGGGCGCGGATCCTCGCCTGGCAAGTCTGGCTCGATCCCGACATCGTCCGGACCAAGCCGGACGAGTTCGTCCTGAATTTTTTCTGCGGGGACGAAGCCCTGGGCCGCGAGTACGCGGATGAGATCGCCCGGCGCGATATCCGCGTCCTTCGGACCGCCTTCCCCGCCCTCTATCCTATCTTCGGCCTCGAGGACGCCTTCCTCAAGGCGCTTTTTAGGCCGGAGATCGAATCGGCCGATTATCGCGCCATCGTCATCGAATTCGCTTCCCGGACCGCCAAGGCCAGGGACGACATCCGGCCCGCGGCGGGCGACCCCGAATTCTGGAAAGCCCTCGAGCTCATCGGCATGGAGGCCGCCTCGCTCGGCCTTCATCTCCTCAAAGACGCAGAGGTCCAGAACATCATCGTCGCTCTGGTCAAGAAGCCGGCCGGCGCCGCCCCGGCCATGCCTCCCGACGCATGAAAAGAAGATTCTTCCGGGCCGCCGTTCTCGCTCTTGCCTTCGCTCTCTCGGTCTCCTGCCTGGCGCATCTCCGCAGAGCCAAGCAATACTACGCCGAAGGTCAGGACCATGCCCGCGCCTTCCGCGCGGATCGAGCGGTCGCCTCCTGGAAGAAGGCCCTGGACGAGGCCGACCGGGAATGTCTCAGAAAACCCTCGGCCCAGGCCTTCACCGTCAAGGGCCTGGCCGAGACGAACCTCGGCCGCTGGCGCGAGGCCGAGGCCTCGTTCCTCAAGGCCTTCAGCCTGGGATTCGGGCCCGGCGAGGCCTGGGCCTCCGACGCCGCGCTCGCCGGCCTCGCCTCATCCTTCGAAGAGCTGGGCCTCGAGGCCCCCGCCCTCCGGATATACGCCCAGCTCCTCGACAAGTCCGCTTTCAAGCCCGCGCTGATGGCCGCGGCCGAGAAAAGGACGAACCTCATCCTGGCCCGCATCACCGATCTCGATCCCGGCGAGAAAGCCAGGACCCTGGCCGGCCTGAACAAAACGCTCGACAAGCTCCTCGACCGCGACTTCGCCTGCGGCCTTTACCATTACCTCCACGCCCAGGTCGACGGCCATCTCGGCGACCTCCGGCGCTCCTATGAGGAGGCGGTCATGGCCGGCGAACTCGGCCTGCCGTCGGAGAAGATACTGCGAGACAACGACAACCAGCTCGTGTATTGTTACTTCAAGTTGAAGGACGCGCTTCTCCCGGCCGAATGGGACGCCTTCGCCGCGGCCCACGCGAGCTGGGCGAAGAAGTGGGGCTGGCGGGACGACCGGACGCCGGCCTGGAAGAAGGAGTGACCCATGCTGCCGACGATCGCCTGGCGAGGCCGTTCCGTCGTCATGATCGACCAGCGCAAGCTCCCCGGACAGGAAACTTACGTCCGCTGCCGCACTTACATCCAGGTGGCCCAGGCCATCGAGAAGATGGTCGTCCGCGGGGCGCCGGCGATCGGCATCGCCGCGGCCTACGGCCTCGTCCTGGGCGCGATGGCCCTGAGCGCGGAGACGGGCCGGTCGCTCGACCGGGACTTCGAGAAAGTCTATAAACGGCTCGAGCGGACGCGGCCTACGGCCCGGAACCTCTTCTGGGCCCTGGAGCGGATGAAGGCGACCTACGAGCGGACGCGGCCGCACGGCCTGCGGGCCATCCGGACGGCCCTCCTCGAAGAGGCCAAGGCCATCGAGCGCGAGGACGCCGAGACGAACCGGGCCATCGGACGCCACGGCCAGGCGCTCCTCCGCGACGGCTGGACCGTCCTGACCCACTGCAACGCCGGGGCGCTAGCTACGGCCGAATACGGCACGGCGCTCGGGGTCATCAGGGCCGCCGTCGCCGAAGGAAAGACGATCCGCGTCTACGCCGGCGAAACGCGGCCCTTTCTCCAGGGCGCGCGGCTGACCGTCTGGGAGCTCGACAGGGACGGCATCCCGGTCGTCCTCATCACCGACAGCATGGCCGGCTGGTTCATGCGCCGGGGCGAGGTCGACGTGGTCGTCGTCGGGGCCGACAGGATCGCCCGCAACGGCGATACGGCCAACAAGATCGGGACGTACTCCCTGGCCGTTCTGGCCAAGGAAAACGGCGTGCCGTTCTACGTCGCGGCGCCGACGAGCACGATCGACCTGTCGCTTGCCGACGGCGGCGGCATCCCCATCGAGGAGCGCGGCCCCGACGAGGTCCGCGAGGTCGGCGGCCGCCTGATCACGTTGCCCTACGTCGAGGTCCGCAATCCCGCTTTCGACGTCACGCCCGCCGCCTACATCACGGCCATCGTTACGGAACGGGGCGTCCACCGCCCGCCCTTCGAAAAGAGCCTCGGCGTCCCGCATAAATGAGGGGAATAAGCGGGGTGGTCGCCGGCGGGGTGCTGTGCCTTTCGCTGGGAATCGCCGTTCCGGGCGGACGCGGCGCACAGGGGGAAGGGCTCGTTGGTTACCTCGGGAGGGACAGGATCGTCGAACTGGCCGCGGCGGCCGACCCTTCGGTCGCGTCCTTCACGCCGTCCGCGACCGCCCTGGCCTCGTTCGTCGCCCTGGTCGACCCCGTCCATCTCCGGATGTTCCTTTGCGCCTCGCGGCCGGCCGACCTCAAGCTCGCCGCGGCCGTCGGCCGTGCGGTCGAGGCGG
>MEYF01000078.1:0-6581 GCA_001775755.1 Candidatus Aminicenantes bacterium RBG_19FT_COMBO_65_30 | reverse complement strand
GCTCTCCGCGGAGTTCATCGCCGTGTCCGAAGACCTGTCCGAGCCGGCCGGCCCTATCGCAGAGAACGGCGTCAAGGCGGCTCCGGAGATCGTCGTCTACTGGATGGGGGCCGAGATCGCCCGGATGCGGCCGGAGGCCGGGACCGTGGTCGAGGAAACGCTGGCCGATCTCATCTTCCAGGCCAGGGTCCAGATCGCGCAGGAGATGATCCTCGATCAAGAGTTCTTCAGATACACGTACCACAAGGACCTTCTTCCCCTCGATTGCAAGCGCTGCCACGGGCCGGCGGGCAGCGGGCGCCCGGGAGCGAGCTAGCTCCGCTTCTCCCCGAACAGCTCGCGCGCCTCGCGGGCCTTCTCCGCGCCCCACGCCCTCAGCCGATCCCCGTGGAAGTAGAGGACGGGGATGACGATAAGGATGAGGAGCGTCGAGGTCGTCAGGCCGCCCACCGTGCACAGGGCCAGCGAGGACCAGATCTGCCGTTTGTTCGCCTCGGCGCCGATGAGGAGGAGCGGCAGCATGCCGAAAACCGTCGTCGCCGTGGTCATGAAGATGGGCCGGACCCTGTCTCTCGTGCCGCGGACGACGGCCTCCATGAGCCCCAGGCCCTGCTTCCGCCTCAGGTTGATGTGGTCGACGAGGAGGATCGAGTTGTTGACGACGATGCCCGAAAGCAGGATGACCCCGATGTAGGCCGTCGGGTCGAAGGGCGCCTTGGCCACGACGAAGGCGACGAAGACGCCGATGAGCGAGAGGGGCACGGCCAGCAGGACGAAGAACGGCGTGATGAAGGATTCGAAGAGGGCGGCCAGGATCATGAAGATGATGACCAGGGCGACGGCGATGGCGAAGTTGATCTGCTTCTGCTCCTCTTCGGTCACGTACCACTGCTCGTCGAGGGTGGCCGAGAAGCCCGGCTGCAGGTGGAGGCTCGCGAAAACCGCCTTTCTATAGCGCTCCTCGGCCTTGGACGGGCCGCGGAACTCCCACATGATCGTCTGCTGGAACTGCTGGTTTTCGCGGTCGATGGACCCGGGGATGGGCACTTCGTCGAACGCGGCGATCTCGCCGAGCCGGAGATATTCCCCTGCCCGCGTCTGGATGAGGGCCTCGCGCAGGCCGCGCATGTCGAGCGTCGACGCGTCGGGGTACTTGACCGAGACGATGATGTCCTTGCCTCCCGTCCGGATCCGGGCCGGCTGGCCGAACGTTCCCTGGATCATCGTCTGGAGGCTGAAATACAGGTAAGCCGGATCGACGTCGTAGCGCTTGAGCGCCGCCTTGTCGATCTTGAGGATGTCCTCAACGGTATCGCCCCGCCACCAGCTGTAGCGGCTGGAGACGGTCCGGACCTCCTTGATGCGCGGGTTGCGGCGCAGGGTCTTTTCGAGGTCGGCCGTTATCTCCTTCAATTTCTTGAGGTTATAGCCGAAGAACTTGATCCGCGAGCTGTAATAGGTCCCCGCGCCCATGCTCGACGAATACCATTGAGGATCGAAGCCCGAGACGCTGACGTCGATGCCGGCGAACTGGGTGGCCAGCTGGATGAGCTCCTCCTTCAGGGCGTAGGGCCGGTAGGACTTCTCGATCTCCGGCGGGAAGCCGATGATGGCCTGGGCGTTCTCGGCGACGATGCGGACGTTCATCTCTTTGTCGTAGTCCTGGGCCACGACCTTGTCCTCGAAGGCCCGGATCGTTTCGTCGGTCCGGGCGATGTCGCTCCCGGGCGGCATGCCGACCCGGACGTAAAGATACTCCTTCGAGTACCAGGGGTACCAGCGGCCGATCGTCACCTCCGCTTTGAACCAGCGGTAGGCCCCGAAGAGAAGCGCCGCCACGACGAGCAAAACCTCGACGGGGTGACGCATGAGAAACCCGAGGGCCTTCTCGAAGCGCGGGCTCCGTTTCTCCTCGGTGCCCGCCGTTTTTCGTTTCTTGATAAGCCGGGGGCTGAGGGCCGGGATGAGCGAGAAGGAGACGAGGAGCGAGGCGGCCATGGCCGAGGCGATGACGATGGCCAGGGGCAGGTAGTAGATCTTGAGCTTGCCTTGGAAGAAGGGGAAGCTGAAGAAGACGGCCATCGTCGTCAGCGTCGAGCCCAAAACGGCGACGAAAACCTCCCTGGGGCCCTGGATGGCCGCCTCGCGCGGTTCCATACCCCGCTCCCGCAGGCGGAGGATGTTCTCGAAGACGACGATGGAGTTGTCGACGAACATGCCGAAGCCCAGGGCCAAGGCCCCGAGGGTCAACATGTTGAGCGAGATCTTGAAGGCGTAAATGAGGTTGAAGGTGATGACGATGGAGAAGGCGATCGAGGACAGGATGAGGAGGGACGGCTTGACCCGCCGGAGGACGACGAAGACCATGACGAAGACGATGGCTGTGATCAGCCCGGCGAGCAGGGTGAGGTCGTTGAGGTTTTTCCGGATCTCCTCGCTCTCGTCGTCGACGCTCTTAAAGACGAGATCGCCCGCCAGTTCCTTCTTGACCTCCTCGAGCTTGAGCTTGACGTCGGCCGCGACGCGGAGGGTGTTCGCCCCGCGCTCCTTGGAAACGGTCAGGCTGACCGTGGGCTGGCCGTTGATGCGATGGATCGTCCGGATGTCGGCGTAGGTCACCTCGACCGTGGCGACGTCCTTGACCAGGATCGGGTTCTGGCCGGAATGGGCGACGATCGTCTCCTCGAGCTCGTCGAGGCTGTCGATCCTGTCGGCGAACTTGAACAGGAACTCCTGGTTGCCGCGGCGGACGCGGCCCGTGGGATAGGTCCCGAGCCGGGCGCCGATGGCCGCGTTGACCGTGTAGGGGTGGAGGTTGTAAGCTTTGATCTTGTCTTCGTTGAGGACGACCCGGATCTCCGGCTCCGAGCCGCCGGCGACTTCGACGCCGGAGACGCCCCGGACCGAACCCAGGCCGATCTCGAGCTTCTCTTTGACCAGCTCCTGGAGCTCCTGGAGCCCGTAGTTCCCGGAGACCGTGTACTCGAGAAAGGGCCGGACGCGGAAGTCCTCCGGGACGTAAGGCTGGAGCATGGGGCGGACGCGCGGCGGCAGGAGGGCCCGCGTCTTGGTCAGCTCCTCCCGGAGGGCCAGCGTCGCGAACTCCATGTTCGTCTTTGGGTCGAACTCCAGCGTGATCCGGGAGAGACCGATCTGCGACGTCGAGGTCATCTTGGTGATGCCCTTGACCGTGGCGCAGGCCTCCTCGAGAGGCGCCGTGACCTGGGTCTGGACGACCTCGGGCGGCACCCCGTACCAGCTCGTGACGATGTCGGCCATCGGGTAACTTTCCTTCGGCGCCAGCTCGATCGGCGTGTTGATGAACGAGTAGACGCCGAGGGCGAGGAGGGCCAGGAAGGCCATGCCTGTGGCCACGGGGCGGTCGATGAAGATCTTCATCCTTCTTTTTTCCGCTCCACCCACTCGTAGATGACCGGGATGAGGACGAGCGTCAGGAAGGTCGAGAAGGCGAGGCCGCCGATGACGACGATGGCCAGGGGCTGCATGAGCTCGGCGCCCCTCTCGAGGGCCAGGGCCATGGGGACGAGCCCGACGAGCGTGCTTCCCGTGGACATGAGGATGGGCCTCAGCCGGACGTGGCTCCCCTCCTCGACGGCCTCCCGGAGCGGCATGCCGCCGCGCCGGAGCTGGTTCGTGTAGTCGATCTTGACCGTGGCGTTGTCGACGACAATGCCGATGAGGACGACCATGCCGATGATGGAGATGACGTTTAAGGTCTGGCCCGTGAGGAGCAGGGCGACGATCGCGCCGGCCGCGCCCATCGGCAGGGTGAACATGACGATGAAGGGATGGACGAGGGACTCGAATTGGGCGGCCATGATCATGTAGGTGAGCAGGGCGGCCAGGAGCAGGGCCAGGACGAGCGAGCGGAAGGACCGCGACATCTCCTCGCGTTCGCCGCTCCAGACGACGCGGTAGTCGGTCGGCAGGCGAAGAGTGGCGATGGCCTTGTCGATGGCCGGCGTGACCTGGCTGAGCTTTCTCCCCCGCAGGTTCGCCGTCACCAGGACCTCGCGCTGCTGGTTCTCGCGGCGGATCTCGCGCGGCCCGCGGACGACTTCGTACAAGACGAGGTCCCGGAGGGGGACGACCTTGCCCTCGAAGGGCAGGGTTTCGCCGAGCAGGGCCTCGATGTTCTGGCGCGAGGCGTCCTCCAGGCGGACAAGGATGTCGTACTTCTTCTCCATCTCCCGGAACTGGGTGGCCACCCGGCCGCGCACGGCGCTGACCAGGAAATCGCCGATCGTCGCGGGCGAGAGGCCGGGGTATCTCTTGAGGGACTCCTTGTCGACCGTGACCTTGAACTCGGGCTTGCCCTCGCCGATGTTCGTGGCCAGGTCGGCGATGCCGGGGATCGCCGCCAGCCGGCCGACGAGATCCCCGGAGATCTCTTTCAGGCGGTCGAGGTCCTTGCCCTTGACCTTGAGCCCGATCTCGGCCCCGGACAGGGCCAGGAACTGGCTGATCGTCGACTGTTCGCGGACGATCGTGTAGGTGACGTCGGGGAACCGGGCCAATCGGTCACGCGCGAAGTCGAGGACGCCCTCGAGCTGTTTGGGCCGCTCGACTTCGACGAAGATGCGGGCCGAGTTGACGGAGATCGTCGGGTCGGCGCTCTCCATGCCGCTGACGATGCCGACCTGGGAAAGGACGGTCTTGACCGGCGAGAGGCCGCGCAGGTGACCTTCGAACATGACGGCCATCTCGGTCGTCTGCTCGAAGGAGAAGTCGACGGGCATCTTCAAGTCGAGCTCGAATGTCGTCGTCTCCATCCGGGGCAAGAGCTCGCGACGGATGAGGCCGCCCAGAGCGAAGGTGACGGCGAAGAAGAGGAGGGTTCCCGCCATGACCCGGCCCTTGTGGTCGAGGCTCCAGGTCAGGAATCGCTTGTACCAGTCGACGAACCGGCCGTAGAGCGAGTTGAAGGCCGAAAAGACCGCTTTGAGGAGGGGCCGGACGGGCAGGCCGAGATAGTGGAAGATGAAGGCGAAGAGCTGGACGAAGAAGCTGACCAGGAAGTTCAGGACGAAACCAACGCCCTTGAACACGGCGTAGAGAGGCCGCTCCGCGACCGGGAATTTCTTCAGTCCCCAGGTCCACTTCCAGCGGCCCGCGGAGCCGGCGCCGAAATCGAACGTCCTCGACTGGAGCGTGCCGATGAGGGTCAGCGAGACGAGGAGCGAGGCCAGGAGGGCGAAGGTGACGGTCAGGGCCGTGTCCTTGAACAGCTGGCCGGCGACACCGTGGACGTAGATGACGGGCAGGAAGACGACGATGGTCGTGAGAGCCGTGGACACGACGGCCGGCCCGACCTCCTTCGTCCCGATGTAGGCCGCCTCCTTCAGGCTCTTTCCCAGGCTCCGGTGGCGGAAGATATTCTCCGAGACGACGACGGCGCAGTCGTCGAGCATGCCCACCCCCAGGGCCAGGCCGCCGAGCGACATGATGTTGAGGGTGATGTCGCCGAAGAAGAGCAGGCTGAACGTGCCGATGATGGAGATGGGGATGACCGTGCCGATGATGAGCGGCGTCTTCCACTCCTGGAGGAAGATGAGCAGGGTCAGGAAGGCCAGGATCGCGCCCTGGATGAGCTCGTCCTTGACCGCTCCGATGGCGTCCTCGATCGTCTTGGCCTGCTCGTTGACGACGCTCAGGGTGATCCCCGCGTTCTCGGCGCGGATCTGGCCGATGACCTCGCGGACGAGCTTGGTCACCTTGACCGTGTTGGCCCCGGACTCCTTGCGGACGAGGAGGCCGATGCTCTCGGCGCCGTCGAGGCGGGTCATGCCCTGACGTTCCTTGATCGAATCGCCGACCGTGGCCACGTCGCGGAGCCGGACGACGCCGCCCTCCCTGGTGACCATGAGACCGATCTCGCCGATCTCGTCGAGCGACTCGAACTCGCCGACGATGCGGAGGGCGTACTTGAACGTCCCCTTGCGGATCGTCCCGCCCTGGAGGTTGCGGTTGAACGCGTCGACGCGGCGGGCGACGTCCTCGACCGTGAGCCCATAGAGGGCGAGCTTGCGCGGGTCGGCCTCGACCTGGATCTCGCGCTCGACGCCGCCGGTGATCTCGGCCGAGCCGACGCCCTCGATCTGCTCGAGGCGCGGCTTGATGAGCTCCTCGGCCAGCTCCTTGAGCTCGAGGAGGCTCCGATCGCCGCTCACGGCCAGGGTCATGATGGGCCGGCTCTGCGGGTCGAGGGGGATGATGGTCGGGCTCTCGGCGTCCTCGGGGAAGCGGTCCTTGGCGTTGTCGAGCTGTTCCCGGGTGTGGAGCATGGTGAAGTCCATGTCCGTCCCCCAGTCGAACTCGAGGGTCAGGAGCGAGACGCCTTCCTTCGACACAGATTCGACGCGGCGGAGGCCGGGGATGCGGCTGACGGCCGATTCGAGGGGGGCCGTGATCAGCGTCTCGACCTCCTCGGGGGCGACCCCGGTGTAGTTGGTGATAACCGATAGGCGCGGGTAGCTGATGTCGGGCAGGAGGTCGACGGAGAGCTCCCGGAGGGAGACGGCGCCGAGGAGGATGACGGCGACGTAGAACATGTACATCGT
>MEYF01000077.1:18006-22009 GCA_001775755.1 Candidatus Aminicenantes bacterium RBG_19FT_COMBO_65_30 | reverse complement strand
TGAGAAGTTCGAGGAGAAATTCGAGAAGACCGAAGCCCTGGCCGTGAACGGAAAGCTCTATCTGAGCAACGTTTCGGGCCAGATCGAGGTCGCGACCTGGAAGAACGCCCAGGTCAAGATCGAGGCTCTCAAGACGTCGAAGGCGGATACCCTTGCCAAGGCCAAGGAGAACGCCGGAGAGGTGACCATCGAGGTGACCAAGGAAGGCGACCTCGTCCGCGTCGAGACGAAATACCCGAAGCGAAGCGGCGGCTTCTGGGGCGGCAAATCCATCAACGTCTCGGTGGACTACAAGATCTGGGTCCCGGACCAGGCCGCCGTCGAGCTCAAATCCGTCAGCGGCGACGTCCGGGTCGCGCCCCTCGGCGGGAAAGCCAAGATCGGTTGCGTCAGCGGCAACATCGACCTGCTCGGCGCGGCGGGAGCCGACGTCGACCTCGTCAGCGGCGACCTGACTTTGGAGAACATCGCCGGAGACGCCTACCTGAAGGCCGTCTCGGGGAACATCAAGGCGACCCAGGTCAAGGGCTCGGTCGAAGTCGAGGCCGTGAGCGGGGATATCGACCTCCGCGACGTCTCCGAGGCGATGACGGTCAACGCCAAGAGCATCAGCGGCAACATCACCTACGCCGGCAAGATCAAGGCGGGCGGCCGCTACGAGCTCAAGGCCCACAGCGGCGACGTCCGGATGACCATCCCGGCCGACTCGGCCTTTGATTTCGAGGCCAACACGTTCAGCGGCAGCATCGACAGCGATTTCGAGATCCAGGTCGTCGGCAAGATCTCGCCGCGCGAGATCCACGGCACGGTCGGCAAAGGCGGGGCCACGGTCAAGCTCAAGAGCTTCAGCGGCAACGTCGATCTGAGGAAGCGCTGAGGCTAGGTCCTCCTGTAACGATCAACGGGGCGGCGGCGACGCCGCCCCTTTTTTCGCCCCGGTTTCGTTTTCTGTATAATGGCGGGGATGCGCCGCATCCACGCCCTCAACTTCGTCCGGACGATGACGGTGACGACCGTCTTTTTCCTGGCTCCGCTCCACTTCATCGAGCTCGGGTTCGACGGCCTGGCCATCGGCCTCATCGTCGCCCTGTTCGCTGCCGCGCCCATCGTCTTCTCCTTCCCGACGGGCTGGACGAACGACCGGCTGTCGATGAAAAAAGTCATTCTCGGCGGGCTTCTCCTGATGTCGGCCCTGTTCGTCCTGCTCGGCTTCGTCCGCGGCGTCCCCGGCACGGCCGCTCTCTTCCTCCTGCTCGGGATCGCCAACAACGCCCTCAACGTCTCGGTCAACTCCCTCTATTACAAGGACGAGTCGGAGTCGAATCCGAACCGGAAGTACGGCCTCTATATCTTCTGGCTCTCGCTCGGCCCTCCGGCGGGCCTTTTTTTCGGCGCGTTCCTGACGCGCACGGCGAGCTTCCGGACGCTCCTCCTCGTCTTCGCGGCGGTGACGGCCCTGACCACACTAGCCTTGCACGGCTTTGACAACGAGAAATTCGCGGCCGTTTCCATCCGCGACTACCGGTTTAGCGTCTTCAACCGGAAGACGCTCGTCTTCTCGGTCCTGCTTTTCGTCCTGGCCCTCCACTGGGGAACCGAGGGGACCGTCTACGGCCCATTCCTGAGGGCCCGCTTCGGGCTGACCGATTCCGGCGTGGCGTTCTACATCGCCGGGGCCTACCTGGCGCTCGCCCTGTCGGCCTTCCTGGTCAGCCGCCTGAAGTACGACCCCGCGGTCAACCGGCGTTTGTTTTTTCTGGGCATGACCCTTTCGGGCCTGGGCCTCATCCTGATGACCCGGGGCGACGTCAGGCTGTCGTTCCTGTTCCGGTTCATGCACGAGGCCGGGGACGGGCTCATGGGAGCGTTCGTCGTCCTGACCATCTCGCGTCTGTTCGAGAAAAAAACGATCGGGGGCAGCGCCGGGATCCTGACCGCCCTCCAGACGTCGGGCCACATGGCCGGGACCCTGGCCTTCTCCTGGCTGGGCTTCCGGGCCGGGCTTCATGTGCCGATGGTCGTCGCCGGGGCGATCCTCCTGGCCAACGCCGTCTTCAGCCTCGTCGCCCTGCCCCGCGATTGAATTCCGGGACACAATACCCATTTCCGATTTTCCCGCATCCGTGCCGGCATGCCCGGCCAATCTAAATTCGGAAATGGTTATCGCGTCCCCGAATTGGGGTAGAATAAGCGCGATGATCGCCGCGAAGGGAACCGGGTTCGACATCATCCTGGTGAGCGGGGAGCCGTACGCGGACCACCCGCTGTCGCCGGTCGGCATGATCGCCCGGGTGCTCGACGCCGAGGGGTACAAGGTCGGCGTCGTCGAATGCCCGGATTGGAAAGGGAAGGAGGATTTCGTCAAGCTCGGCCGGCCCCGGCTCTTTTTCGGCATCACCTCGGGCTCGATCGACAGCATGCTCGTCAACTACACGCCGCTCAAGCGGGAGAGGGCCGTCGACCCGAACGCGCCCTTCCAGTCGCGGCTGCCGGACCGGGCCGTCATCGTCTACGCCAACCGGATCCGGGAGCTCCACAAGGGCGCCCGGATCGTCCTCGGCGGCATCGAAGTCTCCCTCCGGCGCTTCGCCCACTACGATTATTGGGGCGACGACGTCCGCCGCTCTATCCTTCTCGACACGCGGGCCGACATCCTCGTCTACGGGCCGGGCGAGATCCAGGCCGTCGAGATCGCCAAGCGGCTCGACCGGGGCGAAGGCCTCGATGGGATCAGGGGGACCTGCGTCATGCGGGCCGAGGCGCCCGCCGGGGCGCTCGTTATTCCCTCGTTCGAGCAGGTCAAGGCGGACAAGGACAAGTTCTGCGAGGCCCAGAAGCGCCTCACGAACCGGCGGACGATCGCCCAAAAACACGCCAACCGTTTCGTCGTCCAATATCCAGCTCCGGATTACACGCCGGCGGACCTCGACCGGGTCTACGGCCTGCCCTTCACGCGCCGCATCCCGGAGGGCTTTCCCGAGCTCGGCATGGCCCGTTTTTCGGTCCAGACCCACCGGGGCTGTGTTGGGAGATGTTCCTTCTGCGCCCTGTCCCTCCACCAGGGCGACCGAATCGTTTCCCGGAGCGAAGACTCCATCCTCGAGGAGATCCGGCGGATGACAAAGCATCCGGAGTGGCGCGGCTTCGTCGACGACCTGGGCGGGCCGACGGCCAACATGTACGCCATGGACCGGGCCGCGGCCGAAGTGCGCTGCGAGGGAGACGTGGAAGAGGAAAGCGACCAAAAGGATAGAAAGCCGGAACGGGCCAAACGTGGGATCGTCGAAGCGGCCCACCGCAGGCTCGTCGGGCTGATGCGCGCCGCCCGTAAGGTCCCGGGTGTCAAAAAGGTCTTTGTCCGGAGCGGCATCCGCTACGACCTGGCTCTCGCGAGCCCGGAGTACATCCGGGAGCTGTCCAGACACCACGTTTCGGGCCTGTTGAAAATCGCTCCCGAGCACGTCTCGGATAACGTCCTGCGGCTGATGAACAAGAGCGGCGGCAGGCGGAGCCTCGATGAGTTCCGGCGG
Source organism: Candidatus Aminicenantes bacterium RBG_19FT_COMBO_65_30 (assembly GCA_001775755.1). GTDB lineage: Bacteria > Acidobacteriota > Aminicenantia > Aminicenantales > Saccharicenantaceae > RBG-16-66-30. The sequence goes on along the minus strand of MEYF01000077.1, from coordinate 18,479 downwards.
CTGTTCGCCGAGATGACCGTGGGGAGGGGCCCGGCGGGTTCGGGGAAGCGGGGGGGCGCGCCGCGACGCGGACGCTTGGCCGGCCGGCCCCAGCACCTCAAATATTACTTCATGGTCGCCCATCCGGGGACGACCGAAAAGGAAGCCCGGGAGCTCGCCACCTTCCTCCGGGAACTCGAAAAAAGCGGGGAGAAGCCTGTCGAGGGCGTCCAGATCTTCACCCCGACGCCCATGACCCGCTCGACCTGCATGTATCATACGGGCAAGGATCCGGTCACGGGCGAGAGCGTCTACGTCCCGCGTCCCTACGCCAAGAAAAAGGCGCAGAAACGGATGTTGAATCCCGCTGCCGCTGACGACGATTAATTGACGCCCCTTGTCCCTTGACACACTGGAAGGCTTGATATATGAATATATCTTCATATATTGATGCCATGAGTGAGAAAAAGTTCGCTTTGAGCATGCCGGAGCGG
>MEYF01000077.1:16876-17989 GCA_001775755.1 Candidatus Aminicenantes bacterium RBG_19FT_COMBO_65_30 | reverse complement strand
AAGGCCTCGCCGTCGGCCGAAAAACCCCGGCCAGGGACGTCCACGAGCTCCGCGTCGAGGAAAACAAGCTCATCGTCCCGCCGGAACTCGAGAAAAGGCTTGGCCTCACCCCCGGCGCCAGCCTCGAGGTCATCGCCGACCGGGGACGCGTCGAGATCCTGCCCAACATCCACAGCCTGAACCGCCTCTATATCGAACCCACCTCGCGCTGCAACCTCGCCTGCCGGACCTGCATCCGCAATACGTGGGACGAACCCATGGGCGACATGGACTGGACGACTTTCGACAGGCTGGCCGGGCAGCACGCCCGCTTCCCCCATCTCGAGACGGTCATGTTCGGCGGCTTCGGCGAGCCGACTGCCCATCCCCGCATCCTCGATATGATCCGCGCCGCCAAAGCCTCGGGCCTTCGAGCCGAGATGACGACCAACGCGACCCTCCTCGACGACGCCCTTATCGAGGGCCTCCTCCGGGAGCGCCTCGACATGCTCTGGATCTCCCTCGACGGGACGACCGAAGAGAGCTTCGAGACGATCCGCGAGGGGGCGAGCTTCCCCCTCGTCCTCAAGAACGTCGAACGCCTCGGCCGCGCCAACGGACGGGACGGTCACTGGATCGAGATCGGCATCGCCTTCGTCGTCATGAAGACGAACCTCCGCGATGTCAAGCACCTCGACCGCCTGGCCCGGTCGGTCGGCGCGCGCCGCATCCTCGTCAGCCACGTCCTGCCGTACAGCGAGGCGATGGAAAAAGAAATGCTTTGCCTCCAGACGCTGACCCTCGAAACGTTCACCTTCGCCCCGGGCAAGACCGAGCTCAGCCTGCCGCGCATCGACGTCAACAACACGACCAAGGAGACGCTTTTCAGCCTGTTCCAGGGTTTCGAGAACCTGACCTTCATGGGCAACCGGGTCGCCGTCGACGCCAGGCGCTGCCGGTTCGTCCACGAGCGAGCGTCCTTCGTCCGCTGGGACGGCGAGGTCAGCCCCTGCATGGGCCTCCTCCACTCCCACAGGACCTACCTCTACGGGCTCGAACGGCGTGTCCGATCCTGCGACTTCGGCGACGTCCGGGCGGGCGACCTCTTCGACATCTGGAACTCGAAGGCCTACG
>MEYF01000077.1:5167-16765 GCA_001775755.1 Candidatus Aminicenantes bacterium RBG_19FT_COMBO_65_30 | reverse complement strand
CCCAGGGGATCATCCAATGCCCATAAACGACATCGTCAAGGTCTTCAAGGCCCTGGCCGACCCGACGCGCCTGCGGATCATGCTCCTCCTCCGGCGCCGCGAGCTCTGCGTTTGCGAGATCATGTTCGTCCTGGGGATGGAACAGTCGCGGGTCTCCCACCACATGCGCGTCCTCCGCGACGCCGGCATCGCCGAGGACGTCCGCGAAGGCCGGTGGATCATCTACAGGATCCCGGCGGCCGCGCGCGGCCTCATCGGGGACCTCTTCGCCGGCGCGCTCCGGGAACGGATCGAGGGCGCGGCCGAGGCGGCCGGGGACGCCCGCAAGCTCGAGGCCTGCGTCAAGGAAAATCTCCGCGGCCGCGTCTGTGAAGCGGGCCCGCGTCCGGAGGGACAATGAAAAAGACGATCCTCTTCATCTGCGTTCACAATTCTGCCCGGTCCCAGATCGCCGAAGGGCTGATCAACTCGCTTTACGCCGACCGGTTCGAGGCCGTGAGCGGCGGGACGACGGCGACGCGCGTCCACCCCGGCGCGATCAAGGCCATGGCCGAGATCGGCATCGATATCAGCGGCCATCACTCGAAGAGCATCGACGTGTTCGAGGGGCGCCGCTTCGACTATGTCGTCATGGTCTGCGATGAAAAACAGACGGACTGTCCGTTCTTCCCCGGCGGGAAGGAATACATTCATCACGCCTTCGACGATCCGGCGGCCTGTACGGGGACGGACGAGGAGGTCCTGGCGTGCTTCAGAAGGACCCGGGATGAGATAAAGAAGTGGATCGAGGAAGAGTTGGTCCGGGGGAATTGACCGGCCGCCGTTGGAATGTAAGACAAGGAAAGCTGAATGGACATACTTGGTGTCTTATTGAAGCTCCTTCAGAGCGGCCTGGGCAACCTGGCCGCCTATCTGGCCGCCCATGTGTTGCTCTGTCTGGTGCCCGCGTTCTTCATCGCCGGGGCCATGACGGCCCTGATCCCGAAGGAATCGGTCACCCGCTTCCTGGGCCGGAATGCCCCTAAATACGTCTCCTATCCTGCGGCCGCGCTGGCTGGCTCCGTCCTCTCGGTCTGCTCCTGTACGATCGTGCCGCTTTTCGCGGGCATCTACAGGAAGGGCGCAGGGCTGGGCCCGGCGATCACATTCCTCTTCTTCGCGCCTGCGGCCAACATCCTGGCCCTGATCTATACCGGCGGCATGATCGGGGCGGACCTGGCTTTCGCCCGCCTCTTCCTCTCTCTCGTCTTCGGCATCAGCATCGGGATGATCATGGCCCTCATCTTCCGCCGTTCGGACGTGGCCCATGATGAGAAGGCCGATACGATGTTCGCGGGGAAGGCGGTTCTGCGCCGGGCGCCTCTCGGCTTTCTGCTCGTTCTGGTCGCCCTGCTCCTGTCGGGCACGCTCAAGATCGGCCTCCTGACGAACTCATACGGGAAGATCACGTTGCCCACTTCCGGCCTTGATCGTTTTCAGGAGTTCTTGACCAGGATCGTTCCCGTCGACACCGCTAAGGGCCAGGAGGGCGTATCCGTCCAGGGGGCTATCCTGATCGGACTTCTCTTTTTGATCGCCTTCGTCTCCTGGCGGGGACTGGGGAAGATCTCCGAGGGCTTCAACCGCTGGACGTGGGTTTCTGTGGGCCTGGTCGTCCTCACGCTCCTCGTCGCCTCGGCCGGGATGACGGCGCACGCCGCCGGGTTGGACATCCTGTTCACGGGCAAGATGTTCGGGGTCATTCTGTCCGTGATCCTGCTGGCGTATATCGCCCGCAAGTGGCTGACCCAAGACGAGGTCCGCGATTTCCTCTGGGAATCCTGGCGCTTCATCAAGCAGATCTTCCCGCTGCTCGTCGTCGGCGTGTTTTTCGTCGGCGTTATCCGGGAGCTCATCCGTCCCGAGTGGATAAAGGCCCTGGCCGGGCGGAACACTCTTCTGGGGAATATGGCCGGCGTCCTCTTCGGCGTGTTCATGTACTTCCCGACGCTCGTCGAGGTCCCGATCGCCAAGATGTTCCTGAGCCTCGGGATGCACCGCGGCCCGCTCCTGGCCTATCTCATGGCCGACCCCGAGCTGAGCCTGCAGAGCATCCTCATGATCTCGGCCATCATCGGGAAGGCCAAGGCCTGGGTCTACGTGTTCTGGGTCGCCCTCTTCAGCACGATAGCCGGCCTGATCTATGGCGCTCTCAAGGACGGGGCGAACCTTGGGACGATGGCTCTGTACCTCCTGATCTTCCTGGCCCTGCTGGCTGTGGGGTTGTGGCAGATGAGTAAACGTGGCGGGAACCGGCCCGAGGCGTCGCCGGCGAATGTGAAGGGGGACTGACAGATGGCTCGTCCAAGAAATCGTAAAGGAGGAATGAAATGAAGATCATCGTTTTGGGACCGGGCTGCCCGCGCTGCCACGAGGTCGAGAAAAGGACCATCAACGCCCTGGCCGAGCTCGGGCTCGCCGCGGACGTGGAGAAGGTCTCTGACATCAAAAAGATCATGGAGTTCAACATCCTCGGCACGCCGGGGCTGGTGATCGACGGCAAGGTCGCGTGCTCGGGCAGGATCCCGCGCCTCGAAGAGATCAAGGCCTGGATCCAGGAAGCGGCAGGCTGACATAGCCTTGATGATCCCGGCCATCCTCCTCAGCAGCGGACTGATGAAATTCGTAGAAGCAAGGAGTCTAATTTATGCACAGAAATAGCATTGCACTCATGGCCTCGGTCTTTGCCATGATCCTGGCGATTGGATGTGGGAACGAATCCCTCGCCGACCGCGAGCCCTCCTCTCCATCGCCGCCGGCCACGCAGGCTGGGCCGGCCGGCCAGCCCCAGCCTCCGATCTTTTCGGTCAAGGGCGAAGTCCTGGTCACGAACCGGCTGGACATCGACTTTTCCAAGTTTCAGGTCACGTTCCTCGAGCTCGGCGCCGACACGTGCATCCCCTGCAAGAAGATGCAGCCGATCATGAGGGAGATCGCCGCGGCCTTCCCCGACCGGGTCCAGGTCATCTTTTACGATGTCTGGAAGGATCCTGCGCCGGCCATGAAATACCGCATCCAGCTCATCCCGACCCAGGTCTTCCTCGATCAGAAGGGCCAGGAGATCGCCCGCCATGTCGGGCTCTTCCCCAAGGAGGAGATCCTCGAGCTCTTGAAGAAGCACGGCATCCAGTGAGCTGAGACGCGATGCAAAGCCTCTTCGGCGACATTTCCGCGCTCCTCCAGCATAGCCCGTGGCTGGCCATCGTCGCAGTCTTTTTGGGAGGCGTGACGACCGCCCTGAACCCCTGCGTTCTGGCTATGATCCCGCTCTTGATGGGCGTCGTAGCCGGAAACAAGGAGACGACGACGCTCAAACGCTCCCTTGTCTTCTCGCTCTTTTTCGTACTGGGCTTGGCCATCACCTTTACGGTGCTCGGGCTCATCTCCGCTCTTATGGGACGGATGTTCGGGAACGTCGGCCATTTCTGGAAGTATCTCGTCGCGGGGGTCTGTCTGCTGATGGGGCTCCACCTGCTCGGGGTCCTCAAACTGAACTTCCCCGTGCCAGCCGGCCTAAGGGTTAAAAAGCAAGGGTATGTCGGAGCCTTCCTGCTGGGCCTGCTTTTCGGCGTGGTCTCGACGCCGTGCGCCGTCCCCATCCTGGCCGTGCTCCTGGCCTTCGTGGCCGAGAAAGGGAACGTCATTTACGGGGGCTTGCTGCTCTTCGTCTATGCGCTGGGGCATTCGGCCCTGGTGCTCGTCGCCGGGACATCGGTCGGTGCGGCGAAGGGCCTGCTCGAATCGAAAGGCCTTCGGCGGGCCCACGGCGTGCTCCAGAAGGTCGCCGGTGTCCTGATCATAGGCATCGGATTGTACTTTTTGTTCCGGAGCTGAATAAGGTGAAAGGAGACCGCGCATGACCCCCGGAAACCCGAGACTCAAATTCCTCGACCGCTACCTGACCCTGTGGATCTTCCTGGCCATGGCCATCGGCGTCGGGCTGGGCTACTTCGTCCCGGCCGTCGTCGGCTTCATCAACCAGTTCCAGTCCGGAACGACCAACATCCCCATCGCCATCGGCCTCATCCTGATGATGTACCCGCCCCTGGCCAAGGTCAAATACGAGGAGCTCGGGGACGTCTTCAAGAACGTCAAGATCCTCTCGCTCTCTCTCGTCCAGAACTGGATCATCGGGCCGCTCCTGATGTTTGCCCTGGCCGTCATCTTCCTCCGTGACAAGCCCGAATACATGTACGGCCTGATCATGATCGGGCTGGCCCGCTGCATCGCCATGGTCATCGTCTGGAACGACCTGGCCCAGGGGGACCGGGAATACGCGGCCGGGCTGGTCGCCTTCAACTCGATCTTTCAGGTCCTGTTTTTTTCGGTCTACGCCTACGTCTTCATCACCGTCTTCCCGACCTGGCTCGGACTCAAGGGGACGGCGGTCAATATCACCATGCGCCAGATCGCCGAGAGCGTCTTCATCTATCTCGGCATTCCCTTCCTGGCCGGGCTTATCACGCGCTTCAGCCTGCTCAAGCTCAAGGGGCGGACCTGGTACGAGACGAAGTTCATCCCGCGCATCAGCCCCATCACGCTCATCGCGCTCCTTTTCACCATCGTCGTCATGTTCTCGCTCAAGGGCGAGTTCATCGTCAAGATCCCGCTCGACGTCCTGCGCATCGCCGTGCCGCTCCTCATTTATTTCGTGGTTATGTTCCTCGCCTCGTTCTTCATGAGCCGCAAGGCGGGCGCGGATTATCCCAAAGCGGCGACGCTGTCGTTCACGGCGGCCAGCAATAACTTCGAGCTGGCCATTGCCGTGGCCGTGGCCGTCTTCGGCATCAACTCGGGCGAGGCCTTCGCGGCGGTCATCGGTCCGCTCGTCGAAGTGCCGGTCATGATCGGCCTGGTCAACGTGGCGCTCTACTTCAAGAGGAAGTATTTCTCCCCGTCGATTTGATTTTCCGGCCTGATTGTGAATAATGAATTCGGGTTGCGGAAAGATAAACCATGAGCGAAGACAAGCTTCCCGAACTCGGCAAGATCCATCCCGCCTTTTTCGACCGGGTCATCTATCCTCAACTTGGCGCCGGAAGCCCGGACGTCGTCATCGGACCGCGGCACGGCGTCGACTACGGCGTCATTCGCGTCGGCGGCCGGTACATGGCTTTTTCGACCGATCCCTTTTTCATCGTCCCCTCCTTCGGCTTTTCAAAGGCCGCCTGGTTCGGCTTCCACATCGTCTTCTGCGACGTCGCCGTCTCCGGACTCGAGCCCCGTTACCTCACGATCGACCTGAACCTCCCGCCCGAGATCACGGAGTCCGAGCTCGAGGAGTTGTGGGAGACGGTCCACGCCGAGGCCGTGAAATACGGGATCAGCGTCATCACCGGGCACACGGCGCGGTACACCGGATGCAGCTATCCCATGGTCGGCGGGGCGACGTCGATCGCCGTCGGGGGCAAGCGCGATCTCCGCGGCCCCGACCGGGTTAAAAAGGGGGACCGCGTCGTCATCACCAAGGGTCCGGCCATTGAAACAACGGGGCTCCTGGCCGTCCTTTTCCCGGAGAAGTTCATCGCCGCTGGAGGAGAGTCCTTTCAGAAAGACGCGGCGGCGGTTTTTTCCCAGATGTCGGTCTTGGAAGACTGCGCCGTCGCCCGCAAGTTCCGCGGTGTCCACGTCATGCACGACGCCACGGAATGCGGCGTCTGGGGAGGCCTCTACGAAATGGCTCGGGCGGGCGGCTACGGCCTGCGGGTCGAGGAAGAGGCCATACCCGTCCAGCCGGTGATCCGCAAGACGGCCGACCTGTTCCGTTTCGACCCCTTTTCCGCTATCAGCGAAGGCACGCTCATCGCTATGGCGGACAGGAAGGACACGAATGGCCTGATCGGGGCCTTGCAGGACCAGGGGATCCTCGCGGCGGTCGCCGGCGAAGTCGTGTCGGCCGCGGAGGGCATGAAGATCATCGGACGAGCGGGCGAGCGTGTCCTCGAACACCCCAAGGTCGACCCTTATTGGATCCTGGCGGCCGAATTTTCCAAGTGACGATTGAGAACTCCTCCGGAAAAGCGATAAGATAGGCCGGCGAAGAGGCCTGTAGTGGAAGATATCGCCAGGGGCGTCCGCTCCTTCACCGCCGGCACGGCCGTCAGCCGGGTCATGGGGCTTCTCCGCGAGTCCGTCTTCGCCCACCTTTTCGGCGTCGGCGCGGCCACGGACGCCTTCAACGTGGCCTTCCGCGTCCCGAACCTCCTGCGCGACCTCTTCGCCGAGACTGCGCTCTCGGCCGCTTTCGTCCCCGTCCTCACAGCCGAAAAAGCCAAGGGCAAGGAGGCCCAGAACCGTCTGGCCTCCAACATCTTCAACGTCCTTTTCGTCGTGACGGGGCTCGTGTCGATCGCCGGGCTTTTCCTGGCGCCGTATCTGGCCAAGCTCATCGCCTTCGGCTTCGGCCGCGTGCCGGGCAAGATCGACCTGACGGCCCAACTGACGGCCGTCCTCTTCCCCTTCCTGCTCTTCGTCAGCCTGGGCGCCTGGGCCATGAGCTATCTCAACACGGAACGGTCCTTTTTCCTGCCCTCCGTGGCCCCGGCGGTCTTCAACCTCTTCTCCATCCTCTTCCCGCTCCTGACCTACGGCTGGTACGTGTCGCGCGGCAAGGAGCCCATCTTCGGCATGGCCGTCGGCGTCCTCATCGGCGGACTGATGCAGTTCCTCGTCCAGGTGCCGCGTCTCCGGCGCAAGGGCTTCCGCTGGAGCCCCGTCCTGAGCTTCCGCGATCCGGAGTTCCGCCGGGTCATGGCCCTTTTCGTCCCGGTCGCCATCGGGCTGGCGGGGACACGGATCAACGTCCTCGTCAATACGATCCTCGTCACCCCGCTGGCCGAGGGCAGCGTCAGCTGGCTCAACTACGCTTTCAGGATCATGCACCTGCCGCTCGGGCTCTTCGGCATCGCCGTCGGAACGGTCGCCCTGCCTTCGTTGTCGAAGCTCGTTCTCGAGAACGACACCGCGGCGGTCCGCTCGACGCTCACCGATTCCCTGAAGATGGTCCTCTTCCTGACCGTGCCCACTTCGGCGCTCATCGCCTTTCTCGCCGTCCCCGTCACCCGGGCCATCTACGAGCGGGGGCATTTCACGACGGCCGACACGCTGGCCGTGGCCGGCGCCCTCATCCTCTACGCGCTGGGCATCCCGTTCATGTCCACGCTTCGGAACGTCGCGGCGGTCTTCTACGCCTACAAGGACGCCAGGACGCCCATGTACGCGAGCTTCTGCTCGATCGGCCTCAACCTCGTCCTCAACGCCACGCTGATGTGGGTCTTGGGATTCATGGCCTTTCCGCTCTCGACGACCCTGGCTGCGGCCCTCAACGTGGGGATCCTCTATGCCCGTCTGCCGCGCAAGGTCGGCGGCGTCGAGTTCGGACCGCTCGCGGCCTATGCCGGGAGACTCGCCGTCGCTTCGGTTGCCGGCGGGGGAGCCGCCTGGCTAGGGAACCGTCTCATCGCCGGGGAGCTCGGAACGTCCTTTTTAGCGACCGTGGCGAGCGTCATCGTCTGCGGGCTCATCGGGCTCGCCGTTTTCTACGCCTTTTCGCGCCTGCTCGGCCTAACCGAGACCAGCGACTACCTCCGCCGCTTCCTTCGCCGCTAGAGGCTGAGATATAATGACCCGCGACATGGACACGACCGGATCTGCGCCGACCCCCGATGGATCCCTCCGGCGGACGGCCCTGGCCGTGTCGATGACCTCCTCGTTCCTGACCCCGTTCATGGGCTCGGGCATCAACGTGGCCATGCCCTTTATCGCCAAGGAATTTGGGCTGAGTGCCGTGGCCATCGGCTGGGTCGTCACCGCCTACATGCTTGCCGCGGCCATGTTCCTCGTGCCCTTCGGCCGTCTGGCCGACCTCGTCGGCCGGAAGAGGATCTTCGCCCTGGGCATCGGCGTCAACATCGTCGGGACCGCTCTGGCCGCCCTGGCCCCGTCCGCCCTTTTTCTCATTCTCGGCCGCGCCGTCCAGGGGATCGGCGGGGCCATGATCTTCGGCACGGGCGTCGCCATCCTGACCTCGGTCTATCCGCCCGGCGAGCGCGGCCGCGCCCTCGGGCTGAACACGGCGGCCGTTTACACCGGGCTCTCCCTCGGACCTGTCCTGGGCGGGTTTCTCGTCCACGCCTGGGGCTGGCGGAGCGTCTTTTGGGCGACCATGCCCATCGCCGCCGCGGCCTTGGCCCTGACGCTCCTGCGGCTCAAAGGCGAGTGGGCCGACGCCCGCGGCGAGGGCTTCGACCTCAAAGGATCGGTCATTTTCGGTTCCGGCCTCGTCGCCCTGATGTACGGCTTCTCCCGCCTGCCCTCGCTCCTCGGCGTCTCGCTCACCGCCGCCGGCGTCCTGGCCCTGGCCGGCTTCGTCCTCTTCGAGCTCCGGGCCCGGACGCCGCTTCTCGACCTCCGCCTTTTCCGCCACAACCGGATCTTCGCCTTCTCCAACCTGGCCGCGCTCATCAACTACAGCGCCACCTCGGCCGTCGCCTTCCTGATGAGCCTCTATCTCCAGTACATCAAGGGCCTGCCGCCGCAAAAGGCCGGACTCATCCTGGTCGCCCAACCGATCGTCATGGCCCTCGCCTCGCCATTCGCCGGGAAGCTCTCGGACCGCTCCGAGCCGCGGCTCATCGCCTCGCTCGGCATGGCCCTCTCGGCCAGCGGTCTCGTCCTTTTCTCGTTCCTCCGGAGCGCGACCGGTTTCGGCTTCATCGTCGCGAGCCTCATCTGCCTCGGCCTCGGCTTCGGGCTCTTCTCTTCCCCGAACACGAACGCGGTCATGTGCTCGGTCGAGAAGCGGCACCTCGGCATCGCCTCGGCCGCGCTCGGGACCATGCGCCTCTCCGGCCAGATGCTGAGCGCCGGGATCACGATGATGATCTTCGCCCTGGTCATGGGCCGGGCGCCCATCCAGCCCTCCGTCTACCCGCTCTTTCTGCGCAGCGTCCGCATCGCCTTCGTTTTTTACGCCCTTCTCTGCGCCGCCGGGATCTTCGCCTCGCTCGCCCGCGGCAACCGCGGCCGCAGCGGCGAGGGCTGACATGCACCATCCGCCCGTCCCGGCCGAGGACACCGTCGTATCGATCCCGCGGTGAAGGTTCCTCTTGTCAATTACTCTGCCCGCTATATAGAATGAAGGCCGGCACCGCCTGACGATGAGTGAGGAGGAACGATGAGCCTGTCCCGCAAAGGATTCCTGAAAATGCTCGGCCTGGGGGCCCTGGCCGCCGGCTCGAAAGCCTACGGCTTGCCCTCGAAAGCCCTCGAGGATGCCCGCGCCGCCGCCAAGAAGCTCAAGATCACCGACATCGAGATCTTTCTCTTCGACATCCCGCTCGCGTCCCCCTTCCGGATCGCCATCGGCGAGATGAAGGCGGCCAACGACCTGCTCGTCCGCATCCGGACCGATCAGGGGGTCATCGGCCTCGGCGAGGCCTGTCCCTTCCCGCCCATCACCGGCGAGACCCAGGCGACCAACGCCGCCGCCGCCCGCAGCATCCGCGACTTGCTCATAGGAAAGGACCCGCTCGCGATCGACGGACTCCTCCGCGAGATCGGCCCCCTCGTCCACTCCAACCCAAGCGCCGTGGCCGCGTTCGACATGGCCCTTCACGACATCCTGGGCAAGGTCGCCGGCCTGCCGCTCTTCCGGCTCCTCGGCGGGACGAAGAACGTCTTTGAAACCGACATCACGACCAGCCTCGACACGCTGGAGAACATGACGGCCGAGTCCAAGAAGTACGCCGACATGGGCTACAAGACGCTCAAGGTCAAAGTCGGGCTCGAACCGGACGAGGACTTCGCCCGGCTTTCGGCCATCCGCGCCGCCGTCGGCCCCAAGGTCGCCATCCGTATCGACGCCAACCAGGGCTGGACCGTGCCCCAGGCCGTCTACGCCCTGCGCAAGATGGAACCGCTCGGGATCGAGTTCTGTGAACAGCCCGTCCTCGCCTCGGACACCGCCGGGCTCAGGTCCGTCCGCTCTCTGAGCCCCATCGCCATCATGGCCGACGAGGCCTTGTTCGGGCCGGCCGACGCGATCAAGCTCATCCGGGCCGAGGCCTGCGACACGTTCAACATCAAGGTCATGAAGGCCGGCGGCTTGCTCAACTCCATCCGCATCGCCCACATCGCCGACGCGGCCAACATGCGCTGCATGGTCGGCTGCATGCTCGAGTCGAAGCTGGCCTTGACGGCGGCGGCCCACGTCGTCGCCTCGCAGGCCAACATCGTCTACGCCGACCTCGACGGGAATTCCGAGCACGTCGAGGACCCGATCGTCGACGGGATGACGGTCAAGGCGGGAACGCTGACGCTTCCCGAGAAACCGGGCCTCGGCTGCGATGTCGATCCGGCCTTCGTCAAGAAGCTGCAAAAAATCTGACCGGCCTCCGGAGCCGGTGGGGCGGAGGACGACCATGGACCGGAAGGTCAACTGGGGCATCCTGGGTTGCGCGGGGATCGCCGAGAAGGCCTTCATCCCGGCCGTCCGCGGATCGCGCAACGGCGTCCTGGCCGGGATCGCGGCCAGGGACGAAGTCCGGGCTAAGGCGTGGGCGGGCCGGTTCGGCTTCCTGCGGTCCCACCGGACCTATCAGGAGCTCATCGAGGACCCGGCCATCGACGCGGTCTACAACCCCCTTCCGAACGACCTCCACGCCGAGTGGTCCATCCGGGCCATGCGGGCCGGGAAACACGTCCTCTGCGAGAAGCCTATGGCCATGAACGCCGGAGAGGTGCGACGGATGATCGAAGCGGCGGAGGCGGGCGGCGTCCTGTTGATGGAAGGCTTCATGTACAAGTTCCATCCCCAGATCGAGAAGACCCTCACGCTCATCCGGCAGGGGACGATCGGCGAGGTCCGGGCCATCCACTCCTCCTTCACCTTCCGCTTCGAGCGGGATAGCGACAACTACCGCTGGTTCCCGGCTATGGGCGGCGGGGCCCTCTACGACGTCGGTTGCTATACCTTGAGCGCGGCGCGCCTCGTCTTCGGCGCGGAACCCGTTTCGGCCTTCGCCGCCGCCCGCATCGACCCCGCGACGGGCGTGGACATGACGACGGCCGCGATCCTCGAATTCCCCGGCGGCCGATTCGCCTATTGCGACTCGAGCTTCGAAGCGCACTTCCAGAGCCGGCTCCTCGTCGTCGGGGCGGAAGGCACGCTTGGCCTCGACCGGGCCTTTTCGGCCAAGGATTTCGACACCGCGATCGAGATCGTCCGGGGCGACGCGAAAGAGGCGGTGCGGATCCCGCGGGCCGACATGTTCACCCTGATGGCCGAGCACTTCGGTGACGCCGTCCTCGGAAAGACGCCGTTCCTCTATCCCGCCGCCGACGCCCTCGACAACATGCATGTCATCGACGCCTGCTTCGAATCCATCCGGACCGGGCGTCCCGTCGAGATCGACCGCCTGCTCGGCGAATCGAAGCGGCACGTCTGAGGTTTGGTATATAATGCGGTCATGACCGAGCTCGTCTATCGCAAGGAATATGCCGTCCACACCTACGAAACCGACGCTCGGGGCCTCGTCCGTCTCAGGACGAGATGTGGCT
>MEYF01000077.1:4856-5147 GCA_001775755.1 Candidatus Aminicenantes bacterium RBG_19FT_COMBO_65_30 | reverse complement strand
GGCCATGAAAACGAAACGGACCGCGGCCGTTCTTGTCTCCGTCCTGCTCGCCTCTCTCCTCGTCGCGACGGCCGCTTCCGCCGGCCAGAAGGGCGAGAAGCCGAAGCTCCCCGAGTCCCACAAGAAGTGGCTCGAGGAAGAGGTCGTCCACATCATCGCGCCCATGGAAAGGGAGGTCTTCTTAAAACTCCAGACCGACCGGGAGCGCGACCTGTTCATCGAGGCCTTCTGGAAACAGCGCGATCCGACGCCCGGGAACGCGGAGAACGAATTCAAGACCGAGCACTTCCG
>MEYF01000077.1:0-4793 GCA_001775755.1 Candidatus Aminicenantes bacterium RBG_19FT_COMBO_65_30 | reverse complement strand
ATCATCCTGGGGGAGCCGAGGGAGATCCAAAGGTTCGTGGGGAAATCCTCGACCTACGACGCCGAGATCTGGTTCTACCAGGGGAAAACGGACCTCGGGCTTCCGGCGGCCTTCAACCTCGTCTTCTTCAGGGAAGGCGGCCACGGCGAATACCGGCTCTACAGCCCGGTCGGCGACGGGCCCCAAGCCCTGCTCTCCGGCTATTTCGGCGGCCCGGATTACGAGACGGCCTACGAAAAGCTCCGCGAAGTCGAGCCGGAGCTGGCCGCGGTCTCGCTCTCCCTCGTTCCCGGGGAGACCGGGACGATCTACGGCCGGCCGTCGATGTCCTCCGACCTCCTCATCCAGCGGGTCGAATCCGCCCCGGCCCGCGGCGTCGAGGCGAAGTACGCCCAGAAGTTCCTCCAGTACAAGGACCTTGTCGAGGTCGAATACACCGCGAACTACCTCGACAGCGACAGCCTCATCAAGGTTTTCCGGGACCCCTCGGGCTCCTACTTCGTCCATTACGCCGTCGAGCCCCGGCGGCTGTCGGTGAACCAGTACGAAAGCAAGTTCTACACGACGCTCAAGGTCAACGGCCGGGTCACGACCGCCGACGGGCGCCTCGTCCACCAGTTCGACAAGACCGTCGCCCTGAACCTGACCGCGGACGAGATGAACGACGCCAGCCGGGTCCCGTTCGATTACCAGGATCTTTTCCCGCTCGTCGGAGGGGACTACAGTCTTTCCGTCCTGATCAAGAACGAGGCTTCGAAGGAGTTCACGTCCGTCGAAAAGAGTCTGCGCATCCCCCTGGCGGGAACGGCCGTCCAGATGACCCAGCCGCTTCTCGGCTACCGGGCCGTCCACCTGGAGCCTGCGGCCCGCCGGATGAAAGCCTTCCGCATCGGGCCCTACCAGATCTATTGCCAGCCGAACCGCGTCTTCGCCCGGCAGGAAACGCTGGCCGTCGCTTTCCAGCTCAACAACCTGGCCGAAGAGCTCGCCGCCGGCGGCGAGGTCAGGATCGAATTCCTCAAGGACGGCCGGCTTTTCCGGGATATCCGCCGGAAACCCGCGGAGTACGCCGATCTGCCCAACGTCCTCGAAGAAGTGCCCCTGGCCGACTTCCCGCCCGCCCATTACACGGTCCGGATCTCGCTCGCGAGCGCCGGCGCCGAGATCGTGTCGGCCTCGGACGAGTTCGACCTGACCTTCGCCGAGGCCGTCCCCCGGCCCTGGTTCTCCTCCCGGGTCCTGCCCGACGCCGGGGACCCCGTCTATCCGGAGATCATGGGCGCCCAGCTCTTCAACCTCGGCCGCTACCAGGAGTCGCGCGACTCCCTGGAGAGGGCCTTCCAAAGGAAGCCGGATTCGGAGAACACGGCGGCGAGTCTGGCCAGGGCGTATCTCGCCCTCGCCGACGCCGCGGCCGCCGTGAGGACCCTCGCCCCCTTCGTCGGTCCGCAAAAGACGGCGAAGTACGAGACCCATATCCTGGCCGCGGAGGCCCTGAAAAGGACGGGCGAGTTCGGCCGCGCCGTCGAGCTCCTCGACCAGGCCGGCGCCCATTACGGCGTCAACGCCGTCCTCCTGAACTCGGTCGGGGAGTGCTACGAGGGCTGGGGAAAGACCAAAGAGGCCCTGGCGGCCTTCGAAAAATCGCTCGAACTCAGCCCGGACCAGCCCCAGGTCAGGAAGAAGGTCGACGAGCTGAAAAAGAAAGATCCGCGCTAGGACTTCGCGGCTTTCCGGCCGGCGCCGGGGAGCGCCTCCTCGCGCGCGTAGACGACACCGACCTGCCGCAGCATCGCCTGGACTTCGTCCTCCGGGATCTCCGACTTGACCTCGGCCGTAACGTCCTTGCCGATGAAGAGACTCCGGTTGAGCTCCTCGACGAGCGCGGTGATGCGGATGTAGACCTTGGCCGGGGCCTTGTCCAGGACGACGGTCACGCGGTTCTCGCGGACGACGACGAGGCGGACCTCGGGGAACTTGGCGATCTTCTTCGTGAACGCGGCCAGGAGCCGCTTCTTTCGGTTGCGGACGAAGCGGTAGAAGAAGAGGGCGATGAAAGCCGGGCCGATCAGACCGCCCCAGTTGAAATTCACGGCCACCAGCACGGCGGCCAGGGCGACGGCCCCGGCCAGGATGGCCAGCCCCTTGTAGCCGCCCGGGAACGAGGTTTTGAGCCATTCGGCCCAGTTGCGCAGGCGGGCCGAGGCGGGGAGCTTTGTGCTGGTGCCGGTTTCGATGTCGTGCTTCAGATGCCGCAGGTCGGCGGCCAGGGCGTGGGCGTCGGGATAGCGGTCGTCCGGGTTCTTGCGGAGGCAGCGGAAGACGATCCGGTGGAGCTCGGGGGTGAGGTTGCGGCGGACGATGGTCACCGGCCGGGCTTCTTCGTAGGCGATGGCGTGCATCGTGTCGAGGGGGGTTTCGCCCTTGAACGGAAGCTCCGAGGTGACCATCTCGTAGAGGACGGTGCCGAGGGAGAAGATGTCGCTGCGGCGGTCGAGCTCCTTCCCGCGAGCCTGCTCGGGGCTCATGTAGCTGAGCGTGCCCATCACCGCCCCGGGGATCGTCTGGGCCCGGCCGCGGGTCAGGGTCCGGGAGAGGTCGGCGGGCGCCGCGGGCTCCTCGGCGCCGGGCTCGAGCAATTTGGCCAGGCCGAAGTCGAGGAGTTTGGCGTGGCCGTCCCGCGTGACCATGATGTTGTCGGACTTGATGTCGCGGTGGAGGATGCCCGCATCGTGGGCCTTGGCCAGGCCCTCGGAGATCTGGAGGGCGATCTCGATCGCCCCCAGGAGGTCGAGCTCGCCGTCGGCGATGAGCTTGCTGACGGTCCGGCCGTCGACGTATTCCATGGCGATGAACAGGATGCCGTCGACTTCGTCGATGTCGTAGACCTGGGCGATGGCCGGATGGGAGATGGCCGCGGCCGACCGGGCCTCGAGGAGGAGACGGCTCCGTCTCTCGGGATTGGCGACGAGGCCGGGCGTGATCGTCTTGAGGGCCACCAGGCGGTCGAGGCGGGTGTCCCGGGCCCGGTAGACGACGCCCATGCCGCCCTTGCCGAGCTGGGTTTCGACCCGGTAGTGCTTGAGAGTTGTCCCGACCATGCCTTTTATCATTAGATATCATACGCGAGGACGGGGGTCAATCGTTCCAAACTCGTCGCGCGGGATCGCCGGGCTCATTGTTGAAATAGGCCCGGTTTTACGATAAAAGATAGGCGACCATGAAGCTTTTCGGACGTCTCGTCGACGGCACGGCCGTCGACATCTACACCCTAACCAACAGGTCCGGGATAGAGGCCCGGGTCATGACCTACGGGGCGACCCTGGTTTCCCTCCGTCTGCCGGACCGGAACGGCGCGTTCGCCGACGTCAACCTCGGCTTCGACGACCTCGAGGGATATCTCGGGACCCATCCGTATTTCGGCGTCATCGTCGGCCGTTATGCCAACCGGATCGCCAGGGGCCGGTTCAGCCTCGACGGGATCGAATACTCGCTGGCCCTGAACAACAACGGCAACAGCCTGCACGGCGGGCTCAAGGGCTTTGACAAGGTCGTCTGGAAACCCGAGCCGGTCCAATCGGCCGGCGGCGTCGGTGTCAAGCTGAACTACCTGAGCAAGGATATGGAGGAGGGCTATCCCGGCAACCTCTCGGTCACGGTCGTCTACGCGTTGACGAACACCGATGAGCTGACGATCAGCTATGAGGCCGAGACCGACAAGAAGACGCCCATCAACCTGACCAACCACGCCTACTGGAATCTCAAGGGGGAGGGGAACGGCGACATCCTCGGCCACGTGCTCCGGCTCGAGGCCGACAAGATCACGGCCGTCGATTCGGCGGCCAACCTCATCCCGACGGGCGAGATCGTGCCGGTGGCCGGGACTCCGTTCGATTTCACGTCACCCCATGCGATCGGGGAGAGGATCGCCCAGGTCGAGGGCGGATACGACCACAACTTCGTCCTTCGCGGCGGGGGCGGGAAGCTCGTCTTAGCGGCGCGGGTCGAGGAGCCGGGAAGCGGGCGGGCGATGGAGATCTTTACCGACCAGCCGGCCATACAGCTCTACACGGGCAATTTCCTGGACGGGACGGTCGTCGGCAAGGGCGGCGGGGCCTACCGGAAGCATTACGCCGTCTGCCTCGAGACCCAGCATTTCCCCGATTCGCCGAACCACCCGAACTTCCCCTCGACCATCCTGGAGCCGGGACAGAAGTACCGTACCGTCACGGTCCACAAGTTCTTCGTGAAATAAAGGGTTCTTCGCCTGCTTTCGGGGAATCGCGGCAGTGAATACCGCCCCTTTCCCCCCGGCCCCCCCGGGAACCAGTCCCGGCGGTTCCCCCATCGGCACAATGCCGATGGGTCCCCCTCCGCTACGGGGGTCTTCAGGGCGGCATTCACCGCCGTATGATATTCCCCGAAATCAGGCGAAGAACCAAATAAAAGGGATTTCAGCTTCCTGCCGGTCAGAGGAGAGGGGTGATGAAGCCCTCGATGAACGCGGCGACGAGAAGAAGAGGAAGGACGATGAGGACGAACGAGCGGAAGACGTTCCGGGCCAGGCTTTCGGGTTCGGCCGCCATCCGGTCGGTGCAAGATTCCAGAATATTCGTTGGATCGGGGACGGCGGGCGGCCCCACGGGCGGCTTGTTCGTCCTCCTATTCCAGGCCGCGACAGCTTTCTTCCCCATCCCCGCCGAAAGATAGAGGCCCAGGCTCGTCGTATAGAGAACCGCGGTGAGCTCGAAAACTCCGTGGGGCAGGATCTTGGTCAGGACGAGCCGGGGGAC
>MEYF01000076.1 GCA_001775755.1 Candidatus Aminicenantes bacterium RBG_19FT_COMBO_65_30 | reverse complement strand
CCCGGCGGGAATACCCCGAGCGACTCAAGGTGGATGACGCTCAGGGTATCCGAGTGGCCTCCTTTTCTAGATGACGGCCGAAGGCGGCGGCGGTTCGTCCGCGGCGCCCGCGTTCTTGAGCGGAACCCTGATCAGGTAAAGGACGATGAGGGCGAGGACCACCAGGCCGCCGATATAAATATCGACGACGCCGAAATACTTGCCGCCCTTGAAGATCACAGGGATGTCGACAGCGATGACGTTCTGGAGGAAGAAGAATTTCCAGGCGGCCCGCAGGAGGCCGGTCAGCGCTTCGCCGGCGATCAGCCCGGCCGCGAGAAGGATGCCGACGTTGGAGACGCGCGCTTTCTGGGCTTCGTTGAGCTGGCGCTTGACGACCAGCCGATCGGCGGCGCCCTTGATCATGCCGCCGACGAAGATGGCGAAGGTCGTCTCCAGAGGCAGATACATCCCGACGGCGACGAGCATGGGTGACTTGACCTGAACAAGGATCAGCGCGAAGCCCATGAGCATGCCGACGATGACGAGGGGCCAGGCCATCTCGCCGCCGACGATGCCCTGGGACAGGGCGGCCATCAGGCCGGCCTGCGGGGCGGGCAGTTCCTTGCTCCCGAAGGTGAAGGCGCCGTGGAGAAGCATCAGCGGGAAGTACATGACCAGGGCCGAGAGAAGGACGCCGAAGATGTTCCCGATCTGCATCTTGTAGGGCGTCCCTCCCAGGATATGCCCGACCTTGAGGTCCTGGAGCATCTCGCCGGCCACGGCCGAGGAGACGCAGACGACGGCGGCGACTCCGAGGACGGCCGCGACGCCGCTCATCCCCGTAGCGCCGACAACGACCATGAGGAGGGCGGCGATGATGAGCGTCGACAGCGTCAGCCCGGAGATGGGGTTGTTGGACGAACCGATCGTCCCGACGAGGTTGCCCGAGACCGCGGCGAAGAAGAAGCCGGCAATGGCCATGACCACGGCGGCCAGGATGGCGGGCGGCCAGGTGCCGGCAAAGACCTTGTAGACGAAGATCATCAGGACGAACGTCGCCACGAGCCCGGTCAGCACAGCCTTGATGTTGAGGTCTTTTTCAAGCCGGGAGGTCGTTTCCGCTTGGCCGGCGGCCTTCTTGACGTCGCCGAGCGAGCGCTTGATCCCCGCGGCCAGGTTTTTTCTCATGCGGTAGAGGGTATAGCCGGCGCCGACGAGCATGCCGCCCACGGCGATCGGCCGGATGATGAACTTCCAGACGTTGGTCACCATGTCGGGCCAGTCGGCGGCGGCCATGACCGCGCCCGGGCCGTAGAACCGTTCGGCGAGCTGGGGCCCGAGGAAATACATCAACAGGGGGGCGAACAAGCCCCAGGC
The DNA here is from genome assembly GCA_001775755.1 of Candidatus Aminicenantes bacterium RBG_19FT_COMBO_65_30. Classification (GTDB taxonomy): domain Bacteria; phylum Acidobacteriota; class Aminicenantia; order Aminicenantales; family Saccharicenantaceae; genus RBG-16-66-30. The sequence continues at coordinate 59,948 of MEYF01000076.1, read as the reverse complement.
CAGGACGCCGCCGGCGAAGTTGAGGGACGCCAGGCGGGGACCGATGATATAGCCGACCCCGATGTAGGCCGGGTAGATTCCCGGCCCGGAGACGGCCACGGTCCCGCCCGTGCCGATCGTCGGGGCGTCCTTGGCGGCGCCCAAACGGACAAAGCTCGTCCCGATCCGGCCGACTTTGATGATGAAGTCCTTGGAGGCGGCGAAAAGCTGGATGACGCCGAGGGCGTAGAAGAAGGCCCCGAGGCCCATGGCCTGGAAGAGGTGCTTGGCGCCCTGGCTGCCCTTTTGCCCGGCTTTGTGGATCTCGGCCGCGGCGACCGACTCGGGGAAGATGAGGTCGGGGTCGGTGACCATGACCCGGCGGAGGAAGGTTACGAAAAGGATCCCCAGGAGGCCGCCGACGAACATCAGGGCGGACGACTTGAGGTAGGCCTCGACAGTGTTGAATTTCAGCCAGGCGCCGGAGATGAGGAAGGCCGGGATGGTGAAAATGGCGCCGGCTGCGACGGACTCGCCGATGGAACCGACGGTCCGGGCGATGTTCTCCTCGAGGATCGAGCCTTTCATGATCCGCAGGACGGCCATGCCGATGACGGCCGCAGGATAAGTGGCGGCGATGGTCATGCCCGCTCTCAGGCCGAGATAGGCGTTGGCGGCGCCGAGGATGACCGTCATGACGAGGCCGATGAGGATGGCCCGGATGGTGAATTCTCTCATGTCTGTATTTTCGGGGATGTAGGGTTGGTGGCTCATCGCGCGCTCCTTTCGAAAGTTTCCTAATGTATATGGGAAGTCCGGAAGCAAAGTCAAGCCGGAACCTCCTCGGGGTGCTTGATTTGATTCGGAGGGAGAAATGTGTTAAAAATGGCCCGGACGGAGAGAGAAGCTACATGAGCGTTATCAGCTGGTTGAAAGACAGGCTATTCTGCGACCTGGCCATCGACCTGGGAACGGCCAATACCCTCGTCTTCCTCAAGGGCAAGGGCATCATCGTCCAGGAGCCCTCGATCGTCGTCATCAATAAGCTGTCCGGCAAGGTCGAGGCCGTCGGCTCGCGGGCTAAAGAGATGCTCGGCAAGACGCCGGCGAGCGTCATGGCCATCAAGCCCATGCGCGACGGCGTCATCGCCGACTTCGAGATCGCCGAGAAGATGCTGGACTACTTCATCAAGAAGGCCATGAACAACCGCGGCTTCCTTCTCCGGCCGAGGATCGTCATCGGCATCCCGACCGGGATCACCCAGGTCGAGCGGCGGGCCGTCAAGGACGTCGCCATGCGGGCCAAGGCCTCGGAGGTCTACCTCATCGAACAGCCCATGTCGGCCGCGATCGGGGCGGACCTGCCCATCTCCGAGCCGACCGGGAACATGATCGTCGACATCGGCGGGGGCACGACCGACATCGCCGTCATTTCCATGGACGGCATCGTCTTCAACCACAGCATTCGCGTCGCCGGCAACGAGATGGACGACGCCGTCATCCACTACCTGAAGAAGAAATACAACCTCCTCATCGGCGAGCGGACGGCCGAGATCGTCAAGATGCAGATCGGATCGGCTTACCCGCTCGACGAGCCCATCGCCATGGAGATCAAGGGCCGGGACCTCCGCGAGGGGATCCCGAGGACCATCGTCGTCGACGACCAGGAGATCCGCGAGGCCATCGAAGAGACCGTGGCCGCCATCATCAACGCCATCCGCATCGCCCTGGAGCGGACCCCGCCCGAGCTCTCGGCGGACATCATCGACCGAGGCATCATCCTGACCGGCGGCGGCGCGCTCCTCAAGAACCTGGACAAGAGGATCCGCGAGGAGACCCAGCTGCCCGTGTTCATCACCGAGGACCCGCTGACAACCGTCGTCCTCGGGGCGGGCAAGATGCTCGACGACCTCGAGCTCCTGAAAAAGATCTCCCTCATCTGAGGGTCAGGCCGCGGCGGCGCGAGAGGTTCCATGCCCATCCGGGAAAAGCGACGAAGCGCCCTCGTCCTCGCCGGACTGACGGCCTTCCACGTCCTGCTCATCTCCATCCAAGTGCCGCGGGGCGCCGAGAAGTCGCTCTTCGAACGATCGGTGTTCTTCCTGTTCTCGCCCGTCCAGCGGGCCGTCAGCGGCGGAGTCCGCGGGGTCGAGTCGCTGTGGAACGGCTACATCGACCTGCGCGGCGTCCGCAGCGAGAACCAGAAGCTCAAGAAGGATATCTTCTTCCTCAACCAGGACCTCCGCTTCCTCGAGGACCGTCTCCGGTTCTTCCGGTCCGAGGCTCAGCTCCGGGAAAACCTGGCCGACTTCCGCGGGACGATCGTCCCGGCCCGGGTCATCGGGGTCGACAGCGCCAATCCCAACCAATCCATCGTCATCGACAAGGGCCGTCTCGACGGGGTCGGCAAGGACATGGCCGTCTGCGACAGGTTCGGCTATCTCGTCGGGCGGACGATCGAACCGGTCAGCCTGAAGGAGACGATGGTCCAGCTCATCACCGACAAGGACAGCAGCGTCAGCGTCGTCTCCGCCGTCGACCGGCTGACGGGGTCCATGACCGGCCGGTCGGACCCCGTCTGCGAGCTCCGCTACGTCCTGGCCAGCGTGACCGGCGGCCGGCCGGGTGAGGAGCTGCTGACGACGGGCTACGACAAGATCTATCCGCCCGGCATCCGCGTCGGCCGCATCCAGAGCCTGGAGAAGGATGAGGCCTCGCCGATCTTCCGCCGCATCCTCGCCGCGCCGTATTTCCGGTTCAACACCATCGACGTCGTCGCCGTCCTGACCGAGAGGCCCGGAGGCGGGGGATGAGGGAGTCCGTCGCCAAGGACGTCCTGCGGGCCTTCCTGGCCACGCTCGCCGCCGTCCTCGTCTATTCCGTGGCCGGGGGCGCCGGGCCCGCCCTGCTCGTCGTCCTCAACGCCTTTTCCGTGGTCGTCCTCTATTTCTCGGTCCGCCGGGGGGAGGTCTTCGGAGCCTTGCTGGGGACGATGTGCGGGCTCGTCCAGGACACGTTCTCCCTCGGCGTCTTCGGCGTCGCGGGGCTGACCAAGACCCTGCTCGGATTCTGGACCGGTTATATCTCCCGGAGGATCGACGTCGCGCCGTTCGCCCGCAACGCGCTGTTCATGCTGGTCATGTCCGTCCTCGAGATGGCCCTCTGGGTGCTCATCACGGCGGTCGTCCGGCAGGGGTCCGTGAACTGGCACGGCGGGCTCGTCCTCCTCCAGCCCCTGGTCACCGCGGTCCTGGGGAGCTCTCTCTTCGCCCTCGAGCGGCGGATCCGGGCCCGGAGCTCCCGAGGCGCGTGATGCCCGAAGATAAAATCTACGAGGACCTGTCGCTCGTGCGCCGCCGGGCGAACACGGTCTTCTGGGTCGTCGCCGCCCTGACCTTTCTCGTCCTATCCTATTACTGGAAAGTCCAGATCCTGGAACACAAGAAATATTCCGGCTTGGCCGAGGCCAACCGGACCCGGATGCGGGTGCTGGCCGCGCCGCGTGGGCTCATCCTCGACAGGAACCGCGAGATCCTGGCCGACAACAAGGCCTCTTTCAAGGTGTCCCTCATCCGCGAGAACGTCAAGGACGCGGACGCCTCCTTCGCCGCGGTCAGCCGCCTTCTCGGGATCGATGAGCAGAGCCTCCGCAGCCGCGTGGAGCTGTTCAAGGACGTCCAAGCTTTCGAGCCCATCGTCATCGAGGACGGCCTGAGCGCCGTCGACGTCGCCCCTATAGAAAGCCGCCGGCTCGAGTTCCCCGAGCTCGTGGTCGAATCGGAGCCCCAGAGGTTCTATCCCAAGGGGACCCTGGCCTCGCACGTCCTCGGCTATCTCCAAGAGAGGACGCCCGAGGAGATCCGGGCCAGGCCGGACCAGAAGATACGGGCGGGGGAGATGGTCGGCAGGACCGGCATCGAACGGGAATGCGACGACATCCTGAGGGGCGAGGACGGCTCCGTTTTCGAAGTGGTCGACAGCCTGGGCCGGGTCCGCGGCGAACAGGCGCGGCAGTTCCCCGTGCAGGGCGGGGAGGTCGTCATGACCATCGACCACCGGCTCCAGGCCAGGGCCGAAGAAGCCCTCGAAGGCCGCGAAGGCGTCGTCGTCGCCCTCGACCCCCGGTCGGGCGAGATCCTGGCCCTGGCCAGCTTCCCCACCTTCGATCCCAACAGGTTCATCACCCGGTTCACGCCGGCCGAATGGCTCCAGCTCATGAACGACCCCCTGTCGCCGCTCGAGAACAGGGCCATCCGCGGCCTCTACGCGCCGGGTTCGATCTTCAAGCTGGTCATGAGCATGGGCGGCCTCGGCTTCGGCTACGTCACCGAAGGGACGACCGCCTACTGCTCGGGCTCGACCCAGATCTACGGCGCCGTACGCCACTGCTGGTTCGCGCCGGGGCACGGCGCCATGAACCTGTCCGACGCGATCAAGAACTCGTGCAACATCTATTTCTACCAGCTCGGCCGGCGGATGGGCATCGACATGATCGCCCTGGCCGCCGGCCGGATGGGCCTTGGCCGGAAGACGGGCATCGACCTGGCCGGCGAAAAAGAGGGGCTCGTGCCGAGCTCGGAGTGGAAGATGGAAGCCCTGAAGACTCCCTGGTATCCGGGGGAGACGATCTCGGTCGCCATCGGCCAGGGCCAGCTCCAGGTGACCCCGCTCCAGATCGCGGCGATGACCGCCCTGATCGCCGAACGGGGCAAGCGGATCCGTCCGCATCTCTTCAAGGCCGCCGCGGCCGAAGGCGGCGGCGGGACTGAAGACGACGCGGGCGCCGCGGCGGACGCCCGGCCTCTTTTCAAGACGCAGGTCTTCGAGAGCGTCATCTCCGGCATGTGGAGGTCGGCCAACGACGGCGGCACGGGGCGGGGCGCGCACGTCGCCGATTTCGACGTCTGCGGCAAGACGGGCTCGACCCAGATCATGAGCCGCGAGAGCGCCGAACGGCTGTCACGGGCCGGCCGGGAGATCAAGACCCACTCCTGGTTCACCGGATTCGCCCCGCGGACGAATCCCCGCATCGTCGTGACCGTCCTCGTCGAATACGGCGGGGGCGGGGGTGCGACGGCGGCCCCCGTGGCCGGCCGGATCTTCGAATTGTTCAAGGAGCTCGAAAAGAAATGATGATCGACCGGCGGCTCGTCCGGGAAATCGACTGGGTCCTCCTCGGGCTCGTCCTCCTGCAGTCCCTCATCGGCGTGTTCTTCATTTACAGCTCGTCCCATTTCCTCCCCGGCAACTTCCACGTCCGGCAGCTCGCCTGGATCGGCGTCTCGCTCATCGTCCTCGTCCTCGTCCTGGCCATCGACTACAAGTTCTTCGTCTCGCTCTCGGTCTATTTCTATGGCCTGATCGTGGCCGTCCTGGCCGCGACCCTCGTCTTCGCCCGGTTCGTGGCCGGGACGAAGAGCTGGATCACCCTCGGCCTGATGCAGCTCCAGCCCTCGGAGCTGGCCAAGATCGTCCTGATCCTCGTCTTCGCCCGGCTCTTCGCCGAGTACAAGAGCGCCACCCTGACCACGCAGTACACCCTCTGGGCGCTGCTGATCGCCGGCGTGCCCCTCCTCCTGATCATCCTCCAGCCCGACCTGGGGACGGCCATGACCTTCCTGGCCATCATCGGCGGGGCGTTCATCCTGGCCGGGCTGAAAAGAAAAACGATCGTCCTGCTCCTCCTCGCCGCCTGCGTCGTCGGCATCGCCGGATGGAACCTCGGGCTCAAGGACTACCAGAAGAGACGTGTGACGACCCTCATCAACCCGACGAACGACCCGCGGGGGTCGGGCTACCAGGTCATCCAGTCCAAGATCGCCATCGGCTCGGGCGGCCTCGCGGGCAAGGGGTTCATGAAGGGCTCCCAGAGCCAGCTCCGCTTCCTCCCGGCGCGGCACACGGATTTTATCTTCTCCGTCATCGGGGAGGAGGCCGGCTTCCTGGGCGTTTTCGTCGTCATCGTCCTCTATTTCTTCCTCCTCGCCCGGATGTTCCTGTCCGTCGCCAAGGCGCGCGACAGGGCCGGCGTCTACATCATCTTCACGGCCTCCCTGCTCATCGCCTTCCAGTTCCTGGTCAACGTCCTGATGATCATCGGCCTCTTCCCGGTCGTGGGCATCACCCTGCCCTTCCTCAGCTACGGCGGGTCGTCCCTCCTCACGAGCACCATCGCCTGCGGCCTCGTCCTGAACGTGAAGATGAGACGATTCGCCAATGTCTGAGAGAGATCCGCTGGCACGCGTCCTGCCTCGCGTCGAAAGGCCGGGACGGTATGTCGGCGGCGAATGGAACGAGATCCGCAAGGACCCCGCCCGCGTCCGGACCAAGGTCGCCCTGGCCTTCCCCGACGTCTATGAGATCGGCATGTCCTATCTCGGACAGAAGATCCTCTACCATCTGCTCAACAAGGACAAGGCCGTCCTGGCCGAGCGGGTGTTCGCGCCCTGGCCGGACCTCGAGCGGGAGCTTCGGGCGGCCGCGATCCCCCTCGCTTCCCTGGAGAACAGCATCCCCCTCCGCGAGTTCGACATCGTCGGCTTCTCCCTCCTCTACGAGCTCAATTATTCCAACGTCCTGACCATCCTCGACCTCGGCGGGATCGCCCTGACGTCGGCGGAAAGGGGAGACGCCGATCCCCTGGTCATCGCCGGCGGGCCGGCGGCCTTCAATCCCGAGCCGGTCGCCGACATCTTTGACCTCGTCTTCCTCGGCGACGGGGAGGATGGCTTCCCGGAGATCGTCCAAGCCGCCGCGGACATGCGCCGGCGCCGGGTGCCGAGGCGGGACGCGCTCCGCGAGCTCGCCCGCATCGGCGGCGTCTACGTCCCCTCGCTCTACCGGACCGTCCCGGCGGAGGGCTCGCCCCTCGTCGTCCCCCGGCCCGAGGCCGGCGCTCCCGCGGTCGTCCGCAAGCGCCTCGTCGAAGATTTTTCCCGGTCGTTCTTCCCGGAGAAGATCGTCGTCCCCAACCTGCGCGTCGTCTTCGACCGGGTGGCCGTCGAGGCGGCCCGCGGCTGTCCTCAGAACTGCCGTTTCTGCCAGGCCTCGAGCATCTATTTCCCGCACCGTCCGAAAGACCCCGACGTCATCCACAAGACGGCCATGCGCAGCCTCCGCCAGACCGGCTACGAAGACGCATCGCTTTCGGCGCTCTCCATCGGCGACCACCCCGAGCTCGAGGCGATCGTCGGCTCGCTCATGGACGAGCTGGCCCGGGAGAAGATCTCGCTTTCGCTCTCTTCGCTCCGGCCGGGCCGGCTGTCGCGGGGCCTCGTGGAGAACATCCTCAAGGTCCGCAAGACCGGCTTCACCCTGGTCCCGGAGGCGGGGACCGAGCGGCTCCGGGCCGTGATCAACAAGAAGCTCGACGACCGCGAGATCCGGGACGCCCTGACCTTCGCCTTCGAGGGCGGCTGGAAGCTCGTCAAGCTCTACTTCATGGCCGGCCTGCCGACGGAGACGGAGGAGGACCTGGCCGGGATCGTCGGTCTCGTCCGCGACGGCCTCGAGCTCGGGCGCTCCATCCTCGGCTCGTACCCGCGCATCCACGTCAGCCTGTCCTCCTTCATCCCCAAGCCGCATACGCCGTTCCAATGGCTGGGCATGGACGACGAAGTCGTGCTCGCCGAGAAACAAGCCTATGTCCGGACGGAACTCCGCAAGCACAGGAGCGTCGAGATCAAGACCCATCCCATCGCCACGTCCGTCCTCGAGGCCGTCTTTTCGCGCGGCGACCGGAGGCTCGGTCGGGTCCTCATCGACGCCTGGAGGAGGGGAGCCCGATTCGACGGCTGGGACGACAAGCTCGACGCCGGGGCCTGGCAGGATGCCTTCGCCGGGGCCGGCATCGATCACCGGGACTACCTCAAGCCCCTGCCCCGCGAGTCCGCTCTCCCGTGGGACCTTATCGAAACGGGGATCAAAAAAAGCCACCTCGCCCGGGAGCTCGACGCGGCCCTCCGGGCGGAGCGGACCCCGGGCTGCCTCGAGCGCGCCTGCGGCGAATGCCTGGGGTGCGAGAATCCCACCTGGAAGAAGCCGGCCCGCCCGACGAAGATCATGCCGCTTCCCGCTCCGGCCGGGCCGGCCGGAGAGCCCGGGGACGGGACCCTCCGCTACCTGGCGGTTTACTCCAAGAAGGGAAAAGCCCGCTACCTCTCCCACATCGACCTCATCCACGTCATCCAGAGAAGCTTCCGCCGGGCGGGGATCGAGGTCCGCAAGACCCAGGGCTTCCATCCGAAGATGGACCTCACCTACGGTCCGGCGCTGCCCCTGGGCATGGAGGCCCTGAGGGAGGTCCTGGAGTTCCGCACGGCCCGCCGGCTCGAAGCCAAGGAATTCCTCGTCCGGGTCAACAAGAGCCTCCCTCCGGGCATCAAGTTCTCGAGCCTCGAGCGGATCGATGCCGCGTCGCCGTCTCTCCACAACGCCATGGAGAGGCTCGTCTACTCGCTCGACTGGAAGAGCGAAGCCCTCGGCCGGTCCTGGAGCGCCCGGGACCTCAAGCTCGCCCTCGGCCGATTCAAGGACTCCCAGGCCGGGGCGTCGGCGACGGACTTCCGGCTTTCCGGCCGGCGCCTCGTTCTCCTCCTCCCGCCCCTGCCGGCCCGGGGGCTTCGGGCCCAGGACATCGTCCGGGCGGTCTTTGGCCACGAGGACCCGGTGTTCTTGATACGAAGGGACGACATCGTCTTCAAGCCGGCCGGCTGAAATTGACAGAAGCCCCTGAATCCGGTACACTCCCCCGTGATTTTTCGTGGGGAGAATGAACCGTGATCGAATTCCAACTGACCGACGACCAGCGCGCCCTCCAGGATATGGCCCATGAGTTCGCCGCGAACGAGATGCGTCCCAAGGCCGCGGCCTACGACCAGGGCCACGATTTCCCGGAGGACGTCATGCGCAAAGCCTTCGAGGTCGGCTTCCTGACCTGCACGCTCCCGGCCGAGTACGGCGGCGTCGGGCTCGGCGACGTCGACTTGGCCATCGTCAGCGAAGAGCTCGCCTGGGGCTGCGCCGGGATGTACACGACGATGATGGCCAATTCCCTGGCCTTTGCGCCCATCCTCCTCTTCGGCACGGACGAGCAGAAGAAGAGGTTCTTCGCGCCGTTCCTCAAAGAGATGGCCTTCGCCTCCTACTGCCTGACGGAGCGGGAGGCGGGCTCGGACACGTCGGCCGTCAAGACGACCGCCCGCAAGGACGGCTCGGATTACATCATCAACGGCTCCAAGTGCTTCATCACCAACGGCGGCGTCGCCAGCCTCTACGTCGTCTTCGCCAATTCGGCCCCGGGAAAAGGGCCCCGTGGCCTGAGTGTCTTCGTCGTGCCCCGGGACATCCCCGGCGTCTCGGTCGGCAAGGTCGAGGACAAGTTCGGCCACCGGGCCTCGAACACGACCGAGCTCTTTTTCGATGACGTCCGCGTCCCGGCGGCGAACCTCCTCGGACGCGAGGGCCTCGGGTTCATCGTCGCCATGCGGACGTTCGACAAGACCCGCGCCGCCGTCGGGGCGGCCGGGATCGGCATCGCCCGGGCGGCCCTCGAGTACGCCGTCGAATATTCCAAGACGAGGGTCCAGTTCGGCAAGCCCATCGCCTCGTTCCAAGCCACGGCCTTCAAGATCGCCCAGATGGCCATGGAGGTCGAGGCGGCGCGGCTCGTCATCTGGCGGGCCGCCTGGCTCATGGACCGGGGCAAACCCAACGGCAAGGAGTCGGCCATGGCCAAATGCCTGGGCTCGGACGTGGCCATGAAGAACGCGCTGGAGGCCCTTCAGATCTTCGGCGGCTACGGCTACATGAAGGACTATCCCGTCGAGAAGCTCGTCCGGGACGCGAAGCTGCTCCAGATCTACGAGGGGACAAACGAGATCCAGCGGCTGGTCATTTCGCGGGACGTGATCGGCCCGATCAGGGGCCGCTGAGCGGCCGGCCGTTCCCTAGAGTTCCAGGATCCTGATCAGGTTAAAAAAGCTAATCTTCGATGTAATCGGGGATCAGGGCCAGCGTTTCGACCCCGGCGCCGCGGGCGATGTCGATGATTTCCATGACCTTGGCGAAAGGCAGCTTGGCCAGGGCGCGGATGAAGATGGTCTTGTCCTGGCGCGTGCTGTAGAGGCGGCGGAGCTCCTCGAGGAGGCCCCTTATTTCGTACTTGATGCCGTTGATCTCAACGGCGTCGCTCGCCTGCAGGGTCAAGACGATAAGGCCCGAGGGCTGGCCGGCGCTGCTCGAGGCGTCGGCCACTTCGGGCAGCTTGACATCTATGCCTTTTTGAACGAGAGGCGTGATGACCATGAAGATGATGAGAAGAACGAGAAGGACGTCGCAGAGCGGAACGACGTTAGGCTCGGCTTTTGCCATGATGGCCTCCTTGATACAACTCCAAGGGAGTTATTCTATGACAACTCCCGTATCATGTCAACGAAATTTACGGAAGCCCCTATTTCAGGGTATCAATGGCCTTGCGGTTGTTGCTGGTGTGGAAGACGAGGAGCGTCTTGCCCTCTCCCGCGGACGACCCGTAGGAGTATTGGATGTCGATGACCGCGTTGCCGAGGAGGGCCCCGATCTCGGCCCCGGCGCCGATCCGGTCGGTGACCAGGACCGTGACGATCTTCTTCGTCTTGACCTTGTAGCCCAAGGTCCGCAGGGCCGTCTCCGCCTTCTTGGCGTCCGAGGTGACGAGGTGGAAATGCCCCTGTTCGGTCTCGGAGTAGACGTAGAGGGCCTTGACGTTGACCCCGGCGTTGGCCAGGGTCCCCAGGACGCGCCCGAAGATGCCGGGTTCGTCGGGCGTCGTGACGGTCAGTTCGGTATCTTCGCTTACGATTGTCACGGTCGTTCTCCTGATGGAGGGGCATTATACCAGAATTCAGCGGAGCGCGACAAGACGTCCTTGTCTTTTTTAAGAGGCCGGATATAATGGGACGCCGGAGCGGGCCATGACGGACATGATACGGACGGCTGCGGCCATCGTCGACAACTCCAGGGAAACCCTTGATTTTGCTTGACAAATAGGTCCGAGTTTAATATAAATCCTCATAGAACTTGTTTATCTATACCTAATCGCAGGAGGATTTATATGAAAATGCGCAAGTCCGCCGTAATCTTCATCGTGATGGCGCTCGTCGCGTTCACGATGATGTCCTACGCCCAAACCACCAAGCTCAAGAGGATCGGGCTTTATACCTTCGTCGAGATCAAGGGCCAGGTTCCTACCGCTGAGGTCATGAAGGGCCTCTTCGAGCGCTATGCGGCCGACGTCAAGATCGGATTCGACATGGCCGGGAACTCCGAGCTCTACGAGCCCTTCATGGAGCAGATGAAGACGGCCGAATGGACGGACACGACCCTGCCCATCGGCGAGACGTTCCCCTGGATGCTCTTCAAGTCCCGCGACCAGGTCAAGGTCGCCCGGAACATCGAGTGGGCGGGCAAGGAGCCTCTCCCGGTGTTCATCGTCCAGGTCACGAAGGACTGGAAGATCTACGACTTCATCATCCCCAAGAACTGCGGCAACATCGCCCTCGGCGCGAAAGTCGTGGACGCCATCCCGCCGGCCGTCTGCAGCCTGGTCGTCACCCCGGAGCGGGCCAACGTCAACGACCCGATCACGGTCGACATGAGCGGGACGCAGTACGCCAAGACGATGACCGTCGAGATCTATGATGCCCAAGGCCAGAAGCTGGCCACCCAGGAGCTGACGCCCCAGTCGCCCAAGTGGCAGACGAAGTTCGACAAGCCCGGCGAATACTCCTTCAAGGGCGCGGCCGTCAACATGGAAGGCATCGCCGCGACCAACCCTTGCACCGCCAAGGTTGCCATCAACTTCCCGCCCATCTGCAAGCTGTGGACGTCCTGCATGCCCTGCGAGGACTACGTCGGGCGGCCCATCACCTTCGATGCCTCCGGATCGAGCGACCCCGACGGCCAGATCGTCAAAGTCGTATTCGAGCTCCTCGACTCCGAGGGGAACGTCATCGACACCTGCGTGACGACGCGGACGCCCTGGACCTGGGAAAAAGTCTTCACCAAGGCCGGGACCTACACGATCAACACGACCGTCTTCGATAACGACGGCGCCCAGTCGTCGGCGTCCGACCCCTGCCGCCTGACCTTCGAAGTGACCCAGAAGAAGCTCTTCTGGACCGTCGGCGGCGGCCTCGGGATCTACGGCGGGAGCTCGGCCCTCTACGGCTTCCTGCGCGGCGGGATGTTCGCCTGGATCACGCCCGACAAGTGGAGCTTCACCCTGAGTGGCGGCGGCGGCATCCCGTTCAAGGGCGACCCCTGGAACATCGTCTTCATGGCCGAAGCGCTCGTCAACGGGCACTTCCAGAGCTTCTTCCTGGGCACCGGCCTCGGCGTCAGCTCGGCGACACAGCCGAAAGACGAGAACCACGCATTCGGCCTCGACCTGGTCGGACAGACCGGCTTCCTGGTCTTCGACAAGTGGACGAGCAAGGGGCAGCTGTTCTTCGAATTCCGCGCCCCCCTCGGCCGGTCCTTCAATCATAACTACAAGGCCGGTGTCGGCTTCAGGTTCCTGTTCTAAGCCGGACCGCGAACCAACGCCTGACAAGGGCCGGAGAGCGAACTCTCCGGCCCTTTTTTTTCTCTCTTCTGGGCCCGATTTTGGGGAATCTTTGACGGCGATAAATACCACCCCGACGACCCCCGTAGCGGGGGGGGACCCATCGCTTGCGATGGGGGGACCGTCGGGACAGGTCCCCGGGGGGGCCGGGGGGCTAGGGGTGGTTTTATTGCCGCGTAAGAAAAGATTCCCGGAATTGGGACTCAGTCGCTGAGCTTGCCGAGTTTGGCCAGCTCGTCGTTATAGTATTTCCGGTAGAGGATCTCCCACTCCCGGCCGCCTTCCTCGATGGCCTTCTTCTGGGACTGGATCTTGTCGATGGCCTTCTTGTCAATGGCCTCGTAGAGCTTCATTTCCTCCTCGATGGCCTTGACGATGATCAGGCGGATCTCGTTGGGATCGTCCAGAAAATCGACCTGGTCGTCCTTTTCGAGGACGTTGAGGACCTGGCGGGACAGGTAGTTGATCTTTTCCCGCGACAGCCGGCTGCTCACAGGACGATCCCCTTTTCCCGGGCCAGCTTGGCCTTGATGAGCTTGAACATCTGTTGGTACTCGATGTTCTCCTTGCGGATCTTCTCCATGTGCTTGCTGAGGAGCTCGCGGACCTCCTGGTCGAGGCGGTCCTCCTTCTGGAACTCGTCGATGAGCAGGGACGTCACCTCTTCGAGCAGACGGGCCTTGTCCTCGATGATGATCTTGCCTTCCTTGGCCAGGTTGCGCAGGATCACCGAGCCGAGATGCTCGATTTGGTTCTTATTCAGGCGCATAACCCCAATACAATACATTACCCCCGGCCAAATTTCAAGGATGAATTCCGGCTTGGAAGGAGAAGATCAGGGGAGGACGAGGAAGGGGTGGAGCTTGGAGCCGTCGGCGGACGGGCGGGCCAGGGCGAGGAGCTTGCCGGATCCGGAGAACAGCCGGACCAGGCGCGTCTCTCCGGGGAACGGAGGAGAGTCCGGGAGGGGCGCCGCGAGGTGGGCCGGCTCGAGCGAAGAGCCGTGACGGATCCTGATTTCCGCCAGGGGGAGGACGGTGACGGCGGGAACCCAGGGGAGAAGCCGTTCGAGCGGCAGGATATGCTTGGCCGCTTCGCCCCTGGCGGCCGCTTCCTCAAAGCCGGCGAGCGGAACGGCGTCGAACAGGGCGTAGGGGCCGATGGATGTCCGCCGGAGCGTGTCGAGGTGGGCGCCGCAGCCCAGGCGCCGGCCGAGATCGTGGGCGAGCGACCTGATGTAGGTCCCGGCCGAGCACTCCGCCTCAAAATCGACGAACGGCGGCCGGTAGGCCCGGATGGCGAACCGCACGACGGTGACGGCGGACGGTTCGAGGGTGAACTCCTTATCGGCCCGGGCCAGCTTGTAGACCGGCCGGCCGCCGAGCTTTTTCGCCGAATAGCGCGGCGGCGTCTGGAGGATCTCCCCTTCGAAGGCCTTCATGGCCGGAGCCAAGTCTTCGAGGGCCGGAAGATCGCGGCATTCCTCCGAGGCCGGCCGGCCGGAGGCGTCGTAGGTATCGGTCGCGAAACCGAGACGGATGCGGCCTTCGTAGACCTTGTTCTCCTTGGAGAGGTAGGGGAAAAAGCGTGTCGCCTGGCCCGCCGCGACGAGGAGGACGCCGGTCGCGTCCGGATCGAGCGTTCCGCCGTGACCGACGCGCCGGGTGCCCAGGAGCTTCCGGACCCTCTGCACGACGTCGTGGGAGGTCAGCCCGGCGGGTTTGTCGATGACGATTAGCCCGTCGCTGACCATCCGGGTCGTTCCGGCTTTCAGCGGGCCGGCCCGGACGGCTCCCGCGGGGTCCCGTCGAGGAGGGATTCGACTGTCGCGGGGACTTCGCGGATGAGACGGTCGTAAGGGCCGTAAACGGTGAACCCCGAGGCGTGGACGTGGCCGCCGCCGCCGAAATGCTCGGCCACCCGGGCCGCGTTGGCGCCGCCCTTGGACCGCAGGCTGACCCGGAAGCATTCGGGGGCCATCTCCTTGAAGAACATGACCATCTCGACCCCCTTGATGGACCGGGCCAGGGTCGTCATGTCCTCGGTGTCGACCTCCTTGAGGCCGAGGGATTCGGCGTCGTGTTTGAACATGCTGATGACGGCGATCGTCCCCTTGCCGTTCATGGTCAGACTGGAGAGGACGCGGCCGAGGAGCTGGATCTTCTCCGGCCGGTTGTTGTTGTAGAGCTTCTCCGTGACGCGGATGGGACTGGCCCCGAGACGGGCCAGCTCGGTCGCGGCGGCCAGGGCGCGGGGCGTCGTGTTGGAGAACTGGAACGAGCCCGTGTCGGAAACGATGGCGCAGTAGAGGCTCTCGGCGATCTCGGGCGTCAGGCGGATCCCCAGGAAGCGGCTCAGATCGAAGACCATCTCGCCCACGGCCGGCGCCTCGGGGTCGATCCAGTTGATGTCGGCGTAAGGCGTGTTCGAATAGTGGTGGTCGATGTTGATCTTATAGACGCCGTCCAGGCCCTCGTGGCCGGAGCGGGAAACGTCGGCGCATTCGAGGAGGATGATGGTGTCGAAGTCCGCCGCCCGGATCGGACCGATGTGGATCCCGGCGAGCTCGGGGAAGCCGGCGAAGGGCAGGGGCGTCGGGTCGTGGTTGATGATGGCCACGTCCTTGCCCATGAGGCCGCCCATCAGCGAAATGGCCAGGGCCGTGCAGAGGGAGTCGCCGTCCGGGCGGAGGTGGGAGGTCACGGCCATCGTCCGCGACGCCTTGATCCTGGCCGCGATGAGCTCTCTCGGGTCAGCGCCCATGTCTCTTCGCCTCCTCGATCAGCTTGTCGATCCTCTCCTGGTGCTCAGGGCCCGGATCCAGGGCGAAAAATAGCTGGGGATTATACTTCAACTTCACCCGGGAGGCAAGCGTCCGCCGGATGTATCCCTTGCTCTTATCGATGCGATCGAGAAGGGCCCCGGGATCCTCTGTCCCGAAAACGCTGAGGAAGACGCGCGCCGTGAGGAGGTCCGGGGTCATCTCCACCCGGGTGACGGTCAGGAAGCCCGATGCGGAGTCCTGGAATTCGCCGATGAGGAGGCGGCTGAGCTCCGCTTGGACGAGCTCGGCCACGCGCCGCGTCCGGAAGCTCTTCTCAGACATAGCGGATCTCCTGGCCGGCGACTTCCGCCTCCTGGAGGTTCCGGGCGTCGGCGAGGACGCGGCCGAAGACCTCTTCGACGACGGCCTGCTGGCTGTTGAGGGTGACGATCCCGAGCCGGGCCCGCTGCCACTTGTCCTGAAAGTCGACCTCGGCCAGGGCGACGTTGTAGCGGCGGAGCCTGTCCTTGAAGCCGTGGAGGACGCGCCGCTTGTCCTTGAGAGAGCGGGCGTAGGGGAAAAAAAGCTCGAGCGTCAGGACACCGACGATCATCGGAACCCTCCCGCGCCGCTAGACGGCCTTGACTTTTTCGCGGATGAACACCTCGATGGTATCGCCCGGCTGGAAATCGTTGAAGCCGCCGACGCCGATGCCGCACTCGTAGTCCTTCTTGACTTCGGTGACGTTCTCCTTGAGGTGCTTGAGGGAGGAGATCCGTCCTTGGTGGATGACCTCGCGGCCGCGCATGACGCGGGCTTCGGCGTTGCGGGTGATCTTGCCGTCCTGGACAAAACAACCGGCGATCGCGCCGACCTTGGGGATCTGGAAGACCTTGCGGACCTCGGCCCGGCCCTGGAAGGTCTCCTTGATGATGGGCTCGAGGAGGCCGATGACGGCCTTCTTGATGTCGTCCGTGAGCTGGTAGATGATCTTGTAGGTCCGGATCTCGACGTCCTCCTTCTTGGCCAGTTCGAGGATCTTGGAGCCCGGCTTGACGTTGTAGCCGATGATGATGGCCTTGGAGGCCGAGGCCAGGAGGACGTCCGCCTCGGTGATGTTCCCGGTGGCGGCGTGGACGATCTTGATCTTGACCTTCTCCGTGCCGAGAGGCGGGACAACGCCCGAGAGGACCTCGATCGAGCCCTGGACGTCGGCCTTGAGGATGAGGCTCAGCTCCTTGGCCTGGCCGCCCTCGATCTTCTTGAAGAGCTCGTCGAGGGTGGCGCCGGGGTCTCGGGGCGATTCCTTGCCCTTGACCCGGGATTTCCTGAACTCGACGACGTGCTTGGCCGCGGTGGGGTCCTCCATGACCTGGAAGGGATCGCCGGCGACGGGGACTTCCGAAAAGCCCATGATCTCGACGGGCATGGACGGCCCGGCGCTCTTGAGGACCTTGCCGTGCTCGTCGAACATGGCCCGGACCTTGCCCATGGACAGGCCGGAGACGAACGCCTGCCCCTGGAGGAGGGTGCCCTGCTGGACGATCACCGTGGCGATGGGCCCCTTCTGGCTGTCGAGGCGGGCCTCGAGGACGACGCCCTGGGCGGGGACATTGGGGTTGGCTTTGATCTCGAGGATGTCGCTGAGCAGGAGGATCATCTCGAGCAGGTCGCCGACGTTCTTCTTCTCCCGGGCCGAGACCTCGACGCTGATGGTCTTGCCGCCCCAGTCCTCGACGAGGAGGTTCTCTTTGGACAGCTGCTGCTTGACGCGATCGACATTGGCTTCGGGCTTGTCGATCTTGTTGATGGCCACGATGATCGGCACGCCGGCCGCCTTAGCGTGGTCGATGGCCTCTTTCGTCTGGGGCATGACGCCGTCGTCGGCCGCGATGACCAGGATGACGATGTCCGTGGCCTTCGCCCCGCGCGACCGGAGCTGGGTGAAGGCCTCATGACCGGGCGTGTCGATGAAGGTGATGGTCCGATTCTTGGCGGCGACGCGGTAGGCGCCGATGTGTTGGGTGATGCCGCCCGATTCCTTGTCGACGAGGTTAGAGGAGCGGATGGCGTCGAGGAGGGTCGTCTTGCCGTGGTCGACGTGGCCCATGATGGCGACGACGGGCGACCTCGGCGCGAGCTCGGCCGTCCGGCCCTCGGCCTTCTGGCGCATGGCCTGGTCGAGGGTTATGAACTCCGCGTCGAAGTTCGTGACCTTGGTGATGACCGCGGCGAGCTCGGCGTCGACGAATTCATCGAGGTCGGCGGCGAAGCCCTTGGAGGCGAGCTTATCGAGGAGGTCCTTGGGCCTGACCTTCATCGCTTCGGCCGCGTCCTTGAGCAGCCAACCCTCCCTGAACGCGACCTTCTGCCTCGGCTTGGGCGGGGCGAGCGGGGGCGTAGGCTTGGGCGCGGCCGCGGGCTGTGGAGGGACGGGCCTCGCCGGGGCCGGGGGGGGAGTTGCAGGCTTGGGCGGCGCGGGCGTGGCGGGCTTCGCGGCCGCGGGACGCTGGGGTGCTGCCGGTTTCAGCGGTGCCGCGGGCTTGGGCGCTGCGGCCGCCGGCGGGACCGGCTTCGAGGGAACGGCAGGCTTTGGCGCCGGGGCCGGCGAAGGCGTCGGCTTACGGGGTGCCGGCTTCACGGGCGCCAAGGGAACGGGCTTGTGGGCGGCCGGCTTGAGAGGTTCCGGCTTGGGAGCGGCGGGCTTGGGCGCTTTGGCCTTGACGGACTTCTTGACGGCGGGCTTCTTGGTTGTTTCACTCATTCGCGTCTTCTTGCTTGATGGAGATTTTCCAGCCGACGAGGCGGGAGGCCAGCTTGACGTTGATCCCCTTCTTGCCGATGGCCAGCGAGAGCTGGTCCTGGGGGACGATGGCCAGCATGGCTTGCTCGGTCCGGCTCACGACCTGGAGCCGGTTGACCTTGGCCGGGCTGAGAGCGGCCTTGGCGTAGCTGACGAGGTCGGGCGACCACTCGATGATGTCGACCTTCTCGCCCTGGAGCTCTTTGGAGATGGCCAGGATCCTGTTCCCCTTGACGCCGATGCAGGCGCCGACGGGGTCGATATCGCGTTCGAGGCTGGCCACGGCGACCTTGGACCGCTCGCCGGGCTGGCGGACGATATCTTTGATCTCGATCGTCCCGTTGGCGATCTCCGGGATCTCGGTCTCGAGGAGCCGGGCCAGGAACCGCGGCGAGGTTCGCGAAACGATGATCTGGAGCCCCTGGTAGCCCTTGAGGACCTGAGTGATGACGGCCTTGACCAGGTCCCCCCGCTGGTGTTCCTCGTTGGGGAGCTTCTCGCGCAGGGGGAAGGCGACATCGGTCCGGTTGACTTCGAGAATGATGACGCTGTCCTCGACCCTCCGGACGACGCCGGTGACGATCTCGCCGATGCGGGGGGCGAAGTCGCCGTAGATCTTCTCCTGTTCGGCGTCGCGGACCTTCTGGAAGATGACCTGCTTGGCGGCCTGGGCGGCGATGCGGCCCAAGGTGTCGGAGGGCAGGTCGATCTCCACCGTTTCGCCCTCCTTGGCCTCGGCGCGGATCGCCCGGGCCTCGTCGAGGGAGATCTCTTCGGCGGAGTTCTTGGGGTTTTCCGTCACGCGTTTGACGGCGAAGACGCGGAGCTCGCCCTTTTCGGGCTTGAACAGGACCTGGACGTTCTCGCTCTTGGAGAAGAACTTAGAGGAAGCGACCCGGAGGGATTCTTCGATCGCCTGGATGATGACGCACGGCTCGACGCGCCGCTCTTTGCTGAGCTGCAAGATCGTATTCCAGACGTTGACTTTCATCCGCTGTTCTCAATTCCCGGGTCAAGGGGTTCAAGGACCGTTGATTATATCGGAATTCGCCCCAAAGTGCAACGAGCCTCGGGGATTATCGTCAGGAAATCCGCCCTGCTACGCTCGGAGTATTCCTTCCGTCGGCCGCTCGCCGGCCCGGCGAGCCGGCTCGCTTCGTATCCGGGCTTCGCTCTGAAGATTGGGGACGCAAGAAAGGGGACACGTACCAAGGGTACATGTCCCCCTTCGTCCTCAATCTTCATCCGTGCCCGCTACGCCCTCCCACGGCCTCCTCCAGGAACACCCCTGCGCGGGGCGGCTTCACTGACGAGATTCCTCGGCTCTGTTACGCGAGTATGATGAATAACCTCACAATTCGACTGTTGTACCGTGGAGGCTGTAGGGGCCGGAGCCGGTGATGCGGACCGTGAGGAAGCGGCCGCTCGGGTCCGCGGCGGAGTCGAAGTTGACGACCAGGTTGCCGTCCGTCCGTCCGGCGAAGCGGCCGGCGCCCTTGGGGCTCGGACCGGTGCCGAGAACGCGGACTTCCCGGCCGACGAACGACCTGTTGATCTCGACCTGTATCGTCTTTTGGAGGGCTTGGAGGGCGATGAGCCGCCGCCGTTTGATCTCGAGAGGGACGTCGTCGGGGATGGCCGCCGCCGCGGTCAGCGGGCGGGGTGAATAACGGAAGGAAAAGATGCCGGCGAAGCGCACCTCGCGGAGAAGGCTGCAGGTCGCCTCGAAATCCTCCTCCGTCTCGCTCGGGAAGCCGACGATGACGTCCGTGCTCAGGAGAATGCCGGGCAGGCTCTCCTTCAAGCGGGCGGCCAGGGCGAGGTACTCCTCCCGCGTGTATCCCCGGTTCATCCTCTCGAGAATGCGCGTGGATCCGGATTGAAGAGGCAGGTGGAGCGCGGGGCAAACTTTCGGGTTCGCGGCCATTGCCCGGATGATGTCGTCGCCGAAGTTCTTCGGGTGGGAGGTGATGAACCGGACCCATTCGGCCCCGGGCACGGCGCACATCGCGTCGAGAAGTCCGGCGAACCCGAGGCCCGACTCGGGGTCCCGATAAGAATTGACGTTCTGGCCCAGGAGCTGGATCTCCACCGCGCCCGCCCCGGCCGCGGCGCGCGCCTCCGCGACGATGTTCGGCAGCGGACGGAATTTCTCGCGGCCGCGGCAGAAGGGGACGATGCAGTAGGAGCAGAAATTGTCGCAGCCCTCCATGACCGGGACGAAAGCGCTCCAGGGATTCTCGCGGGCCGTCGCCTCCGGCCCGACCTCTCTCCAGTCCGTTCCGAAATCGGCCCGGACTGTTGGGGCTTCGGCCGCGCGTCCGACGATCTCGGGCAGGTCGAGGTAGTTGTCCGGCCCGGCGACGAAATCCACGAACGGCAGTTTCTCGAGCAGATGGGCCTTCCGGACCTGGGCGACACAGCCGGCGACGCCCAGGAGGAACGGCCTTTTCTTCTTCAGCCCGGAGAGCCGTCCCAGATAAGAGTAGAGCTTTTCCTCGGATTTTTGCCGGACGGCGCAGGTGTTGACGACGACAATGTCCGCGTCCTCCGGACGGTCCGCTTTCGCCGCCCCGGCCCGGACGAGGACTCCGGCGATGTGCTCCGAATCGTTCTCATTCATCTGGCAGCCGAAGGTCCGGACGAAAACCTTCAGCCCGGTCAGGCTGGCGCTCAGAGCATCTCCTCGAGGAGCGCGGCCGCGTCGCGGACGTACTCTTCGCACTTCGTCCGGTGGAGATTTTGCGCGTCGGCCTGCTTCTGCCCCTCGGGCGTCCCGATGTCGCAACCGAGGAGATCCCTGCACTTGATGTGACCGTAGCGGGCCGTGAAGCGGGCGATGAAGTCCTGAACGAGAGCGTAGGTCTTGTCCCGCGCGGCGGCGTCCTCGGCCTTGGTCCGGCCGTGCTTGAGCCCGATGACAAGGAAAGCCCCGGTGAGAGCGCCGCACCAGTCCGCCCTCCGGGCGATGCCGCCGCCGAAGGCCTGGGAAATGCGCAGGGCGGAATCCTTGTCGAGGCCGAAGTCCGCGGCGAAGGCCGCCGCGACCGCCTGGGAACAGCTGAAACCCTGGCGGAAAAATGAGAGGGCGCAGTCGGATCTGCTCATGGTTTGTGTCCTTTCTCGGGGCTGCCGTCGAGCATCTCCCGGGCGATCTGGCGGGACGCCTCCGTCAGGCGGCTTCCGGCGATGAGCCGGGCGATCTCCTCGACCCGTTCTTCCCGGCCGAGCTTGCGCGCGCCGGTGAAGGTCCGCTCTTTCTCGACCCGCTTGTCGACGCGGAAGTGGTGGGTTGCGGCCGAGGCGATCTGGGGGAGATGGGTGATACAGATCACCTGGTGGCGGGCCGCCAGCCGGCGGAGCTTCCGGGCGATGAAATCCGCCGTCTTGCCGCCGATGCCCGAGTCGATCTCGTCGAAGATGAACGTCCTGAGGCGCTCCTCGTCCTTGCCGGCCGACTTGAGCGCCAGCATCATCCTCGACAGCTCGCCGCCCGAAGCGATCCGCCGGAGGGGCCGGAGCTCCTCGCCCGGGTTGGGTGAGAGCAGGAACTCGGCGTCCTCCGCGCCCTGGTCGCGGATCGTCGCCGTATCGGCGAGGGACGGCGGAACGTCCGCGAGCCGGACCTTGAACCGGGCCTTGGTCATACCGAGGAGGGCGATCTCCTTCTCGATGAGGCGGCCGAGCTTTTCCGCGGCTTTCTTCCGCCCGGCGCCGAGACGGCCGGCAAGGCCGGCGTACTCCCGGAATTTCGTTTGGATGACGAATTCGAGCTCTTGGAGCCTTTCGCGGCCGGACTCGAGCCCCGCCCGCTCGCGGCGGAGGGCCTCGCCGTGGGCGATGATCGCCTCGATCGTCCCGCCGTGCTTTCGCTTGAGCTTCTCGATGACGCTCAGGCGTTCTTCGACGTCCTCCGGGCTCTCCGGGGCCTCGGCCCGCCGGTCCTTGAAGCGGACGAGCGAATCGGCGGCGTCCTGGAGCAGGATGGACGCGTCCTGGAGGCCCGGCCGGAATTCAGCGAAGGTTTCGTCGTAAGCGGAGAGGTCTCCGAGGACGGACCGGAGCCGGGCCAGGCGGGGGATGAGGGAGTCCTCGCCGAGGTAGGCCAGGTCGAGGGCTTTATCGACGAGGCCGGCGATCTTTTCGGCGTTCTTGAGGATCTCGCGTTCCCGGAGGAGGCTCTCGTCCTCGCCGGGCTTGAGGCCGGCCGCCTCGATCTCCTTGACCTGGTAGGCGATGACGTCGAGGCGCTGTTCGCGCTCCTTCTCCTTCGCTTCGAGGTCGCGCTTCTCCTGGACGAGACGCCGGAGCTCCTGGGCCGACCGGGCCGTGTCCCGGACGAGTCCGGGATCGGCAAGGGTCTCGTCAAGGTAGCCGAGGTGATTCTCGAGGTGGAGGAGGAAGACGTGATCATTCTGGCCGTAAATGTCGATGAGCCGGCCGCCGAGCTCCCGGAGCCGGCGCAAGGGAACGAGGACGCCGTTGACGAAGGCCTTGCCCGTCCCCTGGTCGGTGACCGAGCGCTGGATGAGGAGCTCCCCGTCCTCGGGCTCGGGCAGACCGGCCAGATCGATCGGCTGCTGGGAGACGTCGAAGACGGCCTCGATGAAGGCCTCGGCCTTCCCGGTCCGGACGATGTCGGGCGAGCCTTTGTCCCCCAGGATGAGCCGGATGGCGTCGATGATGATGGACTTGCCGGCGCCCGTCTCCCCGGTCAGGATGGAGAAGCCCTCGTCGAGGGGGATCTCGAGGTCTTCGATCGTGGCCAGATTCCTGACCCGCAGGAGTTTGATCATGTCTTCCGGAAGGCTACTTGAGGATGTACGGGACGAGGGCCCTCTGCATGTTGATGCGGCCGTAGCCGGCGTGGTCGTCGCGGCCGGGATAAGCCGCCCTGTTGACGTCGTCGGCCGTGTAGCGGATGACCTTCATGACTTCGGCGGGCTTAAGCTCGGGTTTGAGGCTCATGATCAGCGCGGCCATTCCGGAGACGTGGGGCGCGGCCATGGACGTCCCCGAGCCGAAAAGATAGGGGGGGTCGCCTATCCCGACGTACCACTGAGGGGCGGGGCCCAGGATGTAGACGCCCGGCGCGGCCACGTCGACCTCGGGGCCAAAGCTCGAGAAGTCGGCGACCTCGTCGCTGTAGTCGGTGGCGGCCACGGCCAGGACGTAGCTGTCGTAGGCGGCGGGGTAATTAATATAGGCCGTGTCGTTCCCGGCCGAAGCGACGACGACGACGCCGTGGTCGTGGGCGTATTTGCAGGCGTCCTCGAGGAAGGGGTCGTCAAAATCCCCGCCCAGGCTGATGTTGATGACGTCGGCCCCCTCGTCCGTCGCCCAAATGATGCCGTCGATCACCCAGCTGTAATAACCGTCGCCTGTGGCGTCCGTGACCTTGACCGGCAGGATCCGGCACTTCCAGGCGACGCCGGCGATGCCCGTGGAGTTGTCGGTGTCCGCCGCGGCGATCCCGGCGACGTGCGTGCCGTGCCAGTGGTCGTCGGTCGCGTCGTCGTCGTCGTTGGCGAAGTCATGCCCGGCGGAGACGATCTTGGCGGCGAGGTCGGGGTGGGTCATGTCGACGCCGGTGTCGCAGACGGCGATGACGACCTCGGGATCGCCCTTGACCGCGTCCCAGGCCGCGCTGGCCTTGATGTCGGCGTTGGCCTTGGCCTGCAGCTGAATGTCGTCGCCGAGGTCGAGGATGCCGCCGGGGTTGCGGAGGTTGTACTGGAACATGGCGAAGTATTGATCGTTGGGGATATCGGCCAGGCGGGTCCGGTAATCCGGCCGGGCTTGCTCGACATCGGCGTTGCGGCGGAGCATAGCCAGGGTTTCCGTAACAGAGACGCCGGGCGCGGTGCGCACGCTGTAGACGCCGATCGCGGGGATCCGGCGGACGGACGGGAATCCGTAGGATCGGAGAAGTCCTTCCGCGTAGGACCGATGCACGCGGGGACGGAAGCGGACGAGCACGCGGTCGGAGGCGTAGCGGGGAGTCCGGCGGCGGACGACCGGCCTTTCAACGCGCAGGTCGCGGGCGGGACGCCGGGAGATGCGTCCGATCCGCTTGTTCTGTCTCACCCGGCCTCCGTCGCTCGTGCCCAGGCCGAAGAACAGGATGACGAGGAGGGCCGCGAACACCTTCAAGGATCTTTTGAACGGCGTCTTCATGTTCCTCTCCTTGCCCTAGAACCTGTACAGGAGGCCGAACGAAATCAATCCATCCACGCCTCCGGCGAAGGGCATGATCCCGGCCTTGGCCTTGACGGCGAGGCGGTCGGACACGGTGGCGTCCGCGCCGAGCGAGACGCCGAACGAGATATCCCCGTTGACCTGCTTCTTCTCGACGCCGTCGAGCTCATCCAGGATTTCGGTCATCCGGAAAACGGCCCGGAGCCAGCGGGCGCTCACTTCGACATAAGGGACGACCCTGCCGAACAAGAGGTAGGCGAACCGGGGCCCCACGGAGATCTCCATCCAGTTCGGCCTGCCCTGGGCCTCTCCCTCGACGGCGAAACCCTCAAGCGGCCAGGTCTTGGACATCCCGAAAGATAAGACGACCCGGCCGGTGGCGCTTATCTCAAAGTCCCCGAATTTCATGAACGGGGCCGCGACCTCGGCCCCCAGGGCGAGGCCCTTGAGGGGCGCGCCGTCAAATTGGAGGCTGATGGGGAGGGAGCCGAAGGACAGGCCCTTGAAGTCGGTGAGGGACAAGCCGGCGCTGAGGCTGAAGACCAGGTCCTTGCCGAGCCCGAAATCGGCGCGGGCCGAAACCATGTTGGCCAGGATCTTGGAGGAGGCCGTGTCGCCTTTCCAGACGACCGTCCTCGAAAAATAATCGTAGCTCAATCCGGCCGCCAACGTCTTGACCTTCGCTTCGGCGGCCCGAGCCTCGCCCGCGGCCAGCGCGAACACGACCCCAAGTACAAAGAGGCGTTCAGCCCTCCCGCTCCGTTTCCGCATGGGGAAACCTCCCAGACCCTCCGGGGTCAGCTCTTCTTGTCTTTCGTCTCCTGCGCCGCGGCCTTCAACTTCTCGATCTCCGCCAGACGCTTCGTCGCGGTCTTGGCCAGGGCCCGCTGGGGGTAGTCCGTGACCACCTTGGTGAAGAAGGGGTGGGCTTGGTCATACTGTTTCATCATGAAATGGCAGTCGCCGAAGTAGAAATAGATCGAGTCCAGCTTGGAGTATTCCGGATAGCCGGTCATGATCTCGGACAGTCGGCTGATGGCGGCCCGATAAGCCCGGCGCTTGTAGTAGCCGATGGCGATCTCGGCGCTGTGCGCGGCCAGCTTCTCCTCGCACTCCTTGACCTTGTCCTGGGCGGTCTTGGACTGATCGCTCGCGGGATAATCCGTGATGACCTTCTTGAATTCCGCGAGGGCCTGGATCGTCCTGGACGGGTCGCGGCCGGGCTTCAGCATTTTCTTGTAGAACGTCATGGCGATCTGATACTGGCTGTAGGCGGCCGACGGGGAATAGGGGTAGGTCCGGATGAACTCCCGGTATTCGGACGCGGCCAGGATCATGTTGCTCTCGTCGCCCTTGCGGAAATAGGCGTCGGCGATGAGCAGTTTCGCCCGTTGGGCGTAGAAGCTCTTGGGGAACGAGTCGATGACCTGACGGAGATAGAGGATGGCCTTCTCCGTGTCCTTTTTTATCTCCTGTTCGCCGAGCCTGTAGAGGGCCTCGTCGGAGGAGGCCGCGGCGGGCGTGATCTCGGCCGTCTTCTTATGGCATCCCGGCGCGAGGCCGAGGAGGACAAGCAGGGGAAGCAGGGCGGCAAGCGTTTTCTTCGGGGTATCGTTCTTCATGGTGTCTTCCTCGCGATGGCTTTCATGGTCCGGATGACCGCGGCGGGATCGGGAGCGTCGAAGACGGCCGAGCCGGCGACGACGATCTCCATGCCCGCGCGGATGATGTCCTCGACGTTGTCGAGCTTGATCCCGCCGTCGACCTCGATGGGGATGGCGAGCTTTTCGGCGCGGATCCAGTCCCGGAGCTTGCGGATCTTTTCCCGGCAGGAAGGGATAAAGGACTGGCCGCCCCAGCCGGGATTGACCGACATGATCAGCACGAAGTCGAGCTCCGGCAGGACTTCCTTGAGCGAATCGATGGGCGTCGCCGGATTAAGGGCCGCTCCGGCCTTGCGGCCGAGGCCGCGGATCATGGTCAGGTCCTTGTGGAGGTGGGCCGTCGCCTCGACGTGGATGGAGATCCAGTCGGCCCCGGCCTCATGGAACAGCGGGATGAAAGCGCGGGGGTTCTCGACCATGAGGTGGACGTCGATGGGCAGTCGCGTCTCGCGGCGGATGGCCGCGACGAGCCGGGGGCCGAGGGTCAGGTTGGGCACGAAGTGCCCGTCCATGATGTCGACGTGGATGAGGTCCGCCCCGGCCTTTTCGGCGAGCCGGACCGCTTCGCCGAGCCTCGCAAAATCCGCGGAGAGGATGGACGGGGCGATGCGGACCATCAGCGGCTGACCTCGAGCGAGATGCGGTTCCTTTTCTGGACGCGGAAGCCGTTGGTCGGGTCCTGCTTGACGATGATGCCGGCCGGAGCCTGCGGGTAATAGACGTAGCGGATGTCGGCGATCCTGAAGCCCAGGGCGTTGAGCCGGCCGATGACGCCGTCCGCCCTGAGGCCGATGAGGTCGGGCATGATGTAACGGTCGTCGATGTCTCCCTGGCTGAGGAGGAGTCCGACCGGGAAATTGCGTTCCACGACCGTGCCCGGCTCCGGTTTCTGGGCCAGGATCCGACCGGCGGGGAGTCTCGGCGTGTGCACTTGGGTCAACTTGCCTTTCGTCAGGCCGACCGCCTGGAGAAGGGTCAGCGCTTCGTCCAAGGTCTTGGAGGCGAGGTCGGGGACCGGGACGACACCGCTCCCCGAGCTCGTCAGGACCTGGATGACCGTCGTGGTGCGGATCCTCGAGCCCGCCGCCGGGTCCTGCCGGGCGATGAGGCCTTTTTCCAAACGATCGCTCGGTTCGGTGCCCTTCTGGGCGAGGGACAGGTCTTTTTTCGCGAGTTCCGCCCTGGCCTGGGCGACCGTCCTGCCGACGAGGTCCGGGACGGTGACGACTTCGCTCTTGAGCAGGACCTGCGAAAAGATGATGGCGCTCAGGAAGAAGAGGATAAGGAAGAGGAGCGAAGAGAGAGCCGCATTAAAGAGAAATTTCTTCGCCATCTGCGATGCTCACAAATCAAAATTCAACGTCCATTATTATCATATATTTCGAACTTAGTAAACCGATGGAGCGTTGCCTGATTGCCGGAAGAGCAAGTTTCTCATATAATTGGGCCCTCAGAGGAGATGAATGATGATCACCTATTCAGATTTTCGAAGCGATACGGTCACCAAACCGACGGAGAAGATGAGGAAGGCCATGGCCGACGCCGTGGTCGGGGACGACGTCCTGGGGGATGACCCGACGGTCCAGAGGCTCGAGGCCCTGGCCGCCGAGACCATGGGCAAGGAAGCGGCTCTCTTCTGCCCGTCCGGGACGATGGCCAATTCGATCGCCGTAAAAATGTGGACCAACATCCTCGAAGAGGTCATCGTCGAGGAGCGCTCCCACATCTACAACATGGAATCGACCCACATGACCTTCATCTCGGGGGTGACGCCGCGGCCGGTGAGGTCGGAGCGGGGGGCCATGGACCCGAAGGACATCAGCGCCAATATCCGCAAGCCGAACGTCCACACGCCGCGGACCTCGCTCATTTGCCTCGAGAACACGCACAACAACTGGGGCGGAACCGTCCTGCCTCTCGATAATTTCAAGGCCATCAGAAAGATCGCCGACGAAAACGGGCTGAGGGTCCACCTGGACGGGGCCCGGATCTTCAACGCCAGTCACGCGTCCGGCGTTCCGGTCAGGGAGTACGCGAACCAGGTGGACTCGCTGATGTTCTGCCTGTCCAAGGGGCTTTCCGCACCGGCGGGGTCGATGCTCGCGGCCGGCCGGGAGCGCATCGAGTTCGGCCGGCGGCTGCGGAAGGCCTTGGGCGGCGGCATGCGTCAGGTCGGGGTCCTGGCCGCGCCGGGTATCATCGCCCTGACCGAGATGGTCGACAGGCTGAAGGACGACCACGTCCGCGCGAAGACGTTGGCCCGGGGGATCAGCGGACTGCCGGGCGTCAAGATCGCCCCCGCGACCGTCGAGACCGACATCATCATTTTCGGCTTCGACCATCCGGCGATCAGCGTCTCCGCGATGCTCGAGAAGATGAAGGAGAAGGGCATCCTGGCCCTGGCCGTGAGCGGCGGCATCCGCATGGTCACCCACAAAGATGTCGGCGACGAGGACGTCGACCGCGCCGTCAGGGCCTTCAAGGATATTCTGACGAAGTAGGTTGATGTCCCGTCCGGGGTGACCGAAGATTTTGCGCTGAAGATCCTGCTGCCGGGGATGTCGGCGGCGGGAATCCGCGGCGCGGTAACCGCATAAATTTTCGCTGAAGTTCTAGAGGCTCTCCGCGACGATCTGGGCGATGTCCTTGACCTTGATGTCCTCGCGGCCCTTGTCCTTAAGGCCGTCGCGGAGCATGGTCAGGCAGAAGGGGCAGGCGGCCGCCGCGAGCTCCGTGCCCGAGGCGATGACCTCGTCCGTCCGCAGGTGATTGATCCGCTGACCGAGCGATTCCTCGGTCCACATCAGCCCGCCGCCGGCGCCGCAGCAGAAGCTGTCATCGCCGTGACGCTCGAGCTCTTTCGCTTTGCCGCCGAGAGCCGAGCACAGGACGGCCCTCGGCTCCTTGGTCAGGCCGTTGTGCCGGCCGAGGTAACAGGGGTCGTGGAACGTGTAATTTTCGGAGTCCTTCGCTTTTGGGGCGATCCTGTCCGCGCCGATCATGTTGTAGATGAGTTCCGTGTGGGAAACGACTTCGATCGCCTGGAGCTTGGCCTTGTCCTCCGCCGTTAGGCCCGGGACGAAATCGAGGAGCTTCGGATATTCATGCTTGAGCGTGTTGTAGCCGTGGGGGCAGATGGTGACGATCTTCTTGATGCCGTAAGTCTTGAGGAGGGCGATATTCTCCTGGGCCAGGCTCTGGAAGAGGTACTCGTTACCCAGCCGACGGGCCGAATCGCCGCAGCATTTTTCTTCGGCCCCCAGCGTCCCGAACTTGATCCCGGCCGCGCGGAGGATCTTGACGAGCGACCCGGCGATCCCTTTCCCGGCGTCGTCGAAAGCGCCCATGCAGCCGACCCAGAAGAGGTATTCGGCATCGGGGACATCCTTGATGTGCTTGACCTCGAGCGTCTCGCCCCACTCGGCGCGCTTGGAAAAGCCGATGCCCCAGGGGTTGGAATTGGTCTCCATGTTGCGGAAGAAGGCGTTGAGCTCCTGGGGGAACTTGCTCTGCACGAGGACCTGGCTGCGACGCGCGCCGACGATCTTGCGAATGTGCTCGATCTCGACCGGGCATTCCTTCTGGCAGGCGCCGCAGGTCGTGCAGGTCCAGATCTCTCCTTCGGTGAAGGTCCCGGGGACGAGCTCCTTGAGGTCGTCCCGCCTTTTGGCCGTCAGCGCCTTGTTGCCGGCGAGGAGCGCCTTCTCCATGTTGAACATGATCATCTTGGGGGAGAGGGGCTTGTCGCTGGCGAAAGCCGGGCAGGCGTCCTGGCAGCGGCCGCACTCCATACAGGCGAAAGCGTCGAGGTTGTCCTTCCAGGTGAAGTCCGCGGCCTTCTCGACGCCATAGACCTCGGACTTCTCGAGGTCGACGGCTTCGAGCTCGCCGCTCGGCGTCGAGCGCCGGAAGAAAACGTTGAAGGGGCCGGCGAACATATGGAGGTACTTGGAGTGGGGGACGTAGGCGATGAAGCCGTAGACGGCGACGACGTGGGCCCACCAGGCCATCCTGAAGTGCGTGGCGATGGCCTCGGCGCTCAGGCCCGACCTGCCGATCGCGTCCGCGATCCACGAGCCGAGGAACGACAGTCGGGCCGTTTCGGGGTGGTGAGCGATGGAGAAGCCCTCAAAATAGAGGTAGGTCGCCGTGGCCAGGGTGATGAGGAGATAGATGATGGCCGAATCACCCGGCGTCGTGGCGTAGGCCTTGGGCCGGATGACGAACCTCCGGAAGGCGAGGAAAATGACGCCGGCCATGACCGTGAACGCGGCGACGTCGATGACGAGAGAGAAGAAGAGGCCGAAGTTGGACCTGCCGAAGAGATAGAATCCGTCGATGAAGCCCTCGAGCGTGTGGCTGACCGTCATCGTATCGAAGGACAGGGCGCCGTAGAAGATGCCGACGTGCATCAGGCCGGTGAAGAAGCGCTCGCTGCGGAGCGTGCAGCGTTGGAAGAAGACCTTGACCAGGGCGTGGCGGAACCTCTTCCAGAGGTCCTTGAACCGGTCCTCGGCCGCGCCCGCCAGGATGATCCTGAGCCTGCGGACGATGGGAATGAGAAAAGCCGCCGCCGTGGCCAGGATGAGAAGGACGAACAAGAGTTTTTCCCAGGTCGTCAGCATACCGGGTCTCCTTTTTTGCGTTGCCGCCCTCTTTTTACCGATTTGGCCCGCGGCTGTCAAGAAAACCGGGGAGGCCGCGTTTTGACACATCGGGCCGGCTGTGCTATTTAGATTTATTCGGCGCGGGGCCGTCGCCCGGCCGAGGAGCGGTTCATGAACGTTCTCGTCGCCCTGCTCGCCGCCGCGGCCGTGTTCGCCGTCGCCGGCCGCTTCTATTCGCGCTACATCGCTCGGAACTTGGGCGAGGACCCCGACCGCCCGACGCCCGCCGTCTGCCAATGCGATGGCCGCGACTATGTCCCCACCAAGCGCTACATCGTCTTCGCCCACCACTTCGCGACCATCGCCGGCGCCGGGCCCATTCTCGGCCCGACCATGGCCATCCTCTACGGCTTCGTCCCGGCCTGGCTCTGGGTCGTCCTGGGCGGCGTCTTCATCGGGGCCGTCCACGACTACACGGCGCTCTTCGTCAGCATGCGCGAGGGCGGCAAGTCCATGGCCGAGGTCGCCCGCAAGACTCTCGGGCCGGCCGGCTTCAACCTGGTCATCGCCTTCACCATCGTCATGATCGTGCTCGTCACGTCCTCCTTCCTCAGCGCGACGGCGATCTCGCTGACCTCGCTCTGGCCGTTGGCCAAGATCGGGGTCCGGGAAGGGGAGACCTTCCTCAAAACGGTCGTCCGGGAAGGCGTCGTCATGGGCCGTATCGGCGGCATCGCCTCGACCTCGGTCATCTTCATCACGCTATGTTCGCCGTTTCTCGGCTTCCTCCTCTACAAAAAGAACCTCAAGGCCGCGTTCGCCTACGGCCTGGCCGTCGCGATCTGCGTCGCCTCCGTCTTCCTGGGCATCGCCTACCCGGTGACCCTGGCTCCCACGACCTGGATGATCATCATCTCGATCTACGTGCTCGTCGCGGCGGGCGTGCCCGTCTGGCTCGTCCTCCAGCCGCGCGACTTCATCAACGTCCAGATCCTCTTCGCCGGCATCGGCCTGATGATCGTCTCGCTCTTCAGCTGTGGTTTCCAGGGCCTCACGGTGACCATGCCCCGGTTCAATCTGGCCGAGGGCGCGGCGAACCTGGGCCTCATTTGGCCGATGATGTTCATCACCATCGCCTGCGGGGCCATCTCGGGCTTCCACTCCCTTGTTTCTGGGGGGACGACCTGCAAGCAACTGGCGAAAGAAACGGATGCCCGCCGCGTCGGCTACAACGCCATGCTGCTCGAATCGCTCCTGGCGGTCTGTGTGCTCCTTGCCCTCGGGGCGGTCATGGCCTTCTCCGACTACAAGGCCATCGTCTGGCCGGCCGATCCGGCCGTGCGGTCCAATCCCATCCTGGGGTTCTCGCTGGCCGCCGGCCGTCTCTTCCACCAGGGCCTGGGCATCCCCGTCTCCCTGGGCACGGTCTTCGGCATCCTTCTCGTCGAAGGGTTCGTCATCACGACACTCGACTCGGCCGTCCGGCTCAGCCGCTATCTCTTCGAGGAGATGTGGTCGATCGTCCTCAAGAAGGTGCCGCGCCTCCTGCGGCGCTACTGGTTCAATTCGGGGCTGTCGGTCGTCCTGATGTGGGTCCTGGCCTATTCGAACGCCTTCAGCGCCCTCTGGCCCATCTTCGGCACGGCCAACCAGCTCCTGGCCGCAATGGCCCTGCTGACCGTCTCGGCCTGGCTTCTCCTGCGCCGGCGGCGGAACTGGTATACGCTCGTCCCGGCGGTGTTTATGGTGGTGACGACACTCGTCTCGCTGGGCATCCTGCTCGTGGGCTATGTCAAGAAAGGGAACTACATTCTCATTGCCGCGGACGTCGTCCTCTTCGCCCTGTCCGCTGGCGTTATCGCCATTTCCGTGAAAACGTTCCTGAAAAAGCGGGGCGGGCCGGGCGAAATGCCGGCGGCTGTCTGAAAGGGATACCCATGGCCGAAAAAAGTGACATCGTCATCATCGGCGGCGGCCCGGGCGGCTACCTGGCCGCGATGCGCGGGGCCCAGCTCAAGATGCGGATCACGCTCGTCGAAGAGGACCGCATCGGCGGGACGTGCATCAACTACGGCTGTATCCCGGCCAAGTACCTCCTCCACCAGACCAAGATCCTCAAAGAGGTCGGCGGGACGAAGACGCTCGAGGGACCGGTCGGAGAGGTCCGGCTGAACTGGGCCAAGGTCCAGCAGGGCCGGCAGGCCGTCGTCGATCAGCTCGTCAAGGGGCTCGTCTTCCTCCTCGAGAAGGGGAAGGTCGAGATCGTCAAGGCGCCGGCCCGGCTGAGGGCGGACAGGTCCGTTGTCGTCCGGACGGCGGAAGGGGAGAGAGTATTCGAGGCGGACAAGGTCATCGTGGCCACGGGCAGCCGGGCGGCCAGCCTGCCCTTCCTCAAGCCGGACGGCCGGAACGTGATCACGAGTACCGAAGCGCTCGAGCTGCCTAAGGTGCCCAAGAGCCTGCTCGTCATCGGGGCCGGAGCCATCGGGCTCGAGATGGGCTCGATCTACCGGCGGCTGGGGACGGACGTCACCGTCCTCGAGATCCTGCCCCAGATCCTGCCCGGGGCTGACCGCGAATCGGTCACGAGGCTGGAGCGCGCCCTCAAGAAACAGGGCTTGAAGATCTCGACCGAGATGAGGATCGACGAAGCTGTCCTAGAAGAAGGCGCGGTCACGCTAAAAGGCCTCTGCCTCAAGACCGATGCGCCTTTCGTATACCGGGCCGAAAAAGTCCTCCTCTCCGCCGGACGGAAGCCCAACACGGCCGACCTCTTCGAAGGCCCGCCGTTCCTGGACATGGACCGGGATTTCATCAAGGTCAACACCGCGCTCGAGACGAACGTGCCCGGCATCTATGCCGTCGGTGACGTCATCGGCGGCAAGCTCTTGGCCCACAAGGCCTACCATGATGCCATCATCGCCGTCGAGAACGCCTGCGGGATGAGCCGGACCGTCGATTACGCGGCCCTGCCATCGGCCGTCTTCACCGAGCCGGAGTTCGCCTCGGTCGGGCTGACTCAGGAAGAAGCCGTCGCTAAAGGCATCAAGGTCAAGGCGGGGGTCTTCCCGCTCCAGGCGAGCGGCCGGGCCATGACCATGGACGCCTTGTACGGCGTGGTCAAGCTCGTCGCCGACGAAGGCGACCGGCTCGTCGGGGCCCACATCGTCGCCCCGGGGGCATCCGAAATGATCCCGGTCCTGACCATGGCCGTGGCCAAGGGGATGACGCTCAAGGACCTGGACAGCATCATCTACATCCACCCGACGCTGTCCGAGGCGATCGGCGAGGCCGCCCTCAAGGCCAACAACGAGGCCCTACACATCCTCAATTGAAATATCTCCGGCGATTCTATACAATCGTCGCGGCCTTCGAGGCGTCATGCTAGAGATCGCGCTATCCTTTCTCGTTTTCGGCATTCTCTCCGCCGTCATGATCCTCATGAACTTCGTCCTCGGGCCGAGACGGCCCAACCCGGCCCGCGAAAAACCCTTCGAATGCGGCAGCCCGCCGCTCCAATCCGGCATAGGCCCCGTCAATATCCCCTTTTTCCTCGTGGCCTTGCTCTTCCTTCTCCTCGACGTCGAGGTCCTCTTCTTCTATCCCTTGGCGCTCGCCTTCCGGGGCCGTGGCTTCGGCGCGTTCGCCGCGCTAGGCGCGTTCGTCCTGGTCCTCGGCCTGGGGTTCGTCTACGCCTGGAAGAAAGGGATCTTCCGCTGGTCATGAGCGGCCTCGACTTCCTCACGACGCGCCTCGAGACGGCTCTCGGCTGGGGCCGGAAATTCTCCCTTTTCCATTATCCGTTCATCACCGCCTGCTGCGGCATGGAGTACATGTCGGCGGCCTGCGCCCACTTCGACATCGACCGGTTCGGCGCCGGCCTGACCCGCTTCTCGCCGCGCCAGGCCGACCTCCTTCTCGTCGTCGGCACCGTCACCCACAAGCTCGCGCCCGTTCTCAGGACGGTTTACGACCAGATGCTCGAGCCCAAGTGGGTCATCGCCTTCGGCGCCTGCGCCGTGAGCGGCGGCATCTACCAGAACTACGCCGTCGTCCAGGGCATCGACCGGATCGTCCCGGTCGACGTCTATATCCCCGGCTGCCCGCCGCGGCCGGAGATGGTCCTCGACGGCCTCCTGAAGCTCCAGGACAAGATCCAGCACCAGAAACAGGATTGGAGATGGGGAACGAAACCCTGATCGAGGCCATCCGGACGAAGCTCGCCGCGGCGGTCGAGAGCGTCTCGGAATCCCTCGGCGACCAGGTCCTCACCGTCCGGCCCGGATCCTTGCGTTCGGCGATGGCCGCCCTCCGGGAGGGGCCCTTCGATTACGCCGTCCTCCTCGACCTGACCTGCGTCGACTACGCGGCGGGGGAGGGGCGATTCGAGCTCGTCTATCATCTCTATTCCATGTCGCGGAACACCCGTCTGCGGCTCAAGGTGTCCGTGCCCGCCGCGGACCCCGCGGTCGATTCCCTCAACGGACTCTGGAAAAACGCCGACTGGCTCGAGCGCGAGGTCTTCGACATGTTCGGCGTCCGCTTCGACGGCCATCCCTATCTCCGCCGCCTCCTGACCTACGAGGGATTCGAAGGCCATCCCCTGCGCAAGTCCTATCCCTGGCGCCTGGCCCAGCCGCGCATCCCGATGAAGGACAAGGCCTGAGATGGAGACCCCGCGGATCCAGCGCGACGCCCGGCCGGAGAGCATGCTCATCAACATGGGACCGTCCCATCCGGCCATGCACGGCACGATCCGCATCATGCTCGAGCTCGACGCGGAGAGGATCCTCAACGCCGAAGTCGAGGTCGGCTACCTCCACCGCGGTTTCGAGAAGACCTGCGAGAACAAAACCTTTTTCAACCTCCTGCCCTACACCGACCGGCTCAACTACGTCTCGCCGCTCATCAACAACCTGGGCTACGCCATGACCATGGAGAAAATGCTGGGCGTCGGCGTCCCCGAACGGGCCCAGCTCATCCGCGTCCTGATGAGCGAGCTCTCCCGCGTCTCGGACCATCTGACCTGCCTCGCCGCCATGGCCATGGAGTGCGGCGCTTTCACCGTCTTCCTCTACATGATGAAGGCCAGGGAGTTCCTTTGGGACACGATCGAGTTCACGGCGGGGGCCCGGATGACGACCTCTTATATCCGCATCGGCGGCGTCCGGGCCGACCTCCACCCGGACTGGCGCGGGTCGCTGGCCACGGCCGTCCGCGAAACGCGCAAGGTCCTCAAAGACGTCTCCGGCCTGCTGGACGAGAACAGCATCTTCCTGGGCCGGACCCGTGGCGTCGGCGTCATCTCGAAAGAGGACGCCCTGTCCTACGGCTGGACCGGGCCCTGCTTGAGGTCGACGGGCATCCCCTACGACGTTCGCAAGGCCAGCCCCTATCTCGTCTACGACCGGCTCGCGTTCGAGGTCCCCGTCGGCGAGTTCGGCGACAACTACGACCGCTATAGCGTCCGCATGAGGGAGATGGGGCAGAGCCTCAGGCTTCTTGAGCAGGTCGCCGCGCTCATTCCCGACGCGGCGCCTTTGACCGGCAGCCTGGGGCTCGAACCGGCCGAGGCCATCCGGCGGTCGCGGCGGCAACGGCCGGACGAACGCGTCCATCTCTCGCCCAACCTCGAAGGATCGGAGAAGGAGCGCCTCGGCGGCCTGATGACCTCGGATGGGCGGGTCGGCGTTCCTCCGAAGGAAGACACCTACACGACGATGGAAGGCCTCATCGGCCACTTCCTCTTTTTCATGAGCGGAAAGGGCATCCGGCCGCCCAAGGGGGACGTCTATTTTTCGGTCGAGGGCGGCAACGGCGAGGTCGGCTTCTACATCGTCTCGGACGGGACGGACCGGCCTTACCGGCTGCACCTCCGGGCGCCCTGCTTCCATATCGTCGCCGCGCTCGAACAGCTGATCAAGGGCCGTCTCATCGCCGACGTCATCCCGACCTTCGGGTCGATGAACATGATCGGGGGGGAGCTCGACCGATGAGCTACGCCCCGTCCGCCGCGGCCGTAAAGAAAATCGATGGGATCATCGCCCCCTATCCCGAAAAATCCGCGGCCCTGCTCCCGGTCTTGCGCGTCGTGCAGGATGAGTTAGGCTGCGTCCCGCCCGAGGCCGAAACCTGGGTTGCCGCCAAACTTGGGATCCAGCCGATCCGGATCCGCGAAGTCCTCTCGTTTTACACCATGTTCCGCCGCCGGCCCGCGGGGAAGACGATCATCCAGGTCTGCCGGAACCTGAGCTGCACCCTAGCGGGGGCCGAGGACATCATCGGCTTCCTGAAAGAGAGACTTCATGTCGGGCCGGACGGGACGACGCCCGACGGCCGGATCACCTTGGTCACGGTCGAGTGTCTGGGCCATTGCGACCATTCGCCGTGCCTTCAGATCGACGGTATCGATCATGGGCCGGTGACCCGCGACGGCGTGGCCGCCCTTCTCGAGGAGCTCCGGGCGCATGAGTGAAGACGCCGTCCGCCTCATCCCCGCCGACGAGGGCTCCTGGCGCCTGGAGGCCTACCTCCGCCGCGGCGGATACGAGGCCGCCCGCAAAGCCGTGATGTCCATGGCTCCCGCGGACGTCATCACTGAGGTCCGCAAGGCCGGTCTCCGGGGCAGGGGAGGCGCGGGCTTTCCCGCCGGCCTGAAGTGGTCGTTCGTCCCCCAGGGCGGCGCCGGGCCCAAGTACCTCTGCGTCAACGCCGACGAGGGAGAGCCGGGGACGTTCAAGGACCGGGCCATCCTCGTCCGCAATCCCCACCAGCTCATCGAAGGGATGACCATCGCCGCCTTCGGCGTCGGGATCCGCAAGGCGTTCATCTATGTCCGCGGCGAATACGGCCGAATCGCCGGCCGCCTGCGGGAGGCGATCGCCGAGGCCGAGGACGAGGGCTTCCTCGGAGGGGGCATCTTCGGCTCGGGATTCGACCTCGAGGTCATTGTCCACCTCGGGGCCGGGGCCTACATCTGCGGCGAGGAGACGGCCCTGCTCGAATCGATCGAGGGCCGGCGCGGCCAGCCGAGGCTCAAGCCGCCTTTCCCGGCCGTCGTCGGGCTCTTCCGCGCGCCCACGGCCATCAACAACGTCGAGACATTGGCCAACGTCCCCCTGATCATCGGGCGCGGCGCGGACTGGTTCCTCGGCCGCGGCCTACCCAAGGACGGCGGCACCCGGCTTTTCGGCGTAAGCGGCGCGGTCCGGCGTCCGGGACTCTACGAGCTGCCGATGGGCACGCAGCTCCGGACGATCATCGAAATCCATGCCGGCGGTCCGCCCGAGGGAGTGGCGATCAAGGCGGTCATCCCGGGCGGCCTGTCAGCCCCGGCGTTGCGACCGGACGAGCTCGACGTGACCATGGATTTCGACGCGCTGGCCCGTGCGGGCTCCATGCTCGGCTCGGCCGGGATCATCGTCATCGGGGACAAAATCCCCATCCTCGACGTCCTCAAGGTCATGGCGCGCTTCTACGCCCACGAGTCCTGCGGCCAGTGCACGCCGTGCCGCATCGGGACGTCCTGGATCCATAAGACGGTGATGCGGATCGGCGAGGGCCAGGGCCGCGCTTCCGACCTCGACCACATCCTGCGGCTTGCCGACGGCATGAAGGGGCGGACGCTTTGCCCGATGGGCGACGCGGCGGCCCTGCCCGTCCAAGCCCTCGTCACGAAATTCCGGGACGAGCTCGAAAAGGCGGTCGCCCGATGAGCGAGGTCAAGATGGTCGGCCTCACGATCGACGGGCGGACCGTCCGCGCCGCCGAAGGGACCAACGTCCTCCAGGCCGCCGAGCAGGCGGGCATCTCCATTCCCCATTTCTGCTACCATCCGGCCTTCGAGGCCGAGGGCAATTGCCGGCTGTGCCTCGTCGAGATCGAGGGTCTGCCCAAGCTCGATTCGGCCTGCTCGACCGTCGTCCGCGAGGGAATGATCGTGCGGACGTCCACGGCCCCCGTACTCGAGGCCCGCAAGGACGTCCTCGAGTTCCTTCTCGCCGAGCATCCCCTCGACTGTCCCATCTGCGACAAGGCCGGCGAGTGCAAGCTCCAGGACTACTACGACCGTCACGGGCTTTTTCCGGGCTGGTTCCTCGAGGCCAAAGAGAAGAGGCAGAAAAAGATCTCCATCGGTAAGGGCCTTCTCCTCGACCGCGAGCGGTGCATCCTTTGTACGCGCTGCGTCCGCTACTTGCGCAAAGTCACCGGGACGGGGGAACTGGGCGTATTCGAGCGGGGCGTGCGGGCCGAGGTCGGAACCTACGACGACGCCCCGATCGATAACAACTATTCGGGGAATCTCGTCGATATCTGTCCCGTCGGGGCCATCACGGACACCGATTTCAGGTTCAAGACCCGGGCCTGGTTCCTGGAAAAGCGGCCGACCGTCTGCCCGCGCTGCAGCCGCGGCTGCGCCGTCATCGTCGAGTCGGTGTCGGGTTATCCCCTGGAGGAAGGCGAACGACGGGTGTTCCGCATCCGGGCGGGGGAGAACCCCGCCGTCAACGGCTATTGGATCTGCGACTTCGGCCGGGCCGGCCGACGCGACATCGACGAGGGAAGGCAGGAACGGGTCATAAAGAGCGCCTCACCGGAGAGTGAACTTTCCTGGCAGAAGGCGCTCGCGGATGTCATGGCCCGGATCCGCAGCGTCCCCGGTCCCGAGCGCGCCGCCAAGGTCGCCGTCATCCTGAACAGCCGCATGACCCGCGAAGAGCTGACCCTGGCAAAGAGGTTGTTCGCCGAAGGCCTCAGCCTCGACAAGATCTTTTTCGCCGATCCGAAGCCCGGCGCCGCGGACGGGTTCCTGCTCACGGAAGAGCGCGTCCCCAACGCTCGAGGCGTCCTCCAGGCCGGCTTTTCGCCGCGCCTCCCGGACCTCGACGCGCTCGCGGCGTCGGTCGAGGTCCTCCTCGTCTTCGGCTCCCATCTCCTCGATCATTTTTCCGAAGAAGCGGTTTCCCGGGCCCTGGCCAAGATTCCCTCGAAATTCCTCTTCTCGGCCCACACCGGCCC
The DNA here is from genome assembly GCA_001775755.1 of Candidatus Aminicenantes bacterium RBG_19FT_COMBO_65_30. Taxonomy (GTDB): domain Bacteria; phylum Acidobacteriota; class Aminicenantia; order Aminicenantales; family Saccharicenantaceae; genus RBG-16-66-30. Next base: position 20,311 of record MEYF01000076.1, on the reverse strand, counting down.
GCTCGACCGGCTGGCCGAGATAGTCTTTCCCCTTGCTGTATCCGCTGAAAAATCAGGAACATATATCAACATCGACGGTCTCCGGCAGTCCTTCGGCCGGGCCGCAGAGCCCGCGCCCGGCGTCGTTTCCGAACACGAGATCCTCGGCTGCCTGGCCGCCGGGCTCGGTCTGAACGTTGGAGAACATGATGTTCGCTGACGTCCTCATCATCCTGGTCAAGGTCGTCCTCACTCTGACCTGGACGCTCCTCCTGGCCCTCTTCCTGACCTGGGTCGAGCGGAAGGAGAGCGCGGTCATGCAGGACCGCATCGGGGCCAACCGGGCGTCCGTCTTCGGCCTGAGGCTGTTCGGGCTCTTCCAGCCTTTCGCCGACGCCATCAAGATGCTCTTCAAGGAGGACTTCGCCCCGACCTTCTCCCAGCGCGCCCTCCATTGGCTGGCCCCGACGCTGTCCTTCTTCTTCGTGGCCGTGACCATGGTCGCCGTCCCATTCGGGGACGCGATCCATCTCTTCGGCCGGACGATCCCCCTCCAGGTCGTCGACCTCAACGCGGCCCTCCTCTTCGTGCTGGCCATGCTCAGCCTCGGCATCTACGGCATCCTCGTCAGCGGCTGGGCCTCTTCGAACCGGTTCGCGCTGATCGGCAGCCTCCGCGGCGCGGCCCAACTCATATCTTATGAAGTCGCGCTGGGCCTGTCCCTGGTCGGCTTGATCATGGTCTTCCCCACGCTCCGGCTGTCGGGCATCGTCGAGTTCCAGGGCGGCCTTGTCTTCGGCTTCCTGCCCAAGTGGGGCGTCTTCCTCCAGCCTCTCGGCTTCGCCGTCTTTTTCCTGGCCGGCATGGCCGAGACGAAACGCGTGCCCTTTGACATGCCGGAGGGGGAATCGGAGATCATCGGTTTCTACACCGAATACGGCGGGCTCAAGTTCGGCCTGTTCATGTTCACCGACTTCCTCGAGGTCATCGTCCTCTCGGCCCTGGCCACAACGCTCTTCTTCGGCGGCTGGCAGGTTCCCTGGCTCGGCGCCGGCGGGTTCGTCTTCCCGTGGGGCGGCAGCCTGAAGGTCGCGCCCTGGGCCGTGACCGTGCTCCAGGTCTTGGCTTTTAATATCAAGGTGTTTTTCTTCTGCTGGCTGCAGGTCCTCACGCGCTGGACGTACCCGCGCTTCCGCTACGACCAGCTCATGGACTTCGGCTGGAAGGTCCTCGTCCCCCTGGGCGTCGTCAACATCCTGGCCACCGGATTCATCCTGGCGGCGCGTTAGGAAAACTATGCTTAAAGGCTGGCTCGTTCTGAGGGAACTCCTGAGAGGGGCGGCGATCACCGGACGCCACTTCTTCGCCAACATGACCTTCCACACCCTGAAGCTCTTCGGCATTCGGGCGAAGAGAAGGGGAGCGGTGACCATCCAGTATCCCGAGGAGCGCAAGGCGCTCTCGCCGCGCCACCGCAGCCTCCACCGGCTCCGCGCCCGCGAGGACGGCAAGCCCAGTTGTGTCGCCTGCATGCTCTGCGTGACGGTCTGTCCCTCGGAATGCCTCTCGGTCGAGGCCGCCGAGGACGACGACCCCGAGATCCAGAAAACCCCGGCCCGGTTCGTCGTCGACCTCAACCGCTGCTGTTTCTGCGGTTTCTGCGTCGAGGCCTGCCCGGTCGACGCCATCCGCATGGACACGGGCGAGATCAGGCTGGCCGCCTCGACCCGGGCTGGTCTCGAGATCTCCCTGGACAAGCGATGATCCCTTCCTCCGGCGGGTAAACGATTGACTTTTCCAACTCCCATCTCTATGATAATTCTTCGTAATTTTCAGGAGGTCATTGAATGAAGAAAGTCACCGTCGAAGAACTGTTGGCCAAAGCCCAGCAGCCTTCCCTGGACGCCCCGAGGCTCCACAAGTTCTACAAGGGCAAGTTGGGCGTCGCCCTGAAGTGCCGCGTTCGGGACTTCAACGATTTCGCGATCTGGTACACTCCCGGGGTCGCGGCGGTCTGCAAGGAGATCGCTGCCGACAAGCAAAAGGTCTATGAGTACACGAACAAATGGAACAGCGTGGCCGTCATCAGCGACGGGACGCGGGTGCTTGGTTTGGGCGACATCGGGCCCGAGGCCGGCTTGCCGGTCATGGAAGGCAAGGGGATCCTCTACAAGTACCTCGGCGGGGTCGATGCCTTCCCGATTTGCCTGGACGAGAAGGACCCCGACAGGCTCATCGACATCTGCCGGGCTCTCCAGCCGTCCTTCGGCGGCTTCAACCTCGAGGACATCTCCCAACCGAAGTGCTTCAAGATCCTCGACACGCTCCGCGAGCAATGCGAGATCCCCGTCTGGCATGACGACCAGCAGGGGACGGCCTGCGTCACGGTGGCCGGGCTGATCAACGCCCTCAAGATCGTCAAGAAGGACATCGGCGAGGCCAAGATCACGGTCGTCGGCTCCGGCGCGTCGGGCATCAACATAGCCAAAATGACCATGGCCGCGGGCGCCGACCCGAAGAACATGCTCTCGGTCGACTCCAAGGGCATCCTGTCGCGCGATCGCGCCGACAAGGAAACCCTGCAGACGAAGTTCAAAGAGAAATGGGACCTCTGCCTGCGGACCAACCCCACGGGCAAGCAGGGCACCATGGCCGACGCCATCAAGGGCGCCGACGTCCTCATCTGCTGTTCGACGCCCGGCCCCGGCACCGTCAAGCCCGAATTGATCAAGACCATGGCCCGCGACGCCATCGTTTTCGCCGAGGCCAATCCCGTGCCCGAGATCTGGCCGTGGGAGGCGAAGGAAGCCGGCGCCCGCGTCGTCGCCACGGGCCGGTCCGACTTCCCCAACCAGGTCAATAACTCCCTGGGTTTCCCCGGCATCTTCCGGGGCGCGCTCGACGTCAGGGCCAAGACCATCACGGACGAGATGTGCATCGCCGCGGCTCGCGAGCTGGCCAAGGTCGCCGAGGACAAGGGCATCCATGAGGAATATATCATCCCCAACATGGACGAATGGGAGGTCTTCCCGCGCGAGGCCGTAGCCGTTGGATCGAAGGCGATCGAACAGGGCGTGGCCCGCTTCAATTTTCCGGCCGAAGAGCGCTTTAAGATGGCCACGGAATCCATCCGGGCCGCCCGCGACGAGGTCCAGCGGAAAATGAAGGAAGGCATCATCATCGATCCGGACAAGTGAGGCCGGGCCCCGAGAGAAGATTAAGAGCACGGGAACGAAGAGGGGAACGCGGGCTGTCCTCTTCTTTTCCGTTCACGAGTTGACAATGGATTCCCGGTTGTGGTATAAGATTAGGCAAGTCGGGGATCTGAAGATCGCCTGGCCAAATGAAGAGTGTGACACATCAATGGAGGAAAAGAGCGAAGGCTCCTTTCTAGAGTTTCCCCATCCCCCCTAAGCACCGCGCCTATCTCACGGAATTCATACAAAAATACCAAAAGGAGGTAAAGTCATGAAGAACATCGTGAAAGGCTTAGCGTTGGCGCTCATCGTCGTGTTCGCGTTCACGAGCTGCGCCAAGCAACCCACCCAGCTGATGGATGCCGCCAAGGCCGCCATCCAGGGAGTCGTCGACGCCAAGGGCAGCGTTTACGCGAACGACGAGCTGAATAAGCTCAACGCCGACCTGCAGGCCGCCATGGACGCCATCACGGCCCAGTCCAAGAAATTCTTCAAGAAGTACGGACCGGCCAAGGACATGCTGACCAAGCTCGTCGCCGATGCCGACGCCGTCAAGGCCCTCATCCCCGGACGGATCGCCGATGCCAAGGCCGCCGCCGAGAACGCGATCAGCGAAGCCAAGACCGCTCTTGAAGAAGCCAAGGCCCTCCTCGAAAAGGCCCCTAAGGGCAAGGGCACCAAGGCCGACATCGAGGCCATGAAGGCCGACCTCGCCGGTCTCGAGACCGCGATGGCCGACGTCGACGCCGCCGTGGCCGCCGAGGACTACTTCGGCGCCAGGGACAAGGCCATGGTCATCAAGGAAAAGGCCGCCGCGATCATCGAACAGATCAACGCCGCCATCGCCAAGGTCAAGGGAAGGTAAGTCGCTGTCCCTTGAGTTTTCGTAAAACAGCCGTATTCGTCCTGGCTGTTTTGCTTTTCGGTTGTCGAACCGCGCCGGTCCCTCCGGAGGTTCTTGAAGCCGACCTTCAGGAACAGGACCTCCGCAGGGCCGGTGCTTCTCTTTTCGCCGGCCAAGAGCACACGGCCTACCTCCATACCCTGAAATCCGCCCGGCGGGCGCTCGAACGGGAGAACCTCAAGCTGGGCTGGTTCCGAGACTACGGCCGGGTCCGGCGGGAATTCGCGGCCGTCCTGAGCGCCGGGAAAACCCTGAGATCGACGGTCCAATCCCTCGTCTCCCGGAAGGCCTTGTCGCTCGCCGAATCGGCCGCCTTCGTCCGCAGGCGGTTGCGGACGCTCGACGGCCTGACCCTCTCGCTCGTTGAACGGGGGGAGGCCAGGAAGCGGCTGACCCGGGCCTCGCTCGTCCTCGCCGAAGCGGATAACCTGGTCGAGCAGGCCAGGTTCGAGGAAGCCGCCGCGAAGCTCGACACGGCTTCCGGTCTGGCCGCCGAAGCCGAACGGGCGATCGTCTCCCACATCTCCCGCTACCTTGATCCGGGCCAGATCAGGACCTGGAAGCAGGCGGCCGAGGAGACCATCGCCGACTCGAAGAAACGAGGCGGGACGGCCCTCATCGTCAGCAAGCTCGAACGCCGCCTCGCGGTCTACAAGAACGGCAACCTCTTCAGGACCTACGATATCGGCCTAGGGTTCAACGGCCTGGCCGACAAGCGCTACGCCGGCGACAACGCCACCCCCGAGGGCCGGTACGCCATCGTCCGGAAGATCCCCTCCAGCCTGTACCATAAGGCCCTGCTCATCAACTATCCCAACGACGAGGACAGGAGATGGTTCGCCCGGGAAAGGGCCAAGGGCAACATCCCCCGGTCCGTCGGCATCGGGGGGGACATCGAGATCCACGGCGGAGGTCAGGACAGCCTGACCCGTGGCTGTGTGTCCCTCGACAACGATAAGATGGACGAGCTCTACGCTCTCGTTACGGTCGGGACCCCGGTCACGATCATCGGGACGATGGAGCTCGAGAATTACGTCCTCAAAACGATCAAGGACGACTAGCATGATGGTCAAGCGCCTCCTCATCGCCGCGGCGGCCCTCATCTACTTGGGATTCCTGTCCGTCGTCGGAGCGGCCTATTTCATCGGCCTGAAGCAGGCCTCCTCCCGGCCGGCGAAAGACCAGGGACAGGCGATCGCCGACAAGGACCTGCCCAAGGTCGAGAGAAACGTCCAGCAGCTGGAAAAGAGAATGAGCGGCCTCCTGCCGAAGGGCCAGTACATCGTCATCGACACGGCCGAGAACAGGCTCTACGTCAAGAACGGGAACCAGGTCGTCCACACGGCCGTCGTATCCTGCGGCAGCGGGGTGGTCCTCGAGGAGCCGGGCGGCAAGAAGCGGAGCTGGGTCTTCGACACGCCGCGCGGCGAGTTCAGCGTCAAGTCCAAGATCACCAATCCCTACTGGGTCAAGCCGGACTGGGCCTTTATCGAGGAAGGAGAGGCCATTCCCAAGGGGCTGGAGGACAGGATCGAATCGGGGACGCTCGGCGACTACGCCCTGGGCTTCGGGGAGGGCTACTTCATCCACGGCACGCTCTACACGCGACTCCTCGGAAGAAACGTCACCCACGGCTGCGTCCGGGTCGGGGACGAGGACCTCAAAGCCGTTTTCAAAGCCGTCCCGCTGGGCGCGAAAATCTACATCTATTGATGAAGCGGAAGTGATGAAAAAAACGGCAACGCTGGCAGCCCTGATGGCGGCCGGGTTCCTCTGCGCCGGGGCGGCGGTCGTGCCGGACAAGGCGGCCCTGGCCAGAAAGCAGAACTCGCTCAACTCCGAATACAGCCTGGCCAAGGAGTCGAATTTTTATTTCGTCCTCGATGCCCCCGGCCGGAAGCTCGAGCTGCGGGTCAGGGGGATGGTCCTCAGGTCCTGGCCGCTCCAGGCGATGCGGTTCTGGGGCAGGCCGGAATTCGCGGGAACGGTCGAGCTCGTCCGGAAGTCGACGCTCAAAGCGCCGGAGCGGATCGTCATCAAGCCCGGAGACGAGGAAAAGGCCCAGCCGGCCCAGGTCCCCGCGGCCAAACCAGAGGCGGCGAGCGCGGCGCCGTTGAGCTCAGTGGAGTTCGACCTGGAGGCCCTGGAGCTCAAGGACATGCCGAAGCGGTTCAGCCTCGATTTCGACAACGGGCTCCACGTCACCGTCAAAACAAAGAACGCCGGCTCGCGAGGGTTGGTCGGATCGATGTGGGACGCGTGGCGATGGTACGTCGATCTTCCGCTGCGGAATCTCTTCGGGTCGCGAGAGGGAAAGGGGCTCTCCGAGCTTGAGCTGACCTTTGACAACGACAAGGATGCCCAATCCATCTATTGGCACTTTTTCGACGGCATCAAGGGCATTGTCCTTTAGAATCGCCTGAAAATAAACGATTTAGAAAATAGCGGGGATATTTGTAAATAATAAATTGACAATTATACGCTAAGATTTTATAATATACACTCACTAAATAGACTTACTCAGGAGGACTGTAATGGGAAAGATCATCGGCATCGACCTGGGCACGACGAATTCAGTCGTGGCTATCCAGGAAGGCGAGAAAACGACCGTCATCCCTAATGAGGAAGGCGGCAGGACGACCCCGTCCGTCGTCGCTTTTTCGTCCAAAGGCGAGATCCTGGTCGGCCAGGTCGCGAAAAGACAACGGGTGACCAACCCGGAAAATACCATCTACTCGATCAAGAGATTCATGGGCCGGCGATACGGCGAAGTCGGCCAGGAGATCAAGCAGGTCCCGTTCAAGGTGGCCGAGGCCGAGAACAGCGACGTCCGCGTCGAGGCGCACGGCAAGTTGTACGCCCCGCCCGAGATCTCGGCGTTCATCCTCCAGAAGCTGAAAAAGGCCGCCGAGGACTACCTCGGGGAAAAGGTCGAGCGGGCGGTCATCACCGTTCCGGCCTACTTCAACGACAGCCAGCGCAAGGCCACCAAGGACGCCGGTCAGATCGCCGGCCTCAAGGTCGAACGGATCATCAACGAGCCGACGGCCGCGGCCCTGGCCTACGGTATGGACAAGAAGAAGGACGAGATCATCGCCGTCTACGACTTCGGCGGCGGGACCTTCGACATCTCGATCCTCGAAGTCGGCGAAGGCGTGGTCGAGGTCAAGGCCACCAACGGCGACACGCACCTCGGCGGCGACGACCTCGACCAGCGCGTTCAGGACTGGATCGTGCAAGAATTCCGCCGGGAGTCCGGAATCGACCTGACCCGGGACAAGATGGCTCTCCAGAGGCTCAAGGAAGCCGCCGAGAAGGCCAAGGTCGAGCTTTCGACCACTATGGAGACCGAGATCAACCTGCCTTTCATCACCGCCGACGCCTCCGGGCCGCGGCACCTCCTGATGAAGTTGACACGGGCCAAGCTCGAACAGCTCTGCGAGGACCTCATCCAGCGGTCCGTCGCCCCGGTCCGCCAGGCCCTGGCCGACGCCGGCCTCAAGGCCTCGGACATCCGCGAGGTCATCCTCGTCGGCGGCCAGACCCGCATGCCCCGCATCCAGCAGGTCGTCCACGAGCTCTTCGGCAAGGAGCCCCACAAGGGCGTCAACCCGGACGAGGTCGTCGCCGTCGGGGCGGCCATCCAAGGGGGCGTCCTTTCCGGCGACGTCAAGGACGTCCTGCTTCTCGACGTCACCCCGCTGACGCTGGGCATCGAGACCCTCGGCGGCGTCTTCACCCGGATGATCACGCGTAACACGACCATCCCGACCAAGAAGTCGGAGACCTTCTCGACCGCTTCGGACGACCAGCCGAGCGTCGAGATCCACGTCCTCCAGGGGGAGCGCGAAATGGCCGCCCACAACCGGACGCTCGGGCGGTTCCACCTCGACGGCATCCCGCCGGCACCGCGGGGCATCCCCAAGGTCGAGGTGATCTTCGACATCGACGCCAACGGCATCCTCCATGTGTCGGCCAAGGACCTGGGCACGGGGAAGCAGCAGGCCATCACCATCACCGGGCACAGCGGCCTGGACGAGAAAGAGATCAACCGCATGGTCAAGGACGCCGAAGCGAACGCCGCCGAGGACAAGAAGCGGCGCGAGACGATCGACGCCAAGAACCACGCCGACCAGCTTGTCTACAGCCTGGAGAAACTCCTTCGGGAGAACAAGGAAAAGATCCCCGCCGACGAGGCCGACCGCGTCCAGAAGGAGATCGAGAACACCAAGAAGGCCATCGAGTCGGACGACCTGGAGAACATCAGCAAGGCCGCAGAGAATCTGGTCAAGGTCTCTCACAAGCTGACGGAGCTGATGTATCAGCAGGCCGGCCAGCAGACGGGCGCCGGTCCCGGCGGCGGCGCCGGCGGCCAATCCGGCGCCCAGCAGCAGGCCTCGGGCGGCGACGGCCAAGGCGGAGCTCCGGGCTCGGCCGGAGCGGCGGATGAGGAAGTCATCGACGCCGAGGTCGTGGACGACGACAAAAAGAACTAGGCCCGGCGGCCTCTGACGGGATACATTGGGACCCGGGAAGGGTCCGGAGACTGTCCGAGGTGCGGTGATGGCGAAAGACTATTATCAGATCCTGGGCGTGGCCAGGGGCGCGGCCCTTGCCGACATCAAGAAGGCCTACCGGAGGCTCGCCCGCAAGTTCCATCCCGACCTCAACCCCGGGGACAAGACAGCGGAGGCCCGGTTCAAGGAGATCCAGGGCGCTTACGCGGTCCTCAGCGATCCGAAGAAGCGCGCCCAATACGACCAGTTCGGCGATACGGGCGGCGTGCCCCCGGGCGCAGGTCCTGGCGGGCCCGGGGCTCCGGGCTTCGAGGGCTTCGATTTTTCCGACTATGGATCGTCGACCTTCCGGGATTTTTTCGAGAACCTCTTCGGCGGGGGCGTGGTCCGGGGGGCCGAGCCGCCGGCCGGCGGGCCGGGCCGCGGGGAAGACCTCCATTACACGATGCAGGTCGGCTTCGAGGACGCCATCCACGGCGTCCAGGCCCGCATCCGGGTCAACCGGCTGGCCGCCTGCGAGGCCTGCCGCGGGCACGGACACGTCTCCGGCGGCCGGAAACGGTCGTGTCCGGCCTGCGGCGGCAGCGGCCGGGGCGCCGTCCAACGCGGCTTCATGAAATTCTCGGGCGCGTGTCCGGCCTGCGGCGGGACAGGACAGGCCCCCGGCGATCCGTGCCGGGCCTGCGGCGGACAGGGCGCGGTCCAAAAATCCGACCTGATCTCCGTCCGCATCCCCGCCGGCGTCGACAACGGCTCCAAGGTCCGCGTCCCCGGGCGAGGCAACGCCGGCCGCAACGGCGGTCCTCCGGGTGACCTCTACATCGTCATCGAGGTCGCGCCGCACGCGTTCTTCCGGCGGGAAGGGGCCAATATCTCGATCAGAGTGCCGATCTCGGTTCCCGAGGCGACGCTGGGGGCCAAGATCGAAGTGCCGACCCTCTGGGGCAAGACGACCATCCGCATCCCGCCCGGGACGAGATCGGGCCAAAAGTTCCGGATCAAGGAGCAGGGCGCGACCGTGGCGGGCAGAAAGGGCCGCGGCGACGAATACGCCGAAGTGTACATCGTCCCGCCCCCCTTCGACAACGAGCGGATCAGGGAGATGATGAAGGAGCTGGAAAAGATATCGGGCCCGAACCCGAGGGCAACGACAGGGATGAATTGACATGAAGACGAAAGCGCGCAAGGATGCGAAAAAAGGGCCCAGCCAGTATTACCATATATCCAGCGTCGCCAAGATGTACACCATCCACCCGCAAACCCTCCGTCTCTACGAGAGAGAAGGCCTGCTCGCGCCCTCCCGGAGCGAGGGCAACACGCGGCTCTATTCGGCCGAGGACCTCAAGCGGCTGGAACTCATTCTCAACCTCATCCGGGACCTCGGCGTGAACCTGGCCGGCGTCGAGGTCGTGCTCAACATGAGGGCCAAGATCGAGCGGATCGAGGCCGAAGTCAACCAGTTCCTCGACTACGTCCGCCGCGAGTTCTTCCGAGGCAAGGAAGACGAGTTCGAGGCCCGAAAGAGAGCCCTGGTCAGCGTCCGGCCCGGCGGCGTCGTCAAGGTCAAGAACCGAGACGAGTGAGGCATGGCTTCGCGGGACTTCTTCGATTCCAGGAACCTCAAGCACTACCTCGAGGCGATCGCCAAGTTCCCGGCCCTCACCGAGGAGGAGGAGAAGAAGATCGGCGAGAAGATCCGCCAGGGCGACAAGGAGGCCCTGCAGACCCTCATCAAGGCCAACCTCAAGTTCGTCGTCTCCTACGTCAAGAAATACCGGGGCATGGGCCTGGGCCTCCTCGACCTCATCGACGAGGGCAACATCGGGCTGATCGAGGCGGCCAAGCGATACGATCCATCCCGTGGCGTCCGCTTCGTCTCCTACGCCGTCTGGTGGATCCGCCAGGCGATCGTCCACGCCCTGACGCTCTATTCGCGTATCTACAACATCCCCCAGAAGCTGGCCGACCAGATCTCCCAGATGAAGAAGAAGACGGCGGAGCTCAAAGCCGAGCTCGGCCGGGAACCCACTCGGGAGGAAGTCAGCAAGTCCATGGGGATCTCGGAGACCGACGTCGAGGACCTCGAGGTCCTCGGCGAGCGGAATCTGTCGCTGAGCGACAAGATCAACGACGACGACCATGAGGTCGAGGACCGGATAAGCGACGCCGCGTCGCCCTCGGTCGAATACCAGATCATCAAGGCCTCCGTCCAGCAGCAGATCCGGGAAATTCTGGGGGAACTGGATGAAAAAGAGGCCCTTGTGCTAAAATTAAGGTTCGGGCTGGACGACGACCGGCCGCGGACCCTTCAGGAGATCGGCGGCCAGCTGAAGCTGACCCGGGAGAGGATACGCCAGATCGAGCAGAAAGCCATGCGCAAGCTCAGCCGGTCGCATAAGCTCCAGCACCTCAGAGGATACCTCAATTGAACGAACAGAAGGTCTGCGGGAAGTGCCAAGGGACGGGCTGGCTCCTCGAAGACGCCGGCGGTTCCCAGGTGGCCAAGCGCTGTGTCTGCTTCACCGAGCGCTGGAAACAGTCCCTGCTCGAGCAGGCCAATATCCCCCAGCGCTACCAGGCCTGCCGCCTGGACAACTTCGAGGTCCACAACGACTCCCACCGGGACGCCCTGAAGATCTCCCGGCAGTTCGTCAAGAACTACCCGGCCCAGGAGGTCGGTCTCGTCTTCATCGGTCCCTGCGGGGTGGGGAAGACGCATTTGGCGGTTTCCATCATCCAGGAGCTGATGCGGGCCAAGGACGCCGCCTGCATCTTCTACGATTTCCGCGACCTCATCCGGGAGATTCAGAGTACGTTCACGCCCGAGTCCACGCTCTCCGAATCCGATGTCCTCGCTCCCGTCTTCTCGTCCGATGTCCTGGTCCTCGACGAGCTCGGGGCCAAGCGGACGACGGCCTGGGTCGAGGAGACGGTCTTCTACATCATCAACCATCGCTACAACCACAAGAAGATGACCCTCTTCACCACGAACTACCCCGACACCGAGGAAGAAGAGGATAAGCGCGATTCGTTCTACAAGAAGGGCGGCGACAGCCTGATCGACCGCATCGGCGTCCGGCTCAGGTCGCGCATATACGAGATGTGCAAGGTCGTCGAAATGTGGGGCGACGACTACCGCAAGATAGCCAAGCAGGCCAGCTACCGGTTCTAGCGACTGGATTCCAGGGACTGTCCCTCTTGTCTTTTCGGCCTCTTTTTGCTAGATTAATCCGGCCTGCTCCTCGGTAGCTCAATCGGCAGAGCGGGTGGCTGTTAACCACTAGGTTGCAGGTTCGAGTCCTGCCCGAGGAGCCATTTTTTTCCGCCCGATCTTTGAACCAACCTTAGCGCGTTTTCTTTACCCAAAATTGAGTCTTTCTTAATCGTTTCTTCATTCTTCCCTCCTATATTGAGGGCGGACACTAGGTGTGTTCCCTCCCCAGAAGCCAAGTCAAGGGAGGTCAAGGAGAAAGAAAGGAGACACGAGAATGACAAAGCCACGGAAACTGGCCCTCGCCCTGGTCCTGGGCGCCCTGGTCCCGCCGTTGGTGAGCCTGATGGCCCAGACGACAACGCCGTCGCCGCAGACGTTTACCACCACGATCTACCTTGATTACAGGTATTACCTGAACAACGCCGGACCCCTCACGCTCAAACCCAGCAGCCCGACGACGGCCTACCTCAGCAACCAGTTCGTGTTCCGCCGGGCCTATTTCACATACGAGAACAAGATCAACGACAACCTCAAGCTCCGCTTCCGCATCGATGCCGACAACACGGCCAACATCACCGGCCTCAACGTCAATTTCGGGTCCTCGAGCGTCACCACGAGCAAGGACGACAAGCTCCGCCCCTTCATCAAGCACCTCTACCTCGAGTACTCCAACTTCCTCGTCCCCAAGCTCGTCGCGAACGTCGGCATGATCGAGACGCTGACCTTCAAGCCCGCCGAAGAGCGTTGGGGCTACCGGAGCGTCGCCAAGACGCTCCTCGACGGCTACAAAGACATCACCAAGAAGGACATCCTGACGTCGAGCGCCGACCTCGGGGCGACCCTGAAATACTCCTTCGCCAAGTACTTCCGCCTGGCCGCAGGCGTATACAACGGAACTCATTACAGCCACGCCGAGAACGACCAGTTCAAGGAGATCGAGCTCCAGGCCCAGATCACGCCCATCGCCGGGCTCTCATTCGTCGGCTACATGGACTACGAAAGAAGGCTCCCGACGGCCGCGCTTCCGGCCGAGACCTCCCCGGCCACCGCGATTTACAAGCTCGACGCCTTCTTCGAGATGGTCAAGGACCTGGTCATCGGCGGCGAGTGGTTCGTCTACAAGAACGACCTCAACCAGACGGACGGCGTCAAGTACGATGTCGGCGGTTGGTCCGTTTTCAGCCGCTACACCGTCGATCCCGACAAGCTCGCCCTCTTCGGCCGGTACGACAGCTACATGCCGAACGGCCTCGACAGGGACCTGGACATGAGCCTCGTCATCGCCGGACTCGACTGGGCCCCCTACCACAAGAGCTGGAGGCTCCAGCCGAACGTCTGGTTTTACACTTACAAGGACGGCACGCGCTACAACGCCGCCGCCACGAAAAACTGCGACATCGTCTTCAACCTGACGTTCTTCCTGTCCTTCTGATGCGGCGGGAAGACCTGGTCAGGATAGATCCGGGAATCACCCGAAAGGAGATATGATATGAATAAGACAATCGTCATCACGGTCCTGAGCCTGGCCCTCCTGGGCAGCCTCCTCCTGGCCGCCCCGGCCCGGAAGATGATCCAGATCAAGGGCTCGGACACCATGGTCAACCTCGTCCAGATCCTGGCCGAGGAGTACATGGGAAAAACCCCCGGCGCGGCCATCGCCGTCCTCGGCGGCGGCTCCGGCACGGGTATCACCGGCCTCATCAACCAGACCTGCGATGTCGCCAACAGCTCGCGCGAATGGAAACCGAAGGAGATCGACCAGGCCTGGGAGAAAGGCATCAAACCCCGCTTCTTCGTCGTCGCCGTCGACGGTTTGAGCGTCATCGTCAACGACAAGAATCCGGTCGAACAGCTGACCATGGCCCAAGTCGGCGCGCTCTACCGCGGCGAGATCAAGAACTGGAAGGCCGTCGGCGAATACCAGAAGCCCGTTTCCCTCTACGGCCGGCAGTCCAACTCCGGGACCTACGTGTTCATGCAGGAGTTCGTCCTGGGCAACAAGAACTACTCGGCCGACATGAAGGAGATGAACGGCAACGCCCAGATCATCGAGGGCGTCCTCCAGGACGAGGGCGCTGTCGGATACGTCGGGGTCGGCTACCTTTTCGACCAGAGCGGGCAGGTCCGCAAGGGCCTCAAGATCCTCAAGGTCTCCAAGGAGCCGGGCGGCGCCGGGTATATGCCCACCGACAAAGCGGCCGTCGACTCCGGCGACTATCCCATCGCCCGGCCCCTATATATGGCCACGAACGGCAAGCCCAAGGCCGACGTCGGCGGGCTCCTCGGCTGGATCAGCGGTCCCGAGGGCCAGGCGATCGTCGAGCGCGAGGGCTTCTTTGCCATCGGCCCGAACCACAAAGCCCAAAACGAGAAAAATCTCAGGTGATGGACTTCTGTCTCCGATGAGGATGAACCCGGCAACTGAAGAAGGCACTGAACGGGCGATGCGCAAGAACAAACGGAGAAATTTCCGTGAAGCCGCGATCAGGGCCTTCTTCTTCACCTGCGGCATCCTGGCCGTCCTCGTCCTGCTCGGCATCTTCGCCACGCTCCTATCGACCGCCATCCCCGCCTTCCGTGAGATCAGACCTTCCGAATTCCTGCTGAAGACCAACTGGGACCCGACCTCGCCCGAAAAAGCCGAGTACGGCATCCTGTCCATGGTCGTGAGCACCCTCATGGTCACGGGCGGCGCTCTCCTCCTGGCCGTCCCCATCGGCATCGGCGTCGCCGCCTACCTCTCGGACGTCGCCCACTGGCGCGTCCGTGAGATCCTCAAGCCGGTTGTCGAGATCCTGGCCGGCATACCCTCTGTGGTCGTCGGCTTCCTCGGCATCGTCCTCTTCGGGCCGGCGATCGCCAAGGTCTTCCACACGGGCCACGGCCTGAACGCCGCAAACGGGAGCGTGCTCCTGGCCATCATGGCTTTACCGACGATCATCAGCATCTCCGAAGACGCTCTGAGCGCCGTGCCCGCGGCCTACGGCGAGGCCTCCTTGGCCCTCGGAGCCTCACGCTGGCAGACCCTCGTCCGGGTCAAGCTGCCGGCCGGCCTATCGGGCATTATCGCCGCCGGCATGCTCGGCATGGGCCGGGCCATCGGCGAGACCATGACCGTCCTCATGGCCACCGGCAACGCCAGGTCCTTCCCGCACGGCTTCCTCGACTCCGTCCGGACCATGACCTCCGGAATCGCCATCGAGCTGGGAGAAGTGCCCTACTACACGACGCATTATTACGCCCTGTTCGCCATCGGCCTCGTCCTCTTCGTCATGACCTTCCTCGTCAACATGGCCGCCGACGTCGTCCTCCGAAAGTACCAGGAGAAAGAGCGATGAGGAAGTCGACCC
The DNA here is from genome assembly GCA_001775755.1 of Candidatus Aminicenantes bacterium RBG_19FT_COMBO_65_30. Classification (GTDB taxonomy): domain Bacteria; phylum Acidobacteriota; class Aminicenantia; order Aminicenantales; family Saccharicenantaceae; genus RBG-16-66-30. Next base: position 5,150 of record MEYF01000076.1, on the reverse strand, counting down.
GGAAGAAGATCGCCCAATCCATCGGCTTCCTGGCCCTGCGGGCGGCCATGGGACTCGTCCTGGCCGTCCTCTTCCTCTTCCTCTACGATATCGGCCGGAAAGGGGGAGGGGCGATCTCCTGGGAATTCCTGTCCCAGGCGCCGAGGCGCGGCATGACCGAGGGCGGCATCTTTCCGGCCATCGTCGGGACTCTCTTGGTCACCATCATCACCGCGGTCTTGGCCGTGCCCCTGGGGATGTCGGCCGCGATCTACCTCCACGAGTACGCCCGCCAGACGCGCCTGACCCGCCTCATCCGGTTATCCATCCGGAACCTCTCGGGCGTCCCGTCGATCGTCTACGGCCTCTTCGGGGTCATTCTCTTCGTCAACGCCATGCGCTTCGGGACATCCATCCTGTCGGCCGGACTGACCCTGGGGCTGATGACCCTGCCCTGGACGATCACGGCCAGCGAAGAGGCTCTGAAGACCGTCCCCGATTCTTATCGAGAGGGGGCCCTGGCCTTGGGCGCGACCAAATGGCAGTCCATCAGAACCAACGTCCTGCCATATGCCGTACCCGGCATGCTGACCGGGACCGTTCTCGGGTTGGCCAGGGCGGCGGGGGAGACGGCTCCGATCCTGTTCACCGGAGCGGCCTTCTATCTGCCCTATCTCCCGCGATCCCTCGGCGACCAATTCATGGCCCTCCCGTACCACCTCTACATCATGGCCACCCAACACCACGCCATCCAGCAGGTACGCCCCCTGGCCTACGGGACGGCCCTCGTCCTGATCGCCCTCGTCCTGGGGCTGAACATGACGGCCGTAGTCCTCCGCTATAGGCTGAGAAGAAAGCGAAGATGAGCCCCGAGACGAGCGTCGCCAAGATCGAAACGAGAGACCTCGACTTCTATTACGGCCCCAGCCGGGCCCTGAAGCGCGTCAGCATCTCCTGTCACAGGAACCGGGTGACGGCCATCATCGGTCCGTCGGGCTGCGGGAAGTCAACGTTCATCCGGACCCTGAACCGGATGAACGACGTCATCCCCGGGACCCGAGTCGAGGGGACGATCCTCCTGGACGGCAAGGACATCCATTCGCCGGACGTCGATGTCGTCGATCTGCGCCGCCGGGTCGGCATGGTCTTCCAGAAGCCCAACCCCTTTCCGAAGTCGGTTTTCGACAACATCGCTTACGGGCTCCGGATCAACGGGATGAAAAACAAGAGAAAGCTCGAGGCCGTGGTCGAGAGAAGCCTGCGGGGCGCCGCCCTTTGGGAAGAAGTCAAAGACCGGCTCGAGGATAACGCCTTTTCCCTATCGGGCGGGCAGCAGCAGCGCCTGTGCATCGCCCGGGCCCTGGCCGTCGAGCCCGAGGTCATCCTCTTCGACGAGCCCTGCTCGGCCATCGACCCCATCGCCACGGCCAAGGTCGAGGACTTGATTGAAAACCTCAAAAAAAGCTACACTGTCGTCATCGTGACCCATAACATGCAGCAGGCGGCCCGCGTGTCCGATTACACGGCCTTCATGATGCTCGGAGAGCTCGTCGAGTTCGACCGGACGGAGAAGATCTTCACCAATCCACAAAACAAGCTCACCGAAGACTATATCACCGGGCGGTTCGGATAAGCGGGGCCTCGCCGTCGGCCTAAGGAGAATATAAGATGAAAACGGAACGCCCGTTCGACGAAGAACTCAAGCTGCTCAAGGAGAAACTCCTGGAGATGGCCTCGCGTGCCGAGGAGCAGATCGCCCTAGCCGTCCGCGGCCTCAAGGACCGGGAGGAGAGGCTGACCTGTCAGGTCCTCGAGCGGGAGGAGGCCATCAACCTCCTCGACATCGAGATCGACGAGATGGCCATGCGCCTCCTGGCGCTCCGTCAGCCCATGGCCACCGACCTCCGCTTCATCACCTCGGCCATGAAGATCGGCAGCGACCTGGAGCGGATCGGCGACTTGGCCGTCAACATCGCCGAGCGGACCATGGACCTCCTCAAGCACCCCCAGCTCAAGCCGCTCATCGACATCCCGCGGATGGCCGAGTTGGCCCAGGAGATGGTCCGGGACGCCCTCAACGCCTTCATCAACGGGGACGACAAGCTGGCCAAGGACGTCTGCGAACGGGACGACCGAGTGGACAAACTCAATGACCAGGTCTTCCGCGAGCTCCTGACCTACATGATGCAGGACTCAGGGACGATCGCCCGCGCCGTCGACCTGATCCTCATCGGCCGGCACCTCGAGCGGATCGCCGACCACGCCACGAACGTCGCCGAGGACGTCATCTATATGGTCCGGGGCAAAACCATCAAGCACCGCGCCGAAGAGGGGCGGGAGGCGCGGCTGAAGACCTGCGCCGGGGGAGAATAGCTTCATTCCGGCGTTCTGAGGCCCCTTCCTCAGCTGAGCTTCCGGATCCGAACCTCGATCCCTTTTTCGCCCTTGAGCAATTCCATGATTTTGGCCGTGTCCGTGTCGCCGTAGTGGTAGGGGTAGAGGATCTTCGGGCGGAAGGCGCGGGCCGCGTCGGCGACCATTTCGGGCGACATCGTGTAGGGCAGGTTCATCGGGAGGAAGGCGACGTCGATGTTCTTGAGGGCCTTCATCTCGGGCGTATTTTCCGTATCGCCGGCGATATAGACCCGCTTGTCGCCGAAGGCGACGACGTAGCCGTTGCCCTCGCCGTTGGGGTGGAACGGGCCGCCGCCCGGTCTCTTGTTGACGATGTTGTAGGCCGGGACGGCCTCGATCATCAGGCCGAGGACGGTCCGGGAATCGCCGTTGGCCATGGTGAGGGCGTCAGGCAGTTGCGCGGCGCAGGCCTTGGAGCCGACGACCGTCGTGTCCGTCTTGAGGATCGCCTTGCAGGCTTTGAGATCCAGGTGGTCGAAATGGTCGTGCGTGATGAGGACGAGGTCGGCCTTGGGGAGCGAGCCGTAATCGGCGACCTCGCCGTAGGGATCGACGTGGACCGTTTTCCCGCCGAAGGTCATCATCAGTGTGCCGTGTCCGAGGAACGTGATCTCGAGGGCTCCCTTCGCCGTCGGGATGACGTCCTTCTCGGACTTCTGCCGGGCCGCGGCGAAGCCGGCCAGGCCCAGGGCCAGGAAACAAACAGCCAGCACAAGTTTATCCATCGTGAGTTCCTCCGCGCTTTTTCCCATTATACACCCGCGGCAAACGCCGGCGCAACCGATGGCGATGACGGTATCATGCCCGCAGCGCGTCCGGATGATCGATATATCTTAGCGGGAGAGGAGGGCGTGAAGGGCGAAGACGGCGGCCGTCGCGGCGGCCGCGAATCCGAGCGAGAAAAGCCACGGAAACCCGGATATCCTCCGGTAACGACGGACGATCCCGCAGAAGCACCAGGCGGCAAGGACGACGGAGAGGATTAAGGAGAGCGTTGCCGATATCGTGGTCATGGGCGCTTTGCCTCTCGGGACCATTGGAGCAGGGGATTGTTAAGATTTGATAAAAAAACCGGTGTCAATCGGCAGGCTTTTGATTATAATAACGCATCATAAGAAGAGCGAGGTGAAGGCATGGCCCCGGTGATTGCCGCTCTTGACGACGAGGCCGATATCCTCGAGCTCCTGAAAATCACCCTCCAGAAGGCCGGCTACCGGTTCGAAGGGTTCCAGGAGGCGGATGACCTCTACCGCTATCTTGCCCGGGAGAAGCCCAGCCTCATCCTCCTCGATCTGATGCTCCCGGACACCGACGGACTCGAGGTCTGCCGCCAGATCCGGAGGTCCGAAAGCCTGGCCGGGATCCCCGTCATCATGCTAACGGCCAGGGGCGACGAGTCTGACAAGGTCGTCGGGCTCGAGCTCGGCGCCGATGACTACATGACCAAGCCCTTCTCCGTCAAGGAGCTCGTGGCCCGCATCCATGCCGTCCTCCGGCGGCCCGGGGGAGGGGAGGCAGGGCCGAGGATCTCGGTGGGGACACTGGTCATCGACCTCGACAAGTTCGAGGTCACGGCCGGGGGAGCGAAGGTCGAGCTGACGGCGACGGAGTTCAAGATCCTCCAGCTCCTGGCTTCTCGCAAGGGAAGGGTGTTCAGCCGGGACCAGATCCTCGACTTCCTCTGGGGCAGCGAAAAAGCCGTTATCGACAGGACCGTCGACGTCCACATCCGCAACCTGCGGGAGAAGCTGGGCGAGGCGGCTTCGCTCATCAAGAATATCCGTGGCGTGGGGTACAAGCTCGAAGAATGAAAAAGACGCTCTTTCTCAGGGTTTTTTCGGGTTACGCGGCGGTCATCGTCCTTCTGGCCGCGGCGGTGACGCTCTTCGCGCCGCCGCTGATGCGGACGCATCATATCGAGGAGCGCGCCGCCGGACTGGAGCACATGGCTGTCCTTCTCGAAGGCCAAGTCCTCCCGTACTTTATGGGGGCTGGCACCGGGGACCTCGAGGGGTTCGTGACGGGCGTCGGACGGAGGACGGGGACGAGGATCACCGTCATCAATGCGGACGGTGATGTCCTGGCCGACTCGGAAAAAGAGCCGCGGGACATGGAGAACCATCTCTTCCGCCCGGAGATCCAAGCCTCCCTTCGGGGCGAGAAGTTGATGTCCATCCGTCCGAGCTCGACCCTCAAGGCCGACATGATGTACATGAGCATCCCCCTCCGGGCGGAGGGCCGGGTCGTCGGAGCCCTCCGTCTGAGCGTGTTCATGAGGGATATCGAAGCTCTCCTCGCCGCCCTTCGCGGCGACCTGATGAAGTTTGTCGGCGCGGTGACCCTCGTCGCCCTGATCCTGGCCTTCTTCCTGACCCGGTCGGTGGCCGGGCCCGTCCGCGAGGTCATCGACGCCTCGAAGCGGGTCGCGGCCGGAGATTTCGATGTCACCGTTTCGACGCGCCGGAGCGGCGAGTTCCGGGATTTCGCCCGCAGTTTCAACGCCATGACCGGCCGGCTCAAGGACATGTTCGGAGAGATCCGGGTGCAAAACGAGGAGATCCGCAGCATCCTGGCCTCCATCCGGGAGGGCCTCTGTGTTCTAGACAAGGACGCCCGGATCGTCCTGTGCAACGCGAGCTTCCGCCGCATGGCCGGCAACGATTCGCCGGAGGGCCGGCATTTCTGGGAGGTCGTGCGCAGCTCGATCGCCGCGGAAATCGTGCGGAATGTCCGTGACACCGGGATCGAATCGGCCG
>MEYF01000075.1:6031-8115 GCA_001775755.1 Candidatus Aminicenantes bacterium RBG_19FT_COMBO_65_30 | reverse complement strand
CGGGGCGATTCTCCAACAACCGCGCCTACTCCCAGCTCTTCACCGTGCCCGTCAAGGGCGGCGAGGCCGGGATGCTCAAGGTCCCCTACGCCTCGGACGCCGATTTCTCCCCCGACGGCGGGTTCATCGCCTACAATCCCTTTCCCGAGGCCTTCACGCAGTGGAAGAACTACCGCGGCGGCAGATTTTCACGGATCTGGATCTTCAACGCCCAGGATTACGGCGTCGAGAAGGTCCCCCAGCCCGAGGGACGCTCGAACGACGTCGATCCGATGTGGGTCGGCAAGAGCGTCGTCTTCCGGTCCGACCGGAACGGCGAGTTCAACCTCTTCTCCTTCGACACCGCTTCCAAGGAAGTCAAGCAGCTGACCCAGTTCAAGGATTTCCCGGTCCTCTCGGCCTCGGCCGGGGCCGGGCGGATCGTCTTCGAACAGGCCGGCTCGCTCCATCTCTACGACGTCGCCCAGGGCAAGAGCCGCCGCCTCGCGATCGGCATCGCCACCGACCTCCCCGAGCTGCGGGAGCGTTACGCCAAGGGCTCGCGGTGGATCCGCGGCGGCGCCGTTTCGCCGACGGGCGCCCGGGCCGTCTTCGGGTTCCGCGGCGAGATCGTCACCGTCCCGGCCGAGAAGGGCGACCCGCGCAACCTGACCCAGACGCCGGGCGTCCACGAGCGCGCCCCGGAGTGGTCCCCCGACGGCAAGTCGATCGCCTACTTCTCCGACGCGTCGGGCGAATACGAGCTCCACGTCCGCGCCCAGGACGGCAGGGGCGAGACGAAAAAATTCAAGATCGGCGGCTCGGGTTTCTACGGCTCGACGAGCTGGTCTCCCGATAGCGCGAAGATCGCCTTCGCCGACAATTCCTTGACGCTCTACTGGCTCGACGTCAAGACCGGGGCGGTGAAGAAGATCGCCTCGGAATACCTCTACCAGCCCGGCGGCCAGTCTTCCATGGGGACGTCCTGGAGCCCGGATTCCAAGTGGCTGGCCTACACGCTCGGCACGCCGACTTTTTTCCGCCGCGTCCATGTTTACTCGCTCGACCAGGACAAGTCTTTCCCCATAACCGACGGCCTGAGCGACGTCGACGAGCCGACCTTCGACGCCGAGGGCAAGTACCTCTGGTTCCTGGCTTCGACGGATGCCGGCCCCGTCCGCCAATGGTTCGACATGTCGAACGCCGACATGCGGCGGACCGCCGCTCTCTACCTGGCCGTGCTCCGCAAGGACCTTCCGAATCCGCTGGCCAAGGAGAGTGACGAGGAAAAGCCCATGGAGGAAAAAAAGGAAGGGGAGAAGCCGGCCGACAAGCCCGTTGCGACTTCTGCCAAGGCCAAGCCGGGCGAGCCGGCCAAAGCGGCCGAACCGGTCCGCATCGATTTCGACGGGCTCGACAACAGGATCGTCGCCGTTCCCATTCCCGCGGGCGTTATGAACAACCTGCAGGCGGGCGAAGCCGGCAAGATCTTCTACCGCAAGGATGACCCCCCGCCGACCCCGACCTCGGCCGGCCCCGGCGACTCCTCCATCCGCGTTTACGACCTCGCCGCCCGCAAGGACGAGGCCTTCGGCCCCGCCTGCGACGGGTTCGCCCTGACGGTGGACCGGAAAAAGATGCTCGTCGCCTCCCGCGGCGTGTGGAGCATTCTGCCGACGAGCGGCAAGCCCGAGCCGGGCAAGGGGAAGCTCAACACGGACGAGATCGAGGTCCGGGTCGTGCCCGAGACCGAGTGGCAGCAGATCTTCGACGAGGCCTGGCGCGTCAACCGGGATTATTTCTACGATCCGAATTTCCACGGCGCCGACTGGAAGGCCATGAAGGCGAAATACGCCGCCTTCCTGCCCCACCTCGCCTGCCGCGCCGACCTCAACCGGGTCATCCAATGGATGTGCTCGGAGCTCGCCGTCGGCCACCACCGCGTCGGGGGCGGCGATTTCCTCGGCCAGCCGGCCCGCGTCGCCGGCGGCCTCCTCGGCGCGGACTACGCCGTCGAGAACGGGCGCTACCGCTTCAAGAAGGTCTACGGCGGGCTCAACTGGACGCCCGAGCTCCGCGCGCCGCTCGCCGAACCGGGCGCCGAA
>MEYF01000075.1:0-6020 GCA_001775755.1 Candidatus Aminicenantes bacterium RBG_19FT_COMBO_65_30 | reverse complement strand
GGAGTATCTCCTCGCCGTCGAGGGCCGCGACCTCGTCCCGCCGGCGAACCTCTTCGCCCGATTCGAGGCGACGGCCGGAAAGCTCGTCGAGATCACGGTCGGCCCCAACCCCGACGGGACCGGCTCGCGGACGATCAAGGTCGTGCCCGTCGCCGACGAGGGGGCGCTTCGCAACCGCGACTGGGTCGAGGGCAACATCCGCAAGGTCCACGCGGCCACGAACGGCCGGGTCGCTTACGTCTACGTCCCGAACACGACGACGCTCGGCCACGTTTACTTCAAGCGCTATTTCTTCCCCCAGGCCGACAAGGAGGCCGTCATCGTCGACGAGCGCTTCAACGGCGGCGGCTCGGTCGCCGATTACTACCTCGACTGGCTGCGCAAGCCCGCCTCGGCCTACTGGGCCATGCGCTACGGGGCCGACCTCAAGACGCCGAGCGCATCGATCCAGGGGCCCAAGGTGATGATCATCAACGAGACCGCCGGCTCGGGCGGCGACCTTCTGCCGTGGATGTTCCGGAAGTTCGGGATGGGCAAGCTCGTCGGCACGGCGACCTGGGGCGGCCTCGTCGGCACCCTGGGCTTCCCCGTGCTGATGGACGGCGGGATGGTGACGGCGCCCAACCTGGCCATCTGGACCGAGGACGGCTTCATCGTCGAGAACGTCGGCGTGCCGCCCGACATCGAGGTCGAGCAGACGCCGCGCGACGTCATCGCCGGCCGCGACCCTCAGCTCGAGCGGGCCATCCAGGTGGTCATGGAAGAATTGAAGGCCAACCCGCCGGCTAAGCCCAAGCGGCCGGCCTTCCCGGTCCGGGTCAAGAAGTAGTCTACTTGATCTTGGCGCCTTCCAGGGCGCTCTTGACGAGTTTGTTGAGGAGCCCTTCGGCGGGCTTCTGGCCCTCCGGCGGAGCGATCTTGAAGCTCATCGAATCGGCCTCCTCGTTGAACTTGGAGTCCACGAGTTTGTAGCCCTCGGGCAGGTCCTTTTTGAGATTGGCCAGAGCGCCTTCGTAGGCTTCGCGTCCGAGATCCTCTTTACCGATGACGATCTCCATCATCCCGCCGTCGTCCTTGGTCTTGATCTTGACGATGGCCGTCGCTTCGCCGGCTTCGTCCTCTATGTCTTTCTTATCAACCCAGATGTCGACCTTGTCCTTGGATGTGTCGGCGCGGAACCTCCTGGCGACAGCAAACTCGCCCGGCACTTTTTTGAGCGCGATTTCGACAGCCTTGAGTTTTTCCTCTTTGGCCTGGAGCTCGGCCTCGAGCTTCTTCAATGATTCTTCGAGGGCGGAGAGTTCCATTTTTTTAGCCTTGATCGCCTGGACCTGTTCCTGAAGGGCGCGGACCTTGTCCAGCATGTCCTTGCTGCCGATCCCTGTTACATATGCGAAGGGTTTCCCGGGCTCCGAGATCGTCCAGGCCATCGTCGGTTCGCCTTCCTTGACGATCTTGACGGCCCTCGCTTCCTTGGCGGGCGTCGCGGCCACCCAGCTTTCGCCTTCCTTCTGGTCCTTCCTCATCTTTATGAAGACCTCGGGGGCGGCCTCGACGGCGTCGGCCTTCTCCACGACCTTGACCTTCCCTACAGCGATCTCCGGCTTGGTCGTCCCGTAGAATACGATGGTCTTGCCCTCTTCATCGCCTCCCTTGACGATTTTGAGGTTCATGCCCTCGCCGATGTTCAGGACCTTGCCCTCTCGCAGGACCTGGACTTCGCCGCCCTTGATCTCCAAGCGCAGGGGATCGCCCCTGAGGACCTGGAGTTCCTTGCCGTCCAAGGATAGGACGAGCGTATCGCCGCCTTCGCCCTTGGTGATCGTCAGCGGCTTGTCCAGGGTTAGAGTCTTGACCTCGTCGCCCTGGGTGATTGTGATCACGATCGGTGTCTTGCCGCCTTCCTTGGTGGTGACGACGATTTTTTTCTCGGCCGCCTTGGCTTTTTCCTGCTCTTTCTCCTGGACGGCGGCCTTTTCCGCCTGCGTCTGCTCCGCGCCGGCTGCCGGGGCCACGACATCGAACGAGGCCGGAGAGGGAAGGCCGCTGTCGACGATGGCCGTCACGGCCTCCGCTGCTTCCGATACTTCGCGCCCGACGGCCGGACGGGCCGTCCCGATGAGGGCCACGGCCAGCACGAGGGCCAGGGCCAGCATGATCTTGGTTTTCATCTTGACCTCCATGAGTGTCAGTTTTTGCTTGAGGATGGCCGCCAGGCGTTCCTGGAACGATGACCTGCCCAGCATCCCGAGCAGGGCCGCCGAAGGACTCCAGCGGATCCCTGCCGAGCGGCGGAAGGCCAGAAGGCTGGCGGCATATGTGGACGGCCTGATCCCCGCGCGAAGGACCAGCTCGTCGCAGGCGATTTCCTGCAGTTTGAGGAGCTCGCGGTAAACGACCCAGCAGAGCGGATTCCACCAGAAGAGGGCCAGGCTCGTCCGGACGAGCAACATGACCAGGAAATCCGCCCGCTTGACGTGGGAGAGCTCGTGGAAGAGGGCCGAGGAGCGTTCCTCGTCGGTCCAGGCGTCCGCTCCGGCCGGCAAAAGAATGACCGGCCTACGCCAACCCCAAGTCAGCGGCACGAGGACCTCCGGGTGGCTCTTGAGGCGGACCTTCCGCCGGAGAGAGACGAGCGCCAGAAAGCGCTCGAGGATGACGCGCCAGGCGGGATCACCGAGCGGCGTCCCCTCCGCGGTCAGCTTGACGGCGCCGGCCAGGCCGACGGCCAATCTCAGAACGAGGATGACGAATCCGGCCGGCCAGAGGATGACCACAAGGACTTTGAGAAGACCCGTTCCGGCCCTGGTCACGCCGCCTGACGAATCCGCCCGGGCCTCGAACGGACGGGAGCGGGGGGTGCCGGAAGGTGGGATACCGGATGATCCTTTGGCCGTGATCGCGGAGGCCGTCCCAAAGAGGGTTGGATCCGGTCCGCCCGCCGCAGGCCGGATGCTTTCCGATTCGTTAGCCACGGGAGACATCTCGAGCGGCGAGGTCACGGCCCCATCGGAGCCCGCCGCCGTCGTCGGACCGGCCAGCCGCGGCGCGGACGCCGCCATCCAAGCCGGCACGAGCGGCGACCTCCATCCGACCGGGACGAGAGAAAGGAGGGGAAGGAGAATCAGTCCGACGAGGGCGAAGGAAAGAATGAAATGCCGGAAGGCGGCCGGGCGGCGCCTCGCGGCCGCGGCGGCGAGCAGGGCCAGGGCCAGGACGACCGTGGTCCTGAGGAAATACCCGGCGATGAGGCCGGGCGTCCCCGCGGCGGCGAACCAGGCCATGTCAGCGTCCTTCCTTGCGCGCCCTTTCGATGAGTTCCGTCAATCTTCGGTAGTCGTCCTCCGAGAGATTGTCCTCGGAGATGTCGAGGAGAGCGGCGACGACGTCCTCGGTCGAACCGTCGAAGAACGTTCTCATGAGGTGGGTCAGGGCGCTTCGCCGGGCTTTGTCCTTGGGGAGGCGCGGCGTGAAGACGTAGCGGGGCCCGTCCTGGCGGTGGACGAGGTGGCCTTTCTGTTCGAGGACGCGGAGGAGGGCCCGGACGGTCGAATAGCTGGGCGGCGCCGGCAGGCGCTCGAGGACCTGCAGGGCCGACGCTTCCTTCATCTCGTAGACGATGTCCATGATCTGCCGCTCCCGCCGGCTCAGGCTCTTCTCGGTCTTCATTCGGTGCCTCCGTTCGGCTTCCCTTTCTTCCCAGCTTTTCTGCTAAAAAATTAGCATGCTAAAATATTAGCACCTCAAATCGGCCTTGTCAAGAGGAACTGCTAAAATTTTAACATCCACGAATTTCCCAACCGGTCGACCGGGTGAAAAGTTGCATCTATCCGGCATTTCCCCCTTCGGTTCCTTGACGGCCGCCCCGGCCCGCGACTAAAATAGCGAAAGAGCGCAGGGCTAAATGAAATACCGCACATTGGGCCGGACCAGCCTGAAAGTCTCCGTCGTCGGCATCGGCACTTGGCAGCTCGGAGGCGAATGGGGGAAGGCCTTCGAACAATCCGAGGTCGACGCCATCCTCGACCGGGCCGCCGAAGCCGGCGTCAACCTCATCGACACGGCCGAGTGTTACGGCGACCACCTGGCCGAGCGCCTGATCGGCGACTATCTCTCGCGGCACGAGCGCGACCGCTGGATCGTCGCCACCAAGTTCGGTCACCGCTTCAATGGCTTCATGGACAGGACCGACCGCTTCGGGCCGGAGGACGTCAAGGCCCAGCTCGTCGCCTCCCTCCGGGCCCTGCGGACCGACAGGATCGACCTCTATCAATTCCATTCCGGCGGCGACGAGGCCTTCCTCGACGACGGCCTGCGGGCTGGCCTTGAGGACGCCCGGCGGTCGGGCATGGTCCGCAACCTCGGCGTGTCCATTCGCAGCACCGGAAGCGAGCTCCAGACGCGCGAGGCGTTCGGCCGCGGCTACGGCGTCCTCCAGGTCGTCTACAACCGTCTCGACCTCCGGGCCGAATCCGAGGTTTTTCCCCATGCCCGCCGCTACGGGCTGGGCATCCTGGCCCGTGTTCCGCTGGCGAGCGGCCTGCTCACCGGGAAATACGAGGCCGGCGACAGGTTCGGGCCGGGGGACTATCGTTCGACGCTCGGGGCGGAGGAGATCGTCCGCCGCGTCCGCGAGGCGGAAAAGCTGGCCGACGAGGAGCTGCCGCTGGGCGTCTCCCGGGCCCGCTGGGCCCTGGCCTGGTGCTTGCGCGACCCCGTCGTGGCGGCGGTCATCCCCGGGGCGAAAAGCCCGGAACAGGTGGCGGAGAACGCCTCGGCCGCGGACCTTCTTTCGGAAAAAACGCCCTGAGAGGGACGGGGGACGCGGATCACTTATCGAAAGGCGCGGGCGCGGATGGGGGTGGGGCCGCGGGTGGGGCCGCGGCCGGCTTGACGCATTCATCCCGAAACCGCTTGGCGAATTCGTCGACGTCCTTGGGCGAGAGCGCCGTTTTCCCTTCGGCCAGGTAAGCGTTGAAGATCCGGTTGAAACAGGACTGGTAGCGGAGCCTGTCGGTCCGGCCTTTCTCGTCCGTCACGGGCTCGTCGTAGAGCCGGACCGAGACGAGGTCCTCGCGGTCCTGGGTGAGGCTGTAAACGTAGTTCGCGGCGGCGAAACAGCTCTCGCTCGTCGCCTCGAGGTCCTCGTGGGCGTTGAGGCCGAGCCGGACGTCGAGCGCGAGGTCGAGAAGGTCGATGGGCGTGAGCTCCCGGGAGTAAAGGAAGTTCTCGCCGTCCATGCGCTGGGCGAGGATGCCGCCGTCGCAGGCGCTGCCCTCGTTCCAGGCCCTGATCAGGCCGAGCCAGCTGCCGCTCTTCTGGAGGAGCAGGAGGTTGTCGACGTCGGCCGTCTCGCCGGCGTTGAACGTGATCGAGAGGACGTAGATCTCGGCGCCTCCGGTCACGGGCCCGGTGAAGGCGGCGTAGGCGAAAAAGGGCGACCTTTGGCTGGCCAGGTTCTCCTCGAAATCCGTCACCCACCAACCTGGCTGGTCCTCCCATTGGCGGGCCTCCAGGTCCGTCTTGAACGTGGCCAGGTCGATCTGGCCGGTCGAGGACCGGTACAGGGCGCTGACCGCGGCGGGGTGGATGGCCCGGCCGCGGAAGGTGAAGTCGCCCGGGACGTCCTCCGTGACCGTGGTTTTGCAGGCGGAAACGGCGCCGAATAGGGCCAGCGCGCAAATGAACGCTATCGTCCTCGGTTTTTTCATCATCTTGCTCCTCATCCTCCTTTAGACGGCCACCCGGCCAAACTCTTCCTCTGAGAATTATAGCCGAAGCGCCGATTACTTGCGTGTTCGACTTCTAGACTCGGGGCGCGCCACTCCGTCAGCCGAGGAGGGGCCTCAGGCATCGGCGCCTTTATCCTGCGGCCTCCTCCGAGTAGCGTCCCTAGGCCACCGTATTTAACACAGGAAATCGAGCGTCCGATCGGAAAAACGTCGTGCTCGGGAGAACCTTCCGCCCGGGGATTTCGTACTTAGGAAAGACGCAAGAAATTTGCTCAGACCGAAATGGAG
>MEYF01000074.1 GCA_001775755.1 Candidatus Aminicenantes bacterium RBG_19FT_COMBO_65_30 | reverse complement strand
CGTCGGCCTCCTCACGGGCGTTTTCTCCTCGAGCGAGGCGAAGATGAGCATCATGCTCCTCGTGTCCGATTTCTCTTCATCGACGATCTGCTGGGCTGCGCCCAGGGGGTTGGTGTTCTCAAGGAGCAGGGCCTCGGACCGGGTCAGCTCACGGACCTGCGGAGTGAAAAAGAGGAACCCGCCGATCAGGACGACCAGCGCCAGGAAGACGGGAATGGCCCGCAGGCTCCACCGCTCCCAAAAGAGCAGAGGCACGAGCTCCGTTTCCTCGCGCAGCCGGGGCTCGAGACGCTCCCAGAAGCGGGGGAGCGGATCGGCCTCCCGGCCGTCCCGCAGCAGGGCGAGCATGAACCGGTATTCCGCCGCCGCCTTCCTGCAGGCCGGACAGGCCTCGAGGTGTTTCCCGAGAAAATCCTTGGCGCGCCCTTCGAGGCGTCCGTCGAGGGACCTCAGGAGCAATTTTTCGGCCTTACGACAGTCCATTTGCCCCTCCTTCCCCGGTCAAATAGGGAGCCAGCTTGCCCCGGAGCATCCGCCGCGCCCGGTGGAGCCTGGAGTCCACGGTCCCCGGCGACAGGCGGAGGATCCGGGAGATATCCTCGTAGGCCAGGCCCTGGATATCCCGGAGCGTCACGATGACCCGGTACTTTTCCGGCAGGCTCTGGACGTATCTCTGGACGAGCGTCCGGCGGGCCTCCGCCTCCCTCTCCTGTTCGGCCTTTTCCGTCTGCTCCCTGTCCGAGAACGAGATCTCGCGGACATCGTCCAGGGAGACTTCTTTGGCCCGGCCCTTCTTCCGGAGGAAGTCCTTGATATGGTTGACGGAGATGCGGTAGAGCCAGGTCCCGAACTCCGATTTTCCGTGGAACCGGGGCAGGGCGAGGTAGGCCTTTAGGAAGACCTCCTGGGCCAGGTCGTCGGCCGCCTCCCTGTTCCGGGTGAAACTCAAAGCCATGCTAAACACCTTCGACTGGTATTTCGTGACCAGCTCTTCGAAAGCCGCCGGGCTTCCTTCCTGAGCCAGCCGGACAAGTTGTCGTACTTCCATGCGGATATGCTCACTTGTCCTCCGCACCCTATTAGACGGGGGGAGGGGCAAAATCTTCCAGGGGCCGGTTCTCTCTCTTGAACTCCGGCCCTCAGGCCCCGGTTTCAACAGGGATGAACAAGGACGCTGACCTCTTCGCCGGGGCCCGATCCCATGGATGGAGTCTCCAACGCAATCCCTCGCCGGCAATTATCTATTATACAGGATTCCGGCCTCGCCTGAAATACGCTCCTACCTCGCCGGGCCTCGGCCCGCCATGAAAGCCTTGATCTGGTTTCCCGATGCCCGACGGCATTGACAATACGCGTCGACCTGCGGGCTGCCGACAAAATTGTCGATGCGGCCCCCATTAACGTCGGTTATTCCCTGCCTCCAGTTTTATTATTTTCTTTGTTTTCTTACACATATCACTTGGCACGTCGCTCGCATAGGTGTTTGGTCTAAATGACTTAGGAGGTCATAAGATGAAAAAAATAGTGGCGCTAGCAGTCGGGTTCCTTCTCATCGGCCTCGCCTTCGCGATGGCCCAGGAGAAGACCCAGGAACAGACCCAGGCGAAAGCCCAGGCCAAGACCCAGCTGAAGGCCCGGACAAAGGTCCAGGCCAAGGCCCAGACGAAAGCGGAATTCCGGAATCGGAACCAGGTCCGCTTCATCGACGAGAACGGCGACGGGATCTGCGATGTCGCCCGAGATCACGACGGCGACGGCATCCCCAACGGCCAGGATCCGGATTGGACGAAGCCCCTGGACGGCACCGGCTACAAGGATCAGAACCGGATCGGCCGCCCGGACGGGACCGAAATGACCCAGGGCCGGAAGGCCGGGAAGGTCATCAAGTCCAACTTCGGCAAGGGATCGTTCCGGCAGGGTACGATGGCCGCCGGGCGGACGACCGGAACCGGAGTCTGTGACGGCACCGGCCCCAAGGGCAGCGCCCTGAGAAAAGGCCGCCGCTGAAATCGAACCGGGGCCTCCTCTCCGCCATCGCGAAGTGGAGGCCCTTTTTTCTTGATTGATCGGGGATTTTACATCATGATGATACGGAAGATGCGGTTCATCATTCCCGTTCTGCTGATCGCGGCCGTCTCGGCCCAAGGGGGGACGGTCTACCTGTCTTTCATTCAGCACTCTACCCGGAACCTGTTCCAGACCCGGGACGGCGTGTCGGACCAGATCTCGGCGTTTTCTCTGTCCATCAACCAGGACTTCTCGGCGCTCTCTTTTCTCGCCAACCTGGAATATTCCGCTTTCCGCCAGACGACCGGCCTGAGCTTTTTCTCGGCGGATGGCGGATTCGACTGTCTCCTGCCGGCCGGCAAAAAGAGCGCCTTTTACTTCGCCGCGGGAGTGGCGGGAGCCTTTTACCGCCGGGAGTACGCGGCCTTCAGCTCTCTCGGCGCCAACCTGGTCGGAGCTTTCAAGACTTACCTAGCCCCCTCCTCGATATTGAAGCTCCAATGGCAGGGAGTCTACGCCGTCTACAAGGATTCCCTGTTCGATTATTGGAGCCAGACGGCTTCCATCTCGATCGACAAGTATTTCGCGACCCGGACCACCCTGAAGGCGGACGCGGAGTGGGGATACAAGTATTTCCTCCACCCCTTCCTGCCGGAACCGATCGAGCCCTTGACGGAGCCGGCCACGATGATCGCCACACCTATAGGAATGGGAACGGAGACCGGATCCGGCAACGGATGGGGAGGCCAGCAGTACCAGGGCGGGAACGGCTTTATCCCGCGCACCAGCAGCGAGGACGGCGGCGCCGGAATCGGCCATGTGGCCCTGTCCCTTCTCGCGGCCCAGGGCATCGGCGATGTGGTCGGGTTGAGCGCTTCCGCCGTGCAACAATGGATCATCACGGGAGAGAATCCCTTCCTGTCAATCGAGGAATTCTATCTGGTGCAAAACCCCAGCGCGGACGCCTTTTCCTGGGAAGGCCGCCAGATCACCGGCCGGATCACGTTGAATCTTCCCTGGAGCGTCGAGCTCAAGGCCGGCTACACGTATTCCGACAAGACCTATCCGGGGGTCGAAAGCTTGAGCCTCGAAGGCCTGCCGCTCGGCCTCGTCAGGAACGACCTTCGGCATCTCTTCGAGGCCCGCATCGAAAAGAATTTCCGGCGGGTTTCGATTTTCCTGGCCTATTCGCACGTTGACAACGGGTCGAGCGATCCGCTGTTCGTGTGGAAGAGCCATTACGTCATGGGCGGGTTCGAATGGAACCTGCCGACCGGCCGGAAAGGAGGCGTTTCATGAGTCACAAGGTCGCTCTCTTTTCCATTCTCGCGGCCCTTATCGCCGGTCCGGCGGCCGGACAAACGGGCGCGCATTTCTATAACATCGACAAGGAGATCCGGTTCGAGGGCACGGTCCGGGAGATCGTTCTCGAGCCCCGCTACAAGGGGACGGCCCCGTTCCTCGTCCTCCGCGTCGAGGATGCCGGGGGCGGCAAAAGATACAACGTCGAGGTCAGTCCGTCCTGGTTCTTCGGTCAGGACATCCACGGCGGCGAGAAAGTGAAGGTCGTCGGGTCGCTCTCCGAAGCCACCGGGAGCGTTCCCACGATCATCGCCCGGGAGCTCCAGCTCCGGGGCGAGACGTTCAAGCTCAGGGACAAGCGCGGCTTCCCCGGCTGGCAGGGCGGCCCCCAGCGCAAGCGCGGCATACGGAGGTTCGGCAGCTTTTGAAGCGCAGGAACGTCTTTTTGTTCTTCGTCCTTCCGTTCCTGGGGGTGTTTTTTTTCTTCTCCTTGGCGTCCTTCCTCCACCAGACCGACTTGAAAAAAAGGACGGAGGCCTTGGTCCGCGGCCAGCTCGGGGCCGCGGCCGGCATCCTCCGGGCGACGGTTTCCCACTTCCTTGACGAAGGAAGGCCTCCCGACGGGATCCTCGACTCTATTCTGTCGGAAGAGGACATCTATTTCGTCGCCCTCCTCGACGCGGAGAAAAACGTCCTGGCCTGGAACTCCCGCTACGAGGGCTATCTCCCCATCTCTCTCCGGGAGGCCCGGGAAGGGGAGTCGGGGATCATCGACTCCCCGGCCGGCAAGATCTTCAGCTTGCTCTCGGCCGTCACGCGCGGGGATGGCCAGGGCTATTACCTCTACCTGGGTTATTCTCTGACGGGCATGGAGGAGATGATCGCCCTGTCGCGGCGGAACTCGCTCCTGCTCTCCGGACTCATCCTGCTCGCCGGCGCTCTTTTTTTCCGGGGTCTGTTCCAGCTCCAGTCTCGCTACATGGCCAAGTCCCGCGAGGCCGAGACCGAGCGGCTGGAGAAGGAGAGGTTCCAGGAGATCTCGGCCTTCACCTCCGGCGTCGCCCACGAGATCAAGAACCCCCTGAACAGCCTGGCCCTCCTCCTCGAGCTGCTGGGCCGGAAGGCGCCTCCGGAAGCGAAAGAGGACTTGGACCTCGGCAAGACCCAGGTCCGGACGATCGCCCGCATCGTCGACCGGTTTTCGAGCGCGATCAAGACGGTCAGGCCGGCCCTCGAGCCCCTGGCGCTCGATGAGGTCCTGCGGCTGGCCGCGGAAAACCTCACTACCGAGGTTCCCGAGGCCTCCTCCCGTCTTCGCGTCGAGCCGGCCCCCGGGGTGCGGCTCGCGGGCGACCGCGAGCTTCTGGTCCAGGCCCTGCTCAACGTCCTGAAAAACGCCGTCGAAGCGTCGGTCGACGCCCCCGTCCGTGCAGAAGGTCGCCGAAGCGGGAAAAGGGTCGAAGTCCTGGTCCGCGACGCGGGTCCGGGCCTTTCGCCGGAGGCGGCGGCCCGCGTCTTCGAACCCTTTTATACGACGAAAGAGAAGGGCATGGGCATCGGCCTATATCTGACCAAGAGGATCATCGAAGCTCACGGCGGAACGATCGAGGCCCGCAGCCGGGAAGGCGCAGGGACCGAATTCCGGATCGAGCTTCCAGGAGCGTGACATGAACGAGCCCCTCATGCTGGTCGTCGAGGACGATCCGGTCCAGCGCAAGCTCGTCCGGGAGAACCTGGAATCCCGCGGTTTCCCGGTCATCGAGGCCGCCTCCCGTAAGGAGGCCCTGGCGGCCGTCCTCCGCCACCCCATCGACGTGGCCATCGTCGATTACAAGCTCGGCGAAGAGACGGGCATCGACGCCATCAAGGACATGCTCGCCGCCAACCCCCTTGTGACGCCGATCATGGTCACCGCTTATGGAAACATCGAGCGGGCGGTGGAAGCCGTCCGCAGCGGGGCCTACGACTACATCGTCAAGCCCCTCGATTTCGAGAAATTCCTTCTCATCCTCGAGCGCGCCGCGGAGCGGCAGAAGCTCAAGAAGGAGATCTCGCTTCTCCAGGAACGGCTGGAGGAGAAGTTCAGCGCCCGGAATTTCGTCTTCGCTTCCCCTCTCATGGAGGACGTCGCCCAAATCCTGCTCAAGGCCGCCCGGAGCGAGGCCACGGTCCTCATCTCCGGCGAAACGGGGACGGGAAAAGACCTTGTGGCTAGGACGATCCACCAGTCCTCGCCTCGGAAAAAGGGCCCGTACATCGCCCTGAACATCCCCTCCCTTCCCGCAACGCTAATCGAGGCGGAGCTCTTCGGCGCCGAAAAAGGGGCTTTCACGGGCGCCCACGAACGGAAGATCGGCAAGTTCGAAGCCGCCTCCGGCGGTACGCTTTTCCTCGACGAGATCGGGGACCTCGCTCCCGAGGCGCAGGTCAAGCTCCTCCGCTTCCTCCAGGACCGGGAATTCTACAGGCTGGGCTCGAACCAGGCGCTCCGGGTCGACGTCCGGGTCATCGCCGCGACGAACCAGGACCTCGACGCCCTGATGAAAAAGGGTAGGTTCAGGGCGGACCTCTTCTACCGCCTGAACGTCATCCCCATCGCCGTGCCCCCGCTCCGGAAGAGGAAAGAGGACATCCCGCTCCTCGTGGACTTCTTCCTGAAAAAGTACGCCGAACGGGAGGGCAAGAAGATCCAGGGGATCACGCGGGAGGCCCTGAACATCATCGTGAACCATGGCTTCCCCGGCAATGTCCGCGAGCTCGAGAACGTCGTCGAGCGGGCCGTCGTTTTTGCCGAAAGGGGCGTCCTTGGGGTCGCGGACCTGCCCTTGGTCTTCGCGGAGACCGCCGGGGCGGACCCCGGACCGGCCGGTGATTCTCTCCTCGACAAGGTCCGCCGGCTCGAAACGCAGGAGATCCGGATGGCCTTGCGGGAAAGCGGCGGGGTCAAGAGCCGGGCCGCCCGGTCCTTGGGCATTACCGAACGAATGCTCGGGTACAAAATAAAGTCTTACGGCCTCACGGCCGGCCCCGGCGAGGGCCGCGCTCCAGGCCGGACCTAACCGATCTTGACCGCGGCCCGGGCGATGCCGCCGCGCGTCGACAGGATGGAGACCTCGGCCTCCCCGGTCGTCCCCGGTTTGACTTTGATCTTCCAGCGGACCTCTTTTTTCTCGTTCTGTTTGATGAACCCGATGTCCTGGCGGCCGCGGACGCCGACGAGCTCGGCGCCTGCCGGCAGCCGGACCGAGGCCGCGTCGGGCCGGACGATCTTGACCCGGTCGGCCATCTTGAGGGCCGTGGGCAAGTAGCCCTCGTTGGTGAAAACGGCGACGATCTCGAACGTGTCGGCCTCTTTCTTGACGGGCTTAACCTCCGCCGAAAAAACTTTCACCTGCGGCAGGGAATGGGTCAGGAAGAGGTTGAACATCGCCTCCTTCTTGATCCATTCCTCGAGGATCTCAACGGGCGGGTTCTGGCGCCAGAACTTGGGATTGAAGCCGCCGACCTCGACCTCGCCCAGAGTCGGGTTCATGAACTTCGTCCAGGGTTTGAAATAGCGGCCGCCGAGCTCTTCGTCGATGAAGCGGAGGCTCTCGAGCTCGGTGATGCGGCCGTCGCCGTCATAGTCCTTGACCCGTCCGCCGTTCCAGAGCTCATCGCCGTACCAGACGGCGCCGTAGTAGAGGTAGCCGAAATCGGGGGAGTGGCCGAAGAGCGGCCGCCCCTGAGGCTCGCGCGGCATCTCGAAGCCCATTTCCGCGGCCATGGCCCGCATGTCGCGGTCGCCCCGGCCCAGGTTGGCGTAGTCCCAGTAGGTGTCGCCGGCGTTGGGGTAGCCGGTGATCCTCTTCCCCTGTTCGTCGAGAAACTGGTAGATCTTCATGTCCTCGGGGAACATCGATTCGCCCATCCGGCTCGTCGATGGGCCGTGGAGCAGCATGGGCACGGTCGTGTCCATGGTCTGGACGACGCTGACGTTGGGGTGTTCGAGGAGGAAGGTGAAGACGGCCCGCGTCTCGGTCTCGGAGAGGGGGTATTCGCCCGCCCCGCCCTGGGTCCAGCCCCGCCCCGTCAGGTCCTGGCCGGGCATGGGCCGCCAGTTCTCGGGGTAATTGCGGTGAAGGTCCAGGCCGCCGATGCCGTCCTCATTGATCCGGCCGTCGCCGTCGTTGTCGATCCCCTCCGAGGAAACGACGTAGTCGCCCTTTCCGTCCGTCGCCCTCTTCATGAGCCGACCGGAGGGGTCGTCGGGATCGACGATCATGGTGCCCTTGCCGGCCGCGACCTTCTTCCGGACCTGGAGGATGAAACCGTCACCGTCGAGATCCTCGGGCGGGTCTTCGTCGAGAAGGCCGTCCCTGTCGTCGTCGTACGGCCGGACCGTGCTCCGGTTCGATTGGGCCGTGTTCAGATAAAGTTCCGAGCCGTCAGGATTGTTCTTGACCCGGACGTAGATCGCCTTCGTATCGACGAGCTTCGTCAGCGCCGGGTCTTTCCCGTAGCCGCTGAGGATGTGCCAGGCGAACCAGAGCGCGGACTCGGCCGCCGTCACTTCTCCGGAATGCCGGTTGCCCTCGATGAACATGGCCGGCTTGTCGGTGTCCTTGCCCGTGGACTTGTTGTTGATCGTGATCTGCCAGATGTCCCGGCCCTCGAAGGACTTGCCGACGGAATAGAGGTCGACGATATCGGGATAATCGCCGGCCCATTGGCGGAGGAAGGCGTTGACTTCGTCGTAAGTGTGATAATGAGAAAAGTCCAGCTCTCCGGCGGCCTTGGGTTTCGTGAAGGGCGTGTCAACTCTCGGGAAGTAGCTGATCCCATGACGGATACCGCCGACGGTGTACATCTTCGTCGGCTTCGCCTCAAAGGG
>MEYF01000073.1:4675-8183 GCA_001775755.1 Candidatus Aminicenantes bacterium RBG_19FT_COMBO_65_30 | reverse complement strand
CAATTGTCAGGCATTTAAATCTAAAGAATTCAATAAAATTGAGGCATTAATGGGTAATATAAAACACTCAATTTAAAATCCTAGAGGTCCGATAGGATATATTTTATACTATGACCAAATTGTGGCTAAAAATGTCCAAAATCATGCTAAATCGTACTACCTCCTGCTAAACGACTAACATAGAAATGTTGATGCTGTGAGAGTCATAAGATATTGAATATATTATTATATATGGGAATGGCGGGAAGGTGTGGGAGTCGAACCCACCCGGGACGTCTATAGCCCCATACTGGATTTGAAGTCCAGAGGGTTCACCGGAACCCTGACCCTCCCGTCGGCTGGATGATGGTATTCCGCCCAGGGACCGGTGTCAAGAACCGATGCCATCTGCCCCCATTCGTCCCACTCCTCGCGGGTGAAGTACGAATGGGGGCATGAGGCGGTCGAGGACTCCCTGGCGCGAGTCAGTGCTTCGGCAGGGGAGGAGGCCCGTCGGGAATAAACGGTTTGTAGACCACGCCCTTCGTCTTCTCCCGGAACTCGGCCTGAATGGCTTGGAGGGTCTTGGCGTCCTCGAAGAGGTCCACCATTGTCGCCGCCAAGACCTTGGCCGCGTAGACAAGCCCTTTATGGCCGATCGACATTCCTCCGCAGGCGACTACGGGCCAGGCGTGCCAGGGAGCGTCCACGGGCGCGGTCGTAGCGTTCATGCTCAGCGTGGGAACGATCCAGCTGACGTCGCCGACATCCGTCGAGCCGCCCTCGGGATCCGGCTTCGGCGCCGCCCACGGCTGAACCGCGCCGTCAAGGCCCTTGGGATCCACGCCCGTCACGCGCTGGATCTCTTTGGCGAATTCCTGTTCCTCCGGCGTGAACTGGATCGGGCCGAGCCACGTGAGGTTCGCGAACATCACCTTTTCCCCGGCTATGTTGACGAGCGTCTCCCAGTCGCCCCCCTGCACCGTGAGCTTCGATTCGACCTCGGCCATCATGGCCGCGCCCTCGGCGATCCGGCGTGTACGGCTAAGCAGCTGATCGACTCCGGCGCCCTTCGAATCGCGAAGCCAGCACCAGAGCTTGGCGTAAGCTGGCACTACGTTCGGCACGTCGCCCCCGTTCATGATCGAATAGTGCATGCGGACGGTGGGCTTGACGAATTCGCGCATGCGGTTCAGGCCCGTGGTGAAAAACTCCAGACCGGCAACCGCGCTGCGCCCGTTCCAGGGGTCGCCCGCCGCGTGCGCGGTTTTGCCCGAGAACTCGACGATGAAGTCGACGATCGCCTGCGAGCCGTCGACGGAGACCCGGGTCTTATCGCCGGGGTGCCAGGTCAGGCAGACGTCGAGGTCCTTGAACAACCCCTCGCGGGCCATGTACACCTTGCCGCCCACTGCTTCCTCGGCGGGCGTGCCGTAGAAACGGATCGTACCCTTGAGTTTTCCCTCGGCCATCAGGTCTTTGACGGCCAGTGCCGCTCCGAGGGCCGCCGTGCCGAGCAGGTTGTGCCCGCAGCCATGGCCCGGCGTGCCGGCCTGCACGGCTTCCTTCACGGGCTGGGCTTTCTGCGACAGGCCCGGCAGAGCGTCGTATTCGCCGAGGACGCCGATGATCGGCCGGCCCTCCCCGTAGCTCGCCACAAACGCGGTCGGCAGTCCCGCGACACCGCGTTCGACCGCGAAGCCCTGCTCCTCGGCATAATCGGCGAGCGCTTTCGACGATCGGGTTTCGAGCAGGGCGGTTTCGGCGAAGCCCCAGATCCAATCGCTGAGATTGATGATTTCGGCCTTGTGCCTTTCGATGGAGGCGACGGCTTCCTCTTTCTTTTTGATGGAGGCGCCGGACGCCAGCTGCGAAATGATCAACAGACCGGCGAGCAAGACCGCAGCGCTCGAAAGACGTTTTTTCATTACCAGCCTCTCTTTCGTCTCAAGCCGGAATTCGAAGCGAATGCGAATTGCCCCTGCCCCTTACGAAGAGACTATATAGCCCTGACCGAACGGCTGTCAAATGGACGCGCGCTGTTATCTACCGTGAGAATTCCAGACGCGGATGCAAACCACCCCGCCGTAATTGTCTAGAGAGGAGCTGGCCCGGGCCAAGAAGTGAAACGGGCCGACCGCCGAGCCTTTACCTATCCGCTCGACGGACGAGGACGTGGCGGTCTTCGATCCGGTTGGTGAATCCGGTCCGGTCGAAGTACTCCAGGATGGCCTGGGCGTATTTCCGGGACAGGTTCAGCCCGTCGCGGAGCTCGGCGATGGTGACGCTGCCGTGGCCCTCGAGCAGGCCGGCGACCGCGTCGCGCGCCGCTTCGAGCGCCTCCCGGTGATAGGTCACCTTGGGGGCCAGCCGGATGAGCGTGCCGGCGCGGATCAGGCCATCGAGGACATTCTTGAACGAAGTAGGGGTCAGATCGAGCTTAGCCCGGACTTCCTCCTCGAGCGGGGCGGAGAAACGGGCGCTCCGGAAGATCCCCTCGACGCGGCCGCGGAGCTCTTCCTCGACGGAATTCACCTTGGCCTCCCGGCCGGCGAGCCCGACTTCGGCTTCCTCGCGAAAGAGGACGCCCTTGACGACGAGGACGTCGAGGATGAGCTTGAGGGTCGAAGCGTCGCCCTCCTTGAGGAATTCCGCCCGGAGGTCCGAGAAGGGCATCGTGGGGCGGAAGGGGTTCGTCTCGAAATAGGATTTGACGCCGGCGACGAGTCCGTCGGCGAGGCGTGCGTACGCCGCCTTGTGGAGGTATCTTTCCGGCTTCTCCCGGATGACGGCGACGAGGCCGCCGTCGGCGAGAAGGGCCGAAACCGCCTCCGCGACTTCGGCTTCGCCGCGGCCTAGCTTCAGGGCGATGTCGTGAACGCCCTGGGGCGCGCCGCCCGCTTGGGCGAACATCTGCTCGACGGCGTCGCGGGCCGTGCCGCCCAACTTCTCCAGGCCCTCGAGGACGCGGCCGCTGAAGCGCTTGTGCTTTTCGGGTGCGGCGTCGAGGACCTGGCCGCCGCCGATGGTCACGACCGGGGAGAAGGAACGGATGACGAACCGGTCTCCGGGCAGGGCGACCGTCGGCCGCTCGAGAACGAGCTGGACGGGCCCCGACGCGCCGGGCGCGATCGCCTGACCGCCGATGACGGCGAGGCGGGCCATGACCTCGTCCGTGCCGATGTGGAGCCGGACCCGGTCACGGTGCTTGACCTCGCGGACGGCGCCGGCGAGGACGTCGAGGCGGGCGTCGAGTCGCGAGGTCGGGACGAGCGAGCCTTCCGCGGCGGCGACCTGGCCGCGCCTGAGGTCCTCCTTCGCGACGTCCTGGAGGTTGAGGGCCGTCCTCTTTCCGATCCCCGATCCGTCGGCCTTGGACTTGTGGACCTGGAGTCCGCGGACGCGGGTCTTGAGGCCCTCGGGGTAGATCTCGATCCGGTCGCCCGTGCGGATGGCGCCGGCGAGGACGGTTCCGGCGACCACCGTCCCGAAGCCGTGCATGGTGAAGACCCGGTCGATAGGCATACGG
>MEYF01000073.1:2715-4654 GCA_001775755.1 Candidatus Aminicenantes bacterium RBG_19FT_COMBO_65_30 | reverse complement strand
GCGGTGACGCGCCGCCCGATCTCCTGGAGGGCGGCCTTGACCGCGGCGACGCCGGCCCCGGTCACGGCCGAGACCGGGAGGATGGGCGCCTCGGCCAGGAACGAGCCGCGGACGAAGTGGCGGACCGCCGCGGTGAGCTCCGCGACGCGGGCCTCGTCGACGAGGTCGGATTTGGTCAGGGCGATGGCGCCATGGCGGATGCCGAGGAGCTTGAGGATGTCGAAGTGCTCGCGCGTCTGGACGGCGATGCCTTCGTCAGCGGCGACGACGAAAAGCGCGGCGTCGACGTTGCTCGCCCCGGCGGCCATGGTCTTGATGAATTTCTCGTGGCCGGGGACGTCGATGAAGACGATCTGCTTCGGATAGGCCGGGTCGTCGAGGAAGACGAAGCCGAGCTCGATGGTCATGCCGCGGGCTTTTTCCTCGGGCAGGGTATCGGGATCGGTCCCGGTCAGGGCCTTCACCAGGGCGCTCTTGCCGTGGTCGATGTGCCCGGCGGTGCCGACGATGACGTGGTCCATGTCCGGCCTCTTCAGGAGCGGGGCGCTTTGGCGCGAAGGACGATCCTCGCCGCGCCCTTGCGGCTGACGCGGCCGATGACCGCCGCGGCGGAGACGCCCCTCTTGTGGAGGGCGGCGAGGAGGGCCGGGGCCTTGGACTTGCGGACGGCGATGAGCAGCCCGCCCGAGGTCTGCGGATCGTAGAGAAGCGTTTCCAGCTCTTCGCCGGCGCCCTTTTCTCTTTTTACGAAGGCCGAGGCGTACTCGCGGTTGCGCTCGACGGCCCCGGAAATGACCCCTTCGCGGATGAGGTCCATGACGCCCGTAAAAACGGGGATCGCTTCGCCGTAGACCTCGACCTCGACGCCGCTCTGGGCGGCGATCTCGCCGAGGTGCCCGGCCAGGCCGAAGCCGGTGATATCCGTCGCCGTGGTGACGCCGGCCGCGGACATGGCCTCGGCGGCAGCGCGGTTGAGCGCGCGCATCGAGAGCTCGGCCTCGGCCAGGCCCTCGGCCGGGGCCCGGCCGATCTGGCGGGCGAAGCTCAGCGTGCCCGTGCCGATGGGCTTGGTCAGGATGAGGACGTCGCCGGGTTCGGCCTTGCTGTTGACGGTCATCTTATCGGGATGGACGAGGCCGGTCACGGCGAAGCCGAACTTGATCTCCCGGTCCTTGATGCTGTGGCCGCCGAGGACGGCGACGCCGGCCTCGCGGAGCTTGTCGACCCCGCCCTGGAGCATCCGGTTCATGATCCTGGGGCTGAGCTTGTCGATGGGGAAGGCGACGATGGAGAGAGCCGTGAGCGGATTGCCGCCCATGGCGTAGATGTCGCTCACGGAATTCGCCGCGGCGATCTCGCCGAATGCGTACGGGTCGTCGACGACGGGAGTAAAGACGTCGACCGACTGGACGAGGGCCGTGTTCGGAGTCAGCTTGTAGACGCCGGCGTCGTCGCAGGTGTCGGACGAGACGAGGACTCGCGGGTCGAAGACGCGGGGAAGGCCGGCAAGGGCCCGCTTGAGATCCTCCTGGCCGATCTTGGAGGCGCAGCCGGCGTTCTCGACGAGCGTCGTCAAAGCTACGTCCTCGGGGGCGTCCTCTTCGCGCTCACCGGCGCAAAGGCAGACGTTTTTCTGCTTGAAGAGGTCGCAGGGGCAAGGGTCCTTAGGGTTGCAGATGCAGTGGCCGAGTTTGATGGACCGGCCCATGACCCGCTTGCGCTTCTGATAGTCGATCACTTGAGGATTCCGATGAGGGCGCGCTCGACGACGGCGTCTTCGCCGGGCTGGATCGTCCGGAAGTCGAAGAGAACAACATCCTTATGGATGCGGGCGAAGACGGGCGGCGTTAGGAAGCGGAGCTTCCGGGCCAGATCGTCGGCGGAGAGGCCGGGGGCCTGGATGGCGAGTACCTTCGACGGGAGCGTTTCGACCGGGACG
>MEYF01000073.1:0-2693 GCA_001775755.1 Candidatus Aminicenantes bacterium RBG_19FT_COMBO_65_30 | reverse complement strand
CGCCGTCCTCGACCGAGATGACGAGCGCGGCGGGGAGGGATTTGCGGAGAGAGGCGGCGAGCTTTTTCGCCCGGCGGCCGAGCTCCTCGGGAGTCAGGGCGAGCATGCGGTAGATGGGGTGGCGTTCGGCGAGCTTCTCGGGCGCGAGAAAAAGCTTGAGCGTCGCCTCGAGAGCGGCGAGCGAGAGCTTGCCGCAGCGGAAGGCCCGGGACAGCGGGTTCTTCCTGATTTTCTGGATCCAGGCCGACTTGCCGACGATGATGCCGCATTGCGGGCCGCCGATGAGCTTGTCGCCGCTGAAACAGACGATGTCGGCGCCGGCCCGGACGCTAGCCTGGACCAGGGGCTCGGCGGCGAGGCCGTAGGGGGCGAGGTCGACGAGGGCGCCGCTGCCGAGGTCGTCGACGACAGGGACGCCGCGGCTCCGGCCGAGGGCGGCGAGCTCCTCGATCGGCGGCTCTTCGGCGAAGCCGACGATGCGGTAATTGCTGTGGTGGACGCGGAGGATGGCCCCCGTGTTTTCCGTGACGGCGGCCTCGTAATCGCGGAGGTGGGTCTTGTTGGTCGTGCCGACCTCGCGGAGGACGGCGCCGCTCGTGGTCATGACGTCGGGCATGCGGAAGGAGCCGCCGATCTCGACGAGCTGGCCGCGCGAGACGACGACCTCTTTGCCCCGGGCGAGCGTGTTCAGGATGAGGACGGTCGCGGCGGCGTTGTTGTTGACGACGGCGGCGGCCTCGGCGCCGGTGAGCGCGCGGAGGAGGCCTTCGACGTGGCGGTCGCGGGAGACGCGCTTGCCGCTTTCGAGATCGAGGGCGAGGGTGGAATAGCCTGACGAAACGGCGCCGAGGGCTTCGCGCGCGGCTTCGGAGAGCACGGCCCGGCCGAGGCCCGAGTGCATGATGATGCCCGTGGCGTTGACGGCGGGGGCCAGGGACGCGGCGAATTTCTTCTCGAGGCGAGAGCGAAGGCGGCCGGCCATCCCTTCGGTGGGGACGTCGGCGATCGTTACGCCGCCGGCTTCGGCCAAGGCGATCCGGGCCCGGGCCTCGTCGAGGGCCGCTCGGCCTTCGGCCACGACGACGTCCCGGCCGAACTCTCCGATGAGCGCCCGGACGGGGTCCTCCCGAAGGAGAGAATCAAGGGAGGGGATCGTCCTGAACGGCCTGGTTTTCGTCGCGTCTGTCATTTCGGCGTCGGACCGCGCGGGGGCTCTTACTTCCTAAGCGATGTAAACGGGATCTTGTCGAATATCTCCGGATAAAGGTCAGGCCCGCCGCCCGCCTTAACGACGGAAACAGAAATATCAAATGCGAGTTCCTTCGGAGGGAGACATGATTCGTTGTCACAAGCCTGGTAGCTTAAGGCGGCCTTGAGGGCTCTGCCGCCCGGGCTGATGCCGTCCTTGGCCTTGAGGAGGACGCCCAGCACCGCTTCGCCGTCGTAGACGACAAGCTCGGCCTCCGAGTAAGAGAAACGGGCCCGGCGGCCGGAAGGGTAATAGATCTCGACGACATCGAAGTCCGGATTGTCCTCGATGACGAGCGAGGTCGGGATCATGAATTCGTCGAGGGGGGCGTTGTCGTTGATGTGGTAGCCCGCCTGGACCTTGAGGAGGACGGCGGCTTTGAAGGTCTCTCCGGGGCGGACGGCATCCCGGGAGATGAGGCTCTTGACCTCGACAACTTGCTCGTCCTCCCGGGCCGCTAAGGCCGGCGCGAGCGCGAGAGTAGCGGCCGCCAGAATCGCGGCGAAGATGATGATCCGGCGCGGATGGCGATGCGCATGGTGCATGTCGAACCTCGCCTCGGTTAGAGACGCTTTACCCCGCCTTCCTGTTCTACCGCTCCCGCGGAATGGCGTAGACGGGCACTCGGCTGTGGGCGATGACCTTCTCGGTCGTGCTGCCCAGGAAGAACCGGGCCAGCTTGCGCACGGTCGTCGACATGACGATGAGGTCGAAGCCCTTCGTCTCGGCGTACTCGATGATCCCTTCCCAGCCGTGGACGGCCTTGGTGACGTCCTCGGTGATGTCGACGTCCTCGTGCTCCCGTTTCTTGCGGGCCTGGAGCTTCTTCAGCACCGAGGCGAACATCTCGTCGGTCAGCCGGAAGTCGTGGCCGAAGAGCTCGAGGACATAGAGGAACTTGAGGCTCGCGTTCAAGCTCTTGGCCAGCTTCCAGGCGTGGTCGCGCTCGACGTCCTCCTCGACCGTGAAGTCCGTCGGAACGAGGATCGTCTTGACGGCCTTCGGCCGCGCTTTCGTCCCCTTGGTCACGAGCACCGGGACGTGGGCGTTCCTCAGGATCTGGTGGGTGACGCTGCCGATGAGGTTCTGCTCAAGGCCCGAGATCCCCTTGCGGCCGACGACGATGAGGTCCGCGTCTACCTTCCCGGCCGTGTCGAGAATGACTTTAGCCGCAGAGCCCTCGGCGACGACGATCGTGTCCGGGCAGACACCTTCCGTCGAGCACATGTGGTCGAGCTGGGCCCTGGCGCTGATCTTGGTGGCCTCCACCTTGCCGGCCAGCTCCGCCTGGGCTTCCGGCCAGGCCTCGTAAAGGGCCGGGGCGAAATCGGGCACGACGTGGAGAGCCGTCAGCTTGGCCCCGAAGGTCTTGGCGAAGAACCTGGCGTAGGCCAGCGCCTCCTTCGACTCTTCGGAAAAGTCCGTGGCCCAAAGGACATTCTTG
>MEYF01000072.1 GCA_001775755.1 Candidatus Aminicenantes bacterium RBG_19FT_COMBO_65_30 | reverse complement strand
AGGTCCCGGCGATGGGCGTGAACTGGTCGTGGACGAGCCGTTTCTTCTCTTCGGCGCCGACCGTCCTGTAGCCGAACGAGACTTTTTCCGCCGGAACGCTCATGCCCGATGACCCTCCGATGGAAACCAATATAGCAGAGGCGAGGGGAAAGACAAAACGTTTCGCGGGCCGCTGACGGGCCGGTGTTCCCCAGTCCTTTTTTTTGTATAATGTCCGAGAGGAGGTCGGCCCATGAGGAAAACCATGCTGCCCATGACGGCCGGGGCTATCCTGACCGCCATAGTCCTGTTCTTGACCGCCTGCGCTCCTCCGCGGGAGCAAGCGGCGGCTGGCGAAGTCTACTGGGCGCCCAAAGACCCCCCGCCGGCGGCCTACGCCCTCGACGTAAAGGTCAAGGCCGAAGGTGAGAACGTGTCCCTGACCGCGTCCGGCAAGATCTCTTTCACCAATACTGCCGGCCGGCCGCTGACCGTCCTCGCCTTCGAATGGCCGGTTAAGCCGTCCAAGGAATTCGCCGCGGCCGTCTCCGGCCGGCCGTTGAAGGTCCTCAATGGGGAGAGGAACATGCCGTTGACGACGCCGCTGCTGCTGGCGCTTCCGGAACCCGTCGGTCCCTACGAAAAGGTCGTCGTTGACGTCCGTTTCACCGGCGGCGCGGCCCTCAATGCCGGGCAGGTCCATTTCGGGCTCTGGTATCCGCGGCTGTGGTGGGAGGGAAGTCCTGTCCGTGACTCGTTCAGGGTCAAGCTGGAGACGCCCCCTGGTTTCGTCGCGGCGGTGAGCGGCCGTCTCGACTCGGCCTCGGGCGTCTACTCCAACGACTGCGTGACCACGCATTTCGGCCTCTTCCTATCCAACACGATGCGAGCGGAACGGCGCGAAGCCGGGGGTGTCGAACTCACGGCCTTATTCACGGAGAAAGGGCGGGAGTGCGCGCTGTTTTGTCTCGCCGCCGCCGCCGATATCGTCCCCTTCTATAATAAGTGGCTCGGCTACTATCCCCATGCCTCTTTGTACATCCTTCCAGGAGATGCCCGGCCGATGGGCGGCTACCCCTACGCTTCGGGAATGGTCGTTATCCACGGCCAGGAGACCTTCGACCCGGCCAGAGGCGAAAAGGAAAATGACTGGTGGAGGTGGATCACCGCCCACGAGATCGGCCACCAGTACTGGGGCGAGTCGGTCATGTCCGGCGATGTTCTGGGGAATTACTCTGATGCCTGGCTGATGATCGGAATGGGCATTTGTGCCGATAAGGAATACATGCTCCGCCGAGGACACGGATGGGACAGGCACCGCGGCTTCATCGACGGCTATCTTGGGGGAGTCAAGGCCGGAAACGACACGACCTTGGACGCGCCCCCTTCGCTCCTCAAGACGCAAAAGTACGACCGCAACAACGTCCTTATCCATGGCAAGGGATTCGCCGTTCTCAGCGCTCTCGAGACGGCCCTCGGGCGGGAGGCGTTCGACAGGGTTTATCGCCGGACGGTCCGGGAGTACGCCGGGAAGCGTCTCGAGTGGCGGGAGTTCCGGCGGATCGCCGAGGCCGGGGCCGGAGAAAGCCTGACCTGGTTCTTCGAGGACTGGGTCAAGTCCAACAAGGTCCTTGAATGCCGGGTGGCGGCCAAGACTTCTGTCCCCGCCGAAGGGGGATATGCTTCGGAGGTCCGGATTGAATACGGGATGAACTCGGTTCGGATGCCGGTCCCTGTCCAAGCCTCCTTTGAAGACGGAACGGCACAGACCGCGACGACCGACAGGTTGGCCCGGATGAATCTCCTCCGCTTTGTGAGCCGCGCCCCGCTCAAGGACGTCATCCTCGATCCCGACGGGCGCTTGGGACTCGTTCGCGACGCGATCCCGCAGACAACCGCCGAGATCGAGGAGGCGGTCGAGGACTTAGATTGGACAGGGACCGGCGAGGCGGCCCTCGAGTTCTTCAGGAACCCCGAAACCGCGGCCGTCAAAACGCCCCATGTCTGGTTTAAGCTGGGATTGCTTCTCTTTGATGGAGGATTCTATCCGGAATCCCTGGGGGCTTTCCGGAAGTGCCGCGAAGTCTCCACGGCGAAAGGGGACGTCTTCGGCGCCCTGGTTTGGATGGGGAATATCAACGACCTCCAGGGGAACAGGGAAGCGGCGGTCTCCTGCTATACCGAAGCGGTGAAGAACGACCCCGGCTGGACCCTCCAGCATGACCAGTACGGCTTGCGGATCAACAAGGCCTGGGTCGAGGAGCGCCTCAGGAGCCCGTTCAAGTGGTCGAGATAAACGCCGCCCTTCTCCTTCGGCTTGAAGCGGTTGCGTCCGCCCCGTCTAGTGCATAGAATAGCGGCGGAGATTACGAATGGGCCGGTTCGCCATCGGCGTCGACCTGGGCGGGACCAAGGTCGAAGCCTGCCTCGTCGACGAAACACGGACAATTCTGGCCCGGAAGCGCCGGCCGTCGGAGCCCGGCCTCGGCCGGGAGCGGGTCGTCCAGAACATCCTCGGGCTCATCGACGAGACGGCCGGAGAGGCCCGCTACGAGGCCGTGGGCATGGGCACTCCCGGCACCTACAGCGCCACGGACGACATCATGTACGGCGCGCCCCACACGCCGCTTTACGAGAAACCCGGCCTCGTCAGCCTGCTCAGGTCGAAGCTTACGGTCCCGCTCATCGTCGAGAACGACGCCAACTGCCTGGCCCTGGCCGAGTTCTTCGCCCAATGCTACGGCCGGTACTCCACGGTCATGGCCGTCATCCTCGGCACGGGCATGGGTTCGGGACTCGTCCTCGGGAACAGGCTCCACCGCGGCCCGAACGGGAACGCCGGCGAGGTCGGCCACACCTCGATCGACATCGGCGGCCGCGCCTGCGAATGCGGCCGGAAGGGCTGCGGCGAGGCCTATCTTTCCGGGCCGAGCCTCGGCCGGCGCTACGCCGAGCTCGCGGGCGAATCTCTCTCTCCGGAGAAGATCTTCGAGCGGTTCGAAAGAGGGGATCCTCACGCGCGGCGCGTGTTCGAGGAGTCCTTCCGGGTCATGGGCGAGCTCTTCGGGAACTGCGTCAACGCCCTCGACCTCGAGGCCATCGTCCTCGGCGGCGGCGTCTCGAACATCCCGCTGTGGTACGAGCACGTCCCGCCGATCATGAACAGCGCCCTCTTCGGCATCCCCGGACGGACAATCCCTATCCTCAAGGCCGTCCTCGGCGATTCGGCCGGCGTGCTCGGCGGGGCCTACCTCGCACTACGCGAGATGGGGATCATGGACTTTTGATTCCCATTCGTAGGCCCGAGTGAGAAAGGCGGTGATGGAGACCGCCACGATGACCCCCGTAGCGGAGGGGGATCCGCCGAAGGCGGGGGGACCGTCGGGACAGGTCCCCGGGGGGCTGGGGGCAGTTTCATTACCGCCCCCATGAGGGTTCTATTGGTACTTCCCCATGATGTAGTTTTCGAGGTTCTCGATCGTCACCTTCTGCTGAGTGATAATGGCCTTGACCACGTCGCCGATGGAGATGATCCCGACCAGCTTACCTTCCTTGCAGACGGGGAGGTGGCGGATGTGCTTGTCCGTCATCAGGGCCATGCACTCCTCGGCCGTCGTTTCGTGATGGACGCCGTAGACCGGGGCTGTCATGATATCATGGACCGTCGTGTCTTGGGACTGCCGCCCCTTGAGGATGACTTTCCGGGCGTAGTCGCGCTCTGAGAGGATGCCCACAACGTCGTCGTTCTCAAAGACGACGAGCGCGCCGATGCCCTTGCTGGCCATGAGCTTGAGGGCGTCGAGGACCATGGCGTCAGGAGAGATTGTCCAGGCCTGAACCCCTTTTTCAGAGAGGATGTCTTTCACGGTTATCATATTCATGCCTCCTTTGGCGATTCTTCGGGCCGGCCCTCCGGGTTCGCCCCCTTTTCCAACGGTCCTTATATAGCCGAAAAACCCTAGTATGTCAATCGAAATACCCGGTCAGCTCGTCCCGGTTGAGTCCCTGCTCGAGGGCGATCCGGGCCACGGCCCGGGCGACCGACTTGTGGCGGGCCTTGTCGAGCGGGTTGGGGACGATCTCGCCCGGCGGCGCGAAGGCGGCGACGGCCTCGGCCGCGGGCGTGGCTGTTCATTCGATGAGCAGGAAGGCGTAGCGGTTCATCTCCTGGTCGTAATCGGATAGCACGTTGATCGGATAACCCAGCTTGCGCACCGTGCTGTAGACGTCCATGGCCAGGGCGTCGGGTGTCGGCCGGGAGAGCTTGGGCTCCTTGCAGGCCGTCCGGGCTCCCGAGCACTCGAGGCAGATGTTGCAGCTGTCGAAGAAAAGGAGGAAGGCCTTGACGAAGCCGGCCTTGAACACGTCCTCCTCGAGCTTGAGGAGTTCGAGGTTGACCTTCCGGCCCCAGGCATGACGGTCCTCGGGCCGTTCGACCGTCTTCGAGAAATGGAAGACGGCGGCCCGCTTGTACTCCCGGAAGAAACGCGCGCATTCGGCGACCGACGGCGCATTGGGCGGGCAGGCGGCGTTCTTCCCGTATTCCCAGCAGCCGTAGAGGCACTTCATCCGGACCCACTCCGCGACGACGATCTCGGAGGGATCGAGGAAGCGGTAATCGGAAAATCCGTGTTTGGAAAAAAGACCCTTCAGGTCTTTGAGGCCGGACTTGTACGCCGGGGACTTTCGGCGGGCCGATCCGCTTCGGGTTGACTTCTGGGGCATGGCTTGACCTCCTCTCCGGCTCGCTTTATAACACCGTCATTCCACCGATGTCAACGAATCAAGTAAAGGCTTCCGCGCGGCCATGTCCTCGGCTATAATCAATTGAAATGATGGATTTTTCGCGGTTCGCCGTCGTCCTCGTCCGGCCGGACAGCCCCGAGAACATCGGTCTGGCCGCCCGGGGCATGGCCAACACGGGCTTTTTCGACCTGCGCGTCGTCGGGCTCGAAAAACTCGGGCCTCCAGCTTGGCGCACAGCCATCCACGCCGAGTCCGTCCTCGAAGGGGCGCGGTTCTTCCCGTCCTTGGAGGAGGCGGTTTCGGACCGTCACCTCGTCCTTGGGTCGACGGCCCGCGTCCGCCACGACTTTCCGCTGGTTTCCCTCGCCGAGGGCGTCGGGCGCGTCGCCGAGTATCCCGCGGAGACCCGGGTCGGCCTCGTCTTCGGCAACGAGAGGACCGGGCTGACCCAGTCGGAGATGGGCCGGACCAACGTCCGCTTCCACATCCCCCAGGCGGCGCGCCAGCCTTCCTACAACCTCGGTGTCGCCGTCACCCTGACGCTCCACGCCATCGCCTTCGGGGACGCCCCGCCGCCGGCCGCCCGGAGAGACGTGCCGCTCGCGCACTCCGAACAGGCCGACGCCGGACGCCGCTTCCGGGACATGCTCGACAGCCTCGGCTTCATGCACGATACGAACCGGGCCTTCATCACGGAAAAGGTCCAGGACATCTTCTTCCGGATGGCCCTGACGGCCAAGGACAGGGACATCATCCTGGCCATGTTCCGCAAAGCCCTGGAGGGCCCTCGAAGAACGGCCCGGCGCATCCCGAAAGGAAAGGAGAAAAAATGAGCCCGAAAGAGCTGATCGTGAAATTCGGAGAGGGACTCAAGGTCGACGTCGAATACAAGGGCTTTGTCGTCAAGACCGACCAGCCCGTGCGTGATGGCGGCGGCGGGACAGCGCCTGCCCCCTTCGATTATTTCCTCGTTTCCCTGGCCGCCTGCGCCGGCTTCTACGCCCTGGCCTTCTGCCGCGAGCGCAAGATCTCCACCGAAGGCCTGGCCATGACCATGGCCGCCGAGAAGGGCGCGGCTTCCAAGTTGATCGATAAAGTCACGATCGCTGTCGTCCTGCCGAACGGGTTCCCCGAGAAATACAAGTTCGCCGTGGTTAAGGCCATAGACCATTGCACGGTCAAAGCCAACATCCTCCAGGCGCCTCAGTTCGAGATCGTCGTCCGGCCCTAGGCCTGGGCGGTCATGGCGTCTGGGGCAGCCAGAGATAGTAGAAGCCCGTTTTGAGGACCGCCAGCATCGACTCCAGGACCTTCGCGTCCAGGGGCGAAAAATCTCCGAGCCGGCCGGCGTAGATATTGGTCTTCGTTTTCGGATAGTAGGTATAGGAAACGAGCTTGGCGCTCTTGAGCGAGGCGAGGGCGCGGGCCTTGCCGAAGGCGTCGTCGAAATAGCCGACGGCGTCGATAAGGCCGAGCTTCAAAGCCTGAGGAGCGGTATAGACACGGCCGTCGGCGATCGCCCGCAGCTTCTCGGCCGGGATCTTGTCTTTCCGGTTCCGGGCGACGACGTCCAGGAATCCCTGGTAGTATTCATCGATGATCCCCTGGAAAATCTTCTTTTCCTCGTCCGTCATGTCCCGGAACGGTCCGCCCGAGTCCTTGGCCGCGCCGGACTTGATGACGTTGACCTTGACGCCGACCTTCGACATCAGCGATTCGACGTTGGGGAAGACGGAGATGACGCCGATGCTCCCGGTCAGTGTGGACGGATGGGCCATGATGAAATCGCAGGCCGAGGCGATGTAATAGCCGCCCGACGCGGCGACGCTCATCATCAGCCCGATGACGGGCAGGCCCGTCCGCTCCTTGAAGCGGAGGATCTCGTGGTAGACGATGTCGCTCGCCGTGACCTCGCCGCCCGGCGTGTCGATCCTGAGGATGACGGCCTTGACCCAGGGGTCCCGGGCGGCCGTCTCGAGGCGCTCGAAGACGCGCGAGACGATGTTCTTTTCGCGCGAGAAAAGCCCCGTGTCGAGCGCCGAAGAGATCATCCCGTCGACGTCGATCATCAGGATTTTCTCGCGGGCCGGGCTCGGCAGGAGGACGATCTCCGCGAGCTTTTCCTGCCCGAGCAGGTCGATGTGGATCTGCGGTGAACACGCCGACAGAGCGGCCATTAGGGCGTACAGAAGCACGATAACTCTTTTCATAAGACCTCCTCAGAGGTGGCGCTCTGTGTTCATTATAACACGGTGGGGACTTACGGCATGGATGCTGCCCGGGCAGCGTCCGCCCAGCGGGGCTATGATGACGCTTTCTGGAACCGCTTTTGGGCGCGCCGGGTCGGGGGACAGACCATCCGGATCGCCCGCGGCAGGACCCGGAACTCGACGCGGTCCCTGTCGCCGAGGAACTCACCGTTGAACTGGATGGGCAGGGCCCGGCCGCTGATGACGACCCTCTTGGCCTTGAAGTGCCGCAGGTGCCGCTGGTAGATGCCGAAGTAGATGAGCGGGAAGAGAAGGGCGTACTTGAGGGGCCCGAGCTCGAACAGGGTGACGTCGAGATAGCCGTCATCCACGACGGCCTTGGGGGCGACGTTCCAGCTGTAGCCGAAATAGTTCGTCTTGGCGACGATGCAATCGAGAAAGTTCGAGGTGACCTTCCGCGCGTCGAAGGGCCCGGACATGTCGAAGCCGTCGTAGAGCTCGATCGTCTTCTCGCCGATGGGCGTGTCGAAGAGCCGCCGCCCGGCCAGGACGTGGCCCCAGACCCCCTGGACGGTGCCGCGGAGCTTCTCGCCGGTCACCCGGGCCGTGGCCCCGACGCTGGCGAACGCGGCGACGCGGCCCTCGACCTCCATCAGGTCGATCGGCCGGGCGATGCCTTCGGCCAGGCGATCGATGGCCCTCAGGGGATTTTTGGGGATGGCAAAAGATTTCCGGAAGGCGTTGCCGCTCCCGAAGGGGATGACCCCGAAGAGGACGTCGCCCTGCCTGCCGGCCTCGAAGATCCCCTGGAGAGTGTCGGCGATCGTCCCGTCCCCGCCCATGGCCACGATGACGTCGGAGTCCCGGCAGGCGGCGACGGTCCGTTCCACTGTCGTCTTCTTGTCGCCGAGGCCGTCGCAGACCTCGCCGGGGAGCTTTTTCTGCAGATAGGCGCGGAGGAACTTCCGCCTCATCCACTTGGAGTTGGCCGCCCGGGGATTGATGAGGCAGGCGGTCTTGAGGTTTTTCATCGTTTCCGTCATGGCCCTGTTGGTTCCGTGATCGTGCCGAGGGGCTTTATTATGTATAGCATGCGCGGGACGTCCTGTCAAAACGGCCGGAGCCGGACCATTGAACGCGCCGGGGCCTTCGGTTAGAATGACGGAAGAGCACGATGAGCGCCCTCGAGAGAACGGTCGCCGTCCGGGACAAGAGGTTCCTCTTGCGCGTCGAGACGTCCCGCGATCCCGAGGACTACAGGATATACGAGGACCTGCGCAACGAGATCTGGGATTTCCCGGACGACCATCTGGCCGGGACGCGGAACATGATGTGCGAGAACGTCTTTCACGAGGGCGCCAGCCTCTTCATCGGGGCCTTCGCCGAAGCCCCCGGCGGCGGTTTTGAGGTCGATGGGAAGCACCTGGCCGGCTTCTGCTACGGTTTCGTCGGCGTCCGCGACAAGGCGATCGGCTTCCGCGACCCGGCCAACCTGCGCTTCTACTCCCAGTACGCCGGGGTCCGAAGGGCCTTCCAGAGCTATGGCCTGGGCATTCTCCTCAAGGAGCATCAAAGGGAGATGGTCCTCGATATCCTGGGCGTCTCCGCCATGATCTGCACCTACGATCCGCTGGCCGGGATCAACGCCCACCGCAACATCCACCACTTCGGGATGGACGTCCTGGAGTACCGCGTGGCCACGTACGGCGAATACGGTGGTCTTCTCAATCGGCTGGACGTCCCCACGGACCGCTTCCTGATGTCCTGGGACCTGGAGCGGACGTCGGGCCGGCCGGACTACGACTTCGAGGCGGCCCTCTCCGCGCCGCAGACGATCATCGCCGGGCTCCGCGGCGTGAAGGGGAAGAGCACGGAGCTCGAGCTCGAAATCGTGGAGGGGACGGATCCGGACGCCGCGGGAGATCCTCTGCTCGTCCGCATTCCCCTCGATTTCTACCGTATGCTCCAGGAGACGGACGTGGCGGACGGTGACGTGAGACGCATCCCGGTGGACTGGAGGATGGCCACGCGAGCGGTCTTTCAGGGTCTCTTCTCCCGCGGTTACCGGGTCGTCGATTTCCGTAAAGCTGGGGGCCGCGCGTCCGCTAATTATTACGTGCTGTCGCGTCCCGCCGCTTCGAGTCGATGAACGCGCCCCCGATCATCCAGACCCGATCCCTCGCCAAGACCTATCTCATCGGCGATGTCCGGGTCGCGGCGCTCGAGGACGTCACCCTGGCCGTCGCCGAAGGCCGTTTCATGGCCGTCACCGGGGCCTCCGGCTCGGGCAAGTCGACGCTTCTCAACCTCCTCGGCGGCCTGGACACGCCGAGCGCCGGGACGATCGAAGTCGACGGCGCCCTTGTTTCGGCGATGAACCGGGAAGCGCTGGCCCGTTATCGGAGGTTCGGCGCAGGCATGATCTTCCAGTCCTTCAACCTCGTCCCGGCCCGCACAGCCCTCGAGAACGTCGAGCTTCCCCTCGTTTTCTCGAACGTGGACAAAAAGGAAAGGAAGCGCCGGGCCGCCGAGCTCCTCGAAAAAGTGGGGCTCGCCCACCGCGCGAACCACCGCCCGTCGCAGCTCTCGGGAGGGGAACAGCAGCGGGTGGCCGTCGCCAGAGCCCTGGCCAACGGACCGCGGCTTCTTCTGGCCGACGAGCCGACGGGGAACCTGGACAGCCGGACATCGCGGGAGATCGTCGGCCTCCTCGCCGAGCTCAACCGGGGCCGCCGCCTGACCGTCGTCATGGTCTCCCACGAGGAAAGCCTCGTCCGCGAATACGCGCACGACGTCGTGCGGCTCCGTGACGGCCGGATTGTCGGGACGGAGAGCCGGGCATGAGATTCACCGACGCCGTCGAATTCGCCCTGGCCAGCCTCCGGAAGCGGCGGCTGCGGACCCTCCTCACGGCTTCGGGCGTGATGATCGGCATCGGCGCCCTCGTCTCGATGATCTCCTTCGGCAAGGGCATGCAGAAGAACGTCACCGAGGCCTTCAAGGCCTCCGACCTCTTCACCACGCTCATGGTCATGCCCGGCGGAGCGGATGTTCCCTCGCGCGACCCGGCCCGGCCGCGCCGCCCCGCGGAAACGGCCGGCCGGGCGGGCGCCGTCCTCGACGACGCCGCCGTGGCCGAGATCTCCCAAATCCCGGGAGTCCGAACGGCCTACCCGGACGTAAGTTTCCCGGCCCTGATCGCCCTCGAGGGAGAAGAGGAGTTCCGGCTCGTCCAGGTCGTCCCGGCGGCTGTCGCGGCCTCGAACGCCGTCCGGGTCGGGTGGGGAAGGGCCTACGCCTCGGATGACGAGGAGGGTGTCGTCGTCAGCCGGTCGCTCGCGCGTCGGCTGGGGACGGACGAACCTGCGGCGGCCGTGGGCAAAACGCTGCGGATCACGTCCGTCTCCATCGACTTGGGCGAGCTCGCCTCCCTCGACCTCGCCGGGCTTTTTTCCGGGAAGGGATTGCCCGTGGCCCGGGAAGTCTACGATTTCCCCATCGTCGGAGTCACCGAGATCACGGCCTTCGGCGGCGGGCCCAGCCCGGTCCAGAACGACGTCATCATCCCGCCGGGAACGGCCCGCCGGATCAAGCGGCTCCCGATCACGAGCATCTGGGACCTGTTCCGGCTGAGGGACGGACGGCTGGGCTATTCGGCCGCGAGCGTCAAGCTCGGCTCCTTGCGCGACCTGGAGCCCGTCAAATCCCGTGTCCGCGAGATGGGCTTCACGACGTTCGCCCTGGCCGACCAGTTCGACGAGATCACAAAGGCCTTCTATTTCATGGACATGATCCTGGCCGCCGTGGGCATGATCGCCATCGTCGTCGCCGCCCTCGGCATCGTCAACACCATGGTCATGTCCATCCTCGAGCGCTTCCGGGAGATCGGGGTCATGAAGGCCGTCGGGGCGGGGGACGGGGACATCAGGAGGATCTTCTTCTTCGAATCCGGGACGATCGGCCTTCTCGGGGGGGCGGCAGGCTGCGTCCTGGGCTGGGCGGTCAGCCTGGTCATCAACCGGGTCGTCAATTTCTACATGGCCCGGCAGGGGATGCCCGACATCGACTACTTCGCCTTCCCGTTCTGGATCTTCTTGGGCGCCGTCGGCTTCTCGCTCCTGGTCAGCCTCGTCTCGGGCATCTATCCGGCCCGGCGGGCCGCCCGCGTCGATCCGGTGATCGCCCTCCGCCACGATTAGGCCTCGGGATATCGCCTCCGTCCGCTGGAGTGATTCTTAACGCCTTCCCGGTCCGGATCCGATGGGAGGAGAGGCAGGGAGCGAACTCTGGGGAGCTACCGATAGAAGTACGGCGGAGTGCCCGGAGCCGCACTTCTAGGAAATATCTTAAGCAAGTCCAGTGGAATAGTTTTCTTTTCAGATATTTACCAGAATTGTAGCTCCGGGTACTCCGCTACAATTCTGCTGGTCGCTACGAAGACTCCGCTCCCTCCGGCGACACCCCTCGGCCTTGGGACTAAAATCGCCGGATTTGCTATAATGCGCGATTATGTGTGCCGGCACCGATCCTAAGGAGTCCCCATGAAAACACGCAATATCGGACCCGTTTTAGCGGTCATTTCGATTTTCGCCGTCGCCGCATGCACCGTGG
>MEYF01000071.1:61951-65404 GCA_001775755.1 Candidatus Aminicenantes bacterium RBG_19FT_COMBO_65_30 | reverse complement strand
GCCCCTCCGCATCCACCACGTCAAGCCGCGCGTCTGGGCCATCGAAGGCACGCCGGGCGACTGCATCTACTTCGCCCTCCAGAAGCTCCTCCCCCGCAAGCCCGATCTCATCATCTCCGGGATGAACCCCGGCCCGAACCTCGGCCAGCAGGACATCAACTACTCCGGGACGGTCGCCGGAGCCATCCAGGGGACGTTCCTCGGTGTCCCATCGATCGCCGTCTCTCTCCTGCCCGACGCGTCGGGCCGCTTCGACTTGAAGTTCGCCACCGACGTCGTCCGGACGATCGCCGCGGACGTCCTCGCCTCGGGCCTTCCTCCGGGAGTCGCCCTGAACGTCAACATCCCGCCGCAGCCGGCCAGGGGCGTCAAGATCACCCGCCTCGGCTGGAAGTTCTATGATCCTGAGATCATCGAGAAGATCGACCCGCGGAATTCATCGTATTTCTGGATCGGGACCGGAGTCCCCCGGCGCGTGGGAGAGCCGGGCACCGACGTCATCGCCGCCCACCAGGGCTTTATCTCTCTGACACCCCTCCACACCGACATGACCGCCCACCATGCCCTCCGCTCTCCTCTGCTGCGCCGCCTGGTCAAGGCGCTCGCCCCCGGCTAAACGATAACCGGCGCTTCTAGACCCTATTCTTAACTGATCAACAACCGGGATAGCGCCGCTCAGGC
The DNA here is from genome assembly GCA_001775755.1 of Candidatus Aminicenantes bacterium RBG_19FT_COMBO_65_30. Taxonomy (GTDB): domain Bacteria; phylum Acidobacteriota; class Aminicenantia; order Aminicenantales; family Saccharicenantaceae; genus RBG-16-66-30. Next base: position 64,723 of record MEYF01000071.1, on the reverse strand, counting down.
GGTGCTGAAGGCCGCCCTGAAGACCCCCGTAGCGGAGGGGGACCGGCGGGGAGCGGATTCTTAGGAGTGACCGTCAGAAGTGCGGCGGAGCGGCTCGCAGCCGCACTTCTGGGAAATATCTGAAATGCGGTTGGGATCTCATTGCCCCACTGAGGGGGTCGTTGTGGGGTGGCCTCAGCGCCGATAACCTGAGCGGCGACTAGACACCCGGCGGCACCGGTAGCTTCTTCTTCCGATGCCGCAAGTATTCCGTCAGAATGGGGATTGTCGAGATGAGGATGATGGCCAGGATGGCCAGCGAAAAATTCTTTTTCACGAAGGGAATATTGCCGAAGAAATAGCCCGCCCCGACGAGCAGGACGACCCAACCGACCCCGCCGATGACGTTGAAAGCGAGAAAGCGGCCGTAGGACATCCGGCCGATGCCGGCGACGAAAGGCGCGAACGACCGGATGATGGGGACGAAGCGGGCGATGATGATCGTCTTGCCGCCGTGCTTCTCGTAGAACGCGTGAGTCCGGTCGAGGTGCTCCTTCTTGAAGAAGCGGGCTTTCTCCCGGCTGAAGACCTTCGGGCCGACGTAGTGGCCGATCCAGTAGTTGACCGTGTCGCCGATGATCGCTGCGGCGGAGAGGGCCAGGATGAGCCAGCCGACCTTGAAAGATCCCAGCGCGGCGAAGGTCCCCGCGGCGAAGAGAAGCGAGTCGCCGGGGAGAAAGGGCATGACGACGAAGCCGGTTTCGACGAAGATGACCAGGAAAAGGATGGCGTAGGTCCACAAGCCATACTGCTGGATGATAGCGGTGAGGTACTTGTCCAGGTGCAGCGCGAAATCGAGGATCTTCTTGACGAGCTCCATGAGTCCCCTACTATACCATAACTACGGGGTCGGACCACAGCATGTCGTTTCTAATCAGTTAATTACCCCCGAAAACTGAGGCGGATTAGGGCTTATTTCGGCCTTTTTGGCCTTCGAAACGCGCGATGCCGGCCATAAGCCGATGGCAGCTTTTTGGGGGCAGAAACGCGCAGATAAGCCCAAAAAACCATCCAAAAATTAGGTTAACTTAATGAAAATAATTGACTTGCTGTGGTCCGACCCCATAGAATAAAAGTATGAAGGCGGGCAGGAAGCTGGAGCTGGTCGAGAAGGCCCTCGACCGTCTCTCCCCGCTCGAGACGGCCTGTACGCTCTGCCCTCGCGAGTGCCGCGTGGACCGGACCAAGGGCGCTGAAGGCGTTTGCCGGACGGGCCGTCTGGCCTCGGTTTCCCACGCCCTGCTGCACTTCGGCGAAGAACCGGTCGTCAGCGGCGAGTCCGGGTCGGGGACGATCTTCTTCACGGGCTGCAACCTCAAGTGCCTGTTCTGCCAGAACTACCAGCTCAGCTGGCTGCTCGAGGGAGAGCCCGCGACCGACGAAGAGCTCGCGGTCATGATGCTCGGGCTCCAGGCGAAGGGCGCCCACAACATCAATTTCGTCTCTCCGAGCCACGTCGTCCTGCCCATCCTCAGGGCCCTGCGCATCGCCCTCGCCGGAGGCCTCGACATCCCGCTCGTCTGGAACTCCAACGGATACGACAGCCTCGAGGTCGTCCGGGCCCTGGAGGGGGTCGTCGACATTTACCTTCCGGATCTGAAATACCACTCCCCGTCGATCTCGAAAAGATACTCGGCCGCGGCGGACTACTTCGCCAGGGCTTCCGAGGCCGTCCGGGAGATGTCCCTGCAGCAGCCCGCCCTCGACCTCGGCCCCGGGGGAACGGCCCGCAAGGGGCTCGTCGTCCGCCATCTCATCCTCCCCGGCTCGGTCGGGGACACGATCGTCATCCTGAAATGGATCGGGGAAAATCTCTCCCCGTTCATCGGGTTGAGCCTGATGAGCCAATACCATCCCTGTTTCAAAGCGCCGGAAGAGATCCGGAGAAGCGTTTCCGCGGAGGAATACCGGCGGGCCGCGGACGAGGCCCTCGCGCTCGGCCTCGACCGCCTGTTCCTGCAGCCTGAGCCGTTCCGGCCGGACGAGCGCCTCGTCCCCGACTTCAGAAAAGAAAAGCCGTTCCGCTGGAAATGAGCCCGCGCCCTATTGCGCGCGGGGCGTGTACGTTTTCGTCTGCGGCAGGCGCGACCCGGAGATCCCCAGGGCGGCGGCCAGCTCCTTGACCTTGTCGTGGACCGTACGAACGCCCTTCGGGCCCAGGCGGAGAAGCTGTTTCTGGGCCGGGCTCAACGCCTCGAGCGTCTCGTCCGTCATCGCGTAGCTCAGGACTTTCTGCTCCAGCCGGGTGGGACCGTCGACGACGGGCGTCCCGCGGAGCTCGGCCATGGCCCGGACGAGCGTGTCGTCGAAATCCAGGCCGGGATAGCCGAGTTCCTGGTAGGCTTCCTGGAGGAGAGGCTTGACCGCCCGGTAGAGGCGGGCGGCGGCCAACGCGTCCAAGGAAAGGGCCACCCCGACGACGGGATCGTACCGGGAGTAGGACGCCGTGTCGACGATCGTCCCCTCTTTCGTCCGGGCGACGCGGAATTCCCCTGCCGGCGCGAAGAAATCGACGTGCGGCTTCGGGCTCAGGCCGTTGGCGACGTTGTCGACGGAGACGACGAATTTCCGGATGAGGTCTTTGGTCAGCATCCACCTGACGAAGTCCGGATTCGTCGACATGGCCGCGGCGAATTCCCGGACGGCCGCGTCGCTCTCCGCGAGCGCGACCACAGGAAAGGCGAGCGGCTCGCCGGCCGGCCCGGCGGCGGCCTTGTCGTCCTCGGCCGGCAG
>MEYF01000071.1:59606-61857 GCA_001775755.1 Candidatus Aminicenantes bacterium RBG_19FT_COMBO_65_30 | reverse complement strand
AAGATCGCGGCCGCGAGGCCCCAGACTTTCCTGGGCTCGTCCGCCCGTTCATCGTCGAGATGAAGGTCGTCCATGTTGTCCCCTCACTTTCCTTTCGCCGCGCGGATGTCCCCGGCGGAGCGCTTGACGGCGACGATCTCGATCCGGCCATCCGCGGCTCTCAAGATGATGGCCGGCCCTCCCTCCCCGATCCAGCCCTTGACGGTGGAAACCGGCATCTTCACGCCTAGATCGAAATCGCTCCGGACCTCGCCGCGGGGCGCGTCCGCCTCGACGATGGCCCCCGTTCCGGATTCCAAGCGGAGGACGATATCGCCCTTGCGCGAAGAGATGGTGATCGAGTCCTCTTCGCGGAGGTCGAGGACCTCGACGTCGGCTTCACCCGTCCCGATCACGGCCTCGACCGACCCCGAGTAGTTGGCCACCTTGAGGTCCCCCTGGTCGAGCGACGCTTCAAGCCGCCCGAAGACGTCGGCGACGGAGAGGTTTCCCTCGCTGATGCGGATCCCCGTCAGGCGGACGGAGTTGGGGACGCGGACCTCGTAGGCCACCTCGGGGGGACGACCCGGGCCCTCGAAGGTGCGGTTCCTGATCAGGAGGCCGTCATCCGTCTCCCGGATCTCGACGTCGGGCTCGGACGTCCGGGCGCCGTACTCGCGGGCCGATCGCTGCGGCCGCGCTTGCGAGGCGACGGCTTTGGCGATGATCCGCACCGAGTCCCGGTCCCAGCCCGTGATCACGACGTCGCCGAAATCGTTCTCCAGGGACAGCGTGCCGCCCGTCCGGAAGTCGATCGTCTCCCGGATCTCGTTTCCCGTCTCGGGTCGAGAGACGGTCCGCCAGCCCGTGGATTCGCCCGGGTGCGGGGCGATGATGCAGGCCGCGCCGAAAAGGACGGTCGCGGCCGTCCCGGAGACCTTCAGAAATGGTTTTCTCATCGTGCGTCCCTCCCGTCGAAAGAAGCGGATCTATTATACCCTAAATACTAACCAAAGCGGCCCGTGATGTAATCCTCGGTCCGGGGGTCGCGGGGATTGGTGAAGATCCGCTGGGTCTCGCCGATCTCGATGAGCTCGCCGAGCAGGAAGTAGCCGGTGACGTCAGAAACGCGGGCGGCCTGCTGCATGTTATGGGTGACAATGACGATGGTGTAGCGCTTCTTGAGCTCGGCCATGAGGTCCTCGATGTTGGCGGTCGCCGCCAGGTCGAGGGCCGAGCACGGCTCGTCCATGAGGAGGATCTCCGGCTCGACGGCGACCAGCCGCGCGATGCACAGGCGCTGCTGCTGCTCCCCCGAGAGCTTGAGCGCGTTCTCGTCCAGGCGGTCCTTGAGCTCGTCCCAGAGGTGCACGGCTTCGAGGCTGCGGGTGAGCTTTTCCTCGAGGGCCCTGGCGTCGCGGAGGCCGTGCACGCGAAGCCCATAGACGACGTTAGCGAACACGCTCAGCGGGAACGGGTTGGGCCGCTGGAAGACCATGCCCACCTTCTTGCGGAGCTGGAGAAGATCGGTGCCGGACTTGTAGACGTCTTCTCCGTCGATGAGGACCGTCCCCGTGACCCGGACGTCCTCGATGAGGTCGGTCATGCGGTTGAGCGACCGAAGAAACGTCGTCTTGCCGCAGCCCGAAGGCCCGATGAGGGCGGTGATCTTGTTTTTCCCGATGTCCAGGCTGATGTTCTTCAAGGCCTGGAACTTCCCGTAGTAGAAGGACAGTTCGCGGACTTCAATGATGGCCATGGCCGCCTATCCGAACTTTCCTCGGAGGTAATCGTCCGTGCGCTGATCTGCCGGCGCGGTGAAAATCTGCGGTGTCGGGCCGACCTCGACGAGGTCGCCGCTGAGGAAGAACGCCGTCCGGTCGGCGACGCGCGCCGCCTGCTTCGTGTTGTTGGTGACGAGGATGATCGTGTAGTCCTTCTTGAGCCTGCGCAGGGATTCCTCGATCTTCATGGTCGAGATGGGATCGAGTCCCGAAGTCGGCTCGTCGAGGAGGATGAACTCCGGCATGACGGCCAGGATCCGGGCCACGCAGAGGCGCTGCTGCTGGCCCCCGGAGAGCTTCAGGGCGCTAGTTCCAAGTCGGGCCTTGACCTCCTCCCACAGGCCGCCCTTCTCCAGGCTGTCCCGGACGAGGACGTCCAGCCGCTCCCGGCCGCTGACGCCGGCCCGCCGGGCGCCGAAGGCGACGTTCTCGTAGATGGAGCGGGGCAGCGGGACGGGAGTCGCGAAGACCATGCCCAGCTTCCGGCG
>MEYF01000071.1:22570-59592 GCA_001775755.1 Candidatus Aminicenantes bacterium RBG_19FT_COMBO_65_30 | reverse complement strand
CCACATCGGTCGCGTAGATGTCGCGGCCGTCGATCGTGATGGTCCCCTCGTGACGCGAGCCGCGGACGAGGTCGTTGAGCCGGTTGAGGGCGCAGAGGAAGGTCGACTTGCCGCTCCGGGCGGGCCCGATGATGCCCAGGATCTCGTTCCGGCGGACGTCCAGGTCGAGGGCGTTGAGCTTGCGGACGTCGCCGAAGAACTGGCTGAAGCCCTGGACCCGGATGGCGATGTCGCTCATATCCGCCGCTTTTCTCTCCTTAGGAATATTTCTTGATAAACCGGTTCATCAAGTAATAGGTCAGGACGTTTATGCCTAGGATGGCGATGATCAGGATGGCGGCCGTGCCGTAGGCCTTCGACATGGAGATGCCCTCCCGGGCCAGGATGTAGAAGTGGACGGACATCGTCCGGGTCGAGGAGAAGATCGAGGTCGGAAACCGGAGGGCGCTGCCGGCGGTAAAGATGGTCGCGGCCGTCTCGCCGATGCTGCGGCCGATGCTCAGGACGATGCCGGTGACGATGCCCGGCATGGCCGAAGGCAGGACGACCCGGGTGACGGTCTGCCACTTCGTGCTGCCCAGGGAGAAGCTGACTTGCCGGTAGGCCGGGGGGACGCCCTTGATGGCCTCCTCCGACGTTCGGATGATGGTCGGCAGGAGCATGAAGGCCAGGGTCAGCCCGCCGCTCAGGATCGACCAGCCGAGCTTGAGCTTGGTGACGAAGAGGATGAAGCCGAAGAGGCCGAAGATGATCGAGGGGATGCCGGCCAGGCACTCGGCCCCGAAGCGGATGATCCGGGTCACGGGGCCGCCCCAGGTGTACTCCGTGAGGAAGATCGCCGTCCCCACGCCGAGCGGGGCGGCGATGAGGAGGGCCAGGACGGTCAGGGCGGCCGTCCCGACAATGGTCGAGAAGATGCCCCCCGACTTGCCCATGTCCGCGGGATTGGCCGTCAGGAACTCCAGGCTCAGGACGGGCAGGCCTCGGCGCAGGATGAAGAAGATGATGAAGAAGAGCACGCCCACCGTGATGAGGGTCAGGGCCCACAGCCCGACGCGGGCGACCTTCTCTTCGACGCGGGGGCCGAGGCGTTTCACGGCTGCTTCCTCCGCTTGGCCGATGTGGCGTTGGCGATCGTGTTGAGGACCATGATGATGACGAAAAGGACGACGCCCGTCGCGAAGAGCGCCTCCCGGTGCTCGCCCGTCGCGTAGCTCATCTCCAGGGCGATGTTCGAGGTCAGGGTCCGGACCGGCGCGAGGAGCGAGCGGGGGATCTCGGCGGCGTTGCCGGCGACCATGATGGTGGCCATGGTCTCGCCGATGGCCCGGCCCATGCCCAGGATGATGCTGGCGATGATGCCGGAGCGGGCCGCCGGGAATAGGACCATCTTGACCGTCTGCCAACGCGTCGCGCCCAGGGCGATCGAGCCTTCCCGGTAGGACGGGGGCACGGCCTGGAGCGAATCGACGGAGATGGAGATGATGGTCGGCAGGATCATGACGCCCAGGATGATCGAGACGGCCAGGACCGACAGGCCCGGCCCGCCGAAGGTCTCCCGGATGAACGGGACGAGGATGATGACACCCATGAAGCCGTAGACGACCGACGGGATGCCCGCCAGGAGCTCGATGACCGGCTTGATGAAACGCCGGACCCTTTTCGATGAGAACTCCGTCAGAACGATGGCGCAGGCCAGGCCGAAGGGGATGCCGATGACCAGAGCGCCAGCGGTGACGAACAGGGAGCCGACGATCATCGGCCACAGGCCGAAGAGCTGCTCCGAGGGGTACCAGTTGGCCCCGGCCAGGAAACTCTTCAACCCGTACTTGAACATGATCGGCGTCCCCTGTCCGACGATGAAGACGGTGATGACGAGGAGGATGGAGACCGCCGAGAAGGCGACGACGAGGAGCGCCAAACGGACGAGGCGGTCGTTCCTCTCCAGCTTGTTCTTACCGCGCCCTTTCGACGTCGTGTCCATCGCTCGCCTCTTCCGGTCACTTGACCGGGAGGAGCCCCTCCTTCTTGATCAATGTCTGGCCTTCCTCCGAAAGGACGAAATCCACGAACTCCTTCGCCAGGCCCGTCGGCTCCCCCCGGCTGACGAACAGGAAAGGCCGGACGAGCTTGTAGCGCCCGTTCCTGATGTTGGCCTCGTTGGCCCCGGCCCCGTCGAGCTCGAGAGCCCGGACCTGCTCGTTGACCAGGCCAAGGGAGATGAAGCCGATCGCGTGAGGGTCGTGGGCGATGATCTCCCGGACCGTCCCGTTGGAATCCTCGGTGATGGCGCCACGGAAGATGCGGGTTTTGCCCATGACCAGCTCTTGGAAGGCGCCCCGCGTCCCGGAGCCTTCCTCCCGGGTGACCACGGTGATCTGCCGGTCAGCCCCGCCGAGGGGCTTCCAGTTCGTCAGATCGCCCGAGAAGATCTGCTTGACCTCGGCCAGCTTCACTCCCCGGACGGGGTTCGAGGGATGGACGATGACGGCCAGGCCGTCCCGGGCGACGACGATCTCGGTGAGGTCTTTTTCGTCGCCCTTGAGCTCCCGCGAGGACATGCCGATCTGGCAGACGCCGCTCTTGCAGGCCTGGATGCCTGCGCTCGACCCGCCACCTTGGACGTTGACGCCCAGCCCGGGGCGTTTCTCCATGAAGACCTCGGCCCACTTGTCGGCGAAGGGCTGGATGCTCGTCGAGCCGGCCAGGGTCATATCGGTCTGCGACCGGCCGCCGCGGCAAGAGGGGGAAAAGGCGACGCTGAGGGCCAGGAGGACAAGGGCTAACCGATGGCGCATCATGTCATTTCGGAATGAGGCATTAGGGGCAAATTATATAGCAAAGAAAGAAGGGGTCAAACCTTAATTCTTATACTTTTCCGGCCCTCGGACCCGTGAAACGCAAACCAAGGCAAAAAAAGTATAAGAATTAAGGTTTGACCCCCTCTGGGGCTTCTTTTCTTAGCTGGCGTTACCGGTATCGTCGAGGTCTCTCATCTTCGCGTCGAATCCGGCCCGTTTCGCCTCGTAATCCACGGTGACCTTTTCGAGCTCCTCGAGCAGGCCGTCGATCGTCTTCTTCGCCTCGTGCATGGACTTCGATATCTCGACGACCTTGCTCCCGTGACGGCCCTGGGAGGCCTTGACCAGCTCGCCGTTGAGCTCGCGGAGGGACGCGTCGTGGCTTTCCACGCTCTTTTCGAGGGCCGCGATCCGCGCTTCGAGCGGGCGCAGCGCCCGGGAGCGCTCGGCGATGACCTCCGAGCGCAGGCGCCGGAGTTCCTTGGGCGTCCACTTCGGACGCTCCTCCCCTCCCGTCGCGGGCTGCGGCACCGCGGCGATCGATCCCTGCATGACCTCGTCCCGCCAGCCGACCTTGTCCAAGAATCTTTGGTAGCCGCCCTCGTAGACGACGATGTCGTCGTTGTCGAAGACGACCAAGCGGTCGGCCAGGGCGTGGAGGAACATCTCGTTGTGCGTGACCATGACCACAGCGCCGTCGAAGGCGTCGATGGCCTCGAGCAGGGCGTCGTTCGACTCGATGTCGAGGTGGTTGGTGGGCTCGTCGAGGAGAAGGAGGTTGAGGGGCGTCGCGATGAGCCGGCCCAGGAGGACGCGGCTCTTCTCCCCGCCCGACAGGATGCGGATCTTCTTCAGGGCGTCGTCGCCCTCGAACATCATGCCGCCGGCGATGAAACGGACCCGCTTGGGATCGCCATCGGGATCGGCCGAGCCGATCTCCTCGAGAACCGTGTTCGATTCCGCCAGCGTCGAGACGTGGGTCTGCTCGAAGTACCCGGGGGCGACCGACTGGGGCGAGTCGATCTCCCCGGACTGCGGCGCCAGGTCCCCAGCGAGGAGCCGGAGCAGGGTCGTCTTGCCCCGGCCGTTCCGGCCGATGACGAAAACCCGGTCCTTGGCCCCGACGCTGATCGAAAACCTCCGGATGAGGGGCCGGTCGGACGCGTAGGCGAAGGAGACGTCGCGGACGTCCAGGGCGTACTTGTGGAAGCCCGGCTTCTCGGCGAAGACGAACTCGAGCGTCTTGATGGCCTCGAGCTTCTCCCGCTTCTCCATCTTCTCCAGGGACTTGACGCGGGACTGGACGAGGCCGCCCAGCCGGGCCTTGGCCCGGAAGCGGGTGATGAACAGGTCCATCTCCTTCATTTTCCGTTCGTCATTGACGCGCGTCTTCTCGTAGATCTCCTCTTCGGCCGCGATCTGCTCATAATACTTGCCCGTGTTCCCCTCGATCTTCCGGACCTTCCGCCGGTGGATGCCCAGGACATGAGTGACGACGTTATCCATGAAGCTGCGGTCGTGGGTGATGAGCAGGAGCTCGCCGGGCCAGGCCGCGAGGAAGCGCTCCAGCCAGCGGATGGAGGTGATGTCGAGGTAGTTGCTCGGCTCGTCGAGGAGGAGCATCTGATAATCGCCGACGAGGACCTTGGCCATATTTAGCCGGACCTGGTAGCCGCCCGAGAGCTCGGACGGGCGCTTCTCCAGGTCGGCCGCCTCGAAGCCCAGGCCGGACAGGACCTTTTCGACCCGCCAGATCTCGTTATGGGCGTCATGGGGCAGGGCCTTGGCCCCTTCGGCCAGGACGGTGGGCTCCGTGAACATCAGCCGTTGCTCGAGGTAGCCTATGCGGTATTTCCTCGGCTTCGTGATCGTCCCCGCGTCGGGCTCATCTTCGCCGGTGATCATCCGGAACAGGGTCGTCTTGCCGTGGCCGTTGCGGCCGACGACGCCGACGCGCTCGCGACGGTTGACCTTGAAGCTGATCGAATCGAAGAGCCCCTGCTTGCCGTAGCTCTTCGAGAGATTGTCGACGACGATCATAGGGAAATCCCTGCCTATCTAAGAACGACCATTATAGCGGACCGGTCCCGCCGGCTACTTCGCCGCTTCGCCTTTCACGGTCTTGGTCCGATGCGCCCCCTTCGTCACGTGGACACGGTAGCCGTCCTCGCCGGGGAGCCAGACCTCGGAGAGGACGTAGACGGTGATGTACTCCGTGTAGGAGGGCGCGAAGTCCCCGACCTCGTCGAAGACGAGCCGCGGTTCCGCGACCGGCGGCTCGGGCTTGGCGATCCGCTCCAGGACCGTGAGCGGGATCTCCCTGCCGGTCGATCCTTGCCGAAGGACGAGCCCGCCCTCGGCCGCCTGGACCACCGTGTAATCGCCCGCGGCGAGCTTCTTGCCGCCCGCCTGGAGCGGGAAAGGCACCTTGAACTCCGCCTGCGCGAAGGCCGAAGCGAGGCCCGCGACGAGGAAAAGAGCCAAGGCCCCGATCGTCGGCCTGACTGAGCGTTCCATCTCGCACCTCCTTACTTACACGGTGACGTCGGCCGGGTAGGCCGGGATCGGTTCCGGCGTCTCGGGCACGCCTTCCTTCGCGGCCACGGTCATGGCCTCGACGAAGGTGTCGATCTCCTCGAGCGTCGTGTAGACGTTGGGGGAGATCCGGAGCGCCTGGTAGTCGAAGACCGAGTTCGGCGGCGCCCCCCCGACGAGCGGGACGGCCACGATCCGGTACGCGCTCATCAGGAACCGGGCCAGGGCTCGGACATCTGCGCCCTCGATGGTGACGGCGGCGACGCCCCAGGCCTGCGCCGGCTCGCTGAGGTCGGACAGGATCTTGATGCCCGGAACGTTCTTCAGGGCGTTGGCCCAGCGCAGGGTCAGATAGCGCAGCCGGGCCGCCTTCCGCTCGGCCCCGATGGCCTGATGGAAGGCCAAGGATTCGCCGAGGGCCGCCCGGATGGCCCAGGGATGCGTCCCGATGGACTCGAATTTGCGGATGTCGTTATCCTGCTGTTCGGGCGCCGCCTGGAGGGGCCAGAACCTCGGGATCATCTCCTTGCGGACGTAGAGACAGCCGTTGCCGAGAGGGGCCAGCAGCCACTTGTGCAGACTGACCCCGTAGGCGTCGCACTCGAGGTCGCGCAGCTTGAAGGGGAAGTGCCCCAGGGCGTGGGCGCCGTCGACGATGGTGACGATGCCCTTCGAGCGGGCCAGGCGGGAGAGCCGCTTGACCGGGAAGAGCTGGGCCGTGAGGTTCGTGATGTGGGTGAAGTGGAAGACCTTGGTCTTCGGCGTGATGGCCTTCTCGAACATGTTGTAGAGGAAATCTTGGGTCGCCGGGACCGGGAACTGCAGGCGCGTGACCTTGATGCCCTCGCGCCGCATCCGCTGGTCCCAGGTCGTCAACATGCGCGGGTAGTCCTGCTCGGTCGTGATGACCTCGTCGCCGGCCTTGAGGTCGATGCCGTTCTGGACGATCTGCAGGGCCTCGCTGGCGCCGCGGGTCAGGGCCATCTCCTCGGGATCGCAGCCGAACTCGTTGGCCATGCGCCGGCGGATCGTCTGGGCGTTCGAGGCGACCATGCCCTGGTAATGGACGGGGAGCATGTTGATCATGTCCATATAGCGGAAGACCGATTCCAGCGCGACCCGGGGCATGGGGCAGGTGAAGCCGTTGTTGAGGTTGATGAGTGAGCGGTCCAGGTTGAAGGCCAGCTGGACTTCCCGCCAATAGAACTCTTCCGCGGCGACGGCCTCGGGGGTCATGTGGGCGACCGACTGGCTCGCGGCCTCGACCCGGGCCGTGCGCCTGGGATCGAGCGCCAGAGCGGCCGTCCCGAAAACTCCGGCGGTGCGCAGGAACGATCTTCGACTCCACGGATTCGACGGCATGTCACTCCTCCTCGGGTCCAGGCTCGCGTCTTCCGACGCGGACATCGTCGAGGATTGTAATTCAGGACTTGAGATGCCGTCAAGGATGGCGTTGGAGCGGGTTGATGGCCGAAAAGTCCCCATTGACCCCGGCGTCGATGTTCTCCGGGGTTCGGCCTTGCCGGTTCCCCGGGCATCCGCTATAATCGAGTCAGGATGGAGAGCAGGGGGAAGTTCCCGGGCTACAAACTCGCCGTCATAGCGGCGCTGGCGATCTTCTGGGCCGCCTGCGCCGCGGGCCCGGGCAGGCCGCGGACACTGCCCACGCCGGCCACGGCCTCGGAGCGCGTCGGGCCCTGGGACATCACCATCGCCCTCTATGAACCGGCCCTCTATGGGCCTGAACGTTCGCTCGCGGATCTCGTCGGGGAATACCGCCTCCACCTGGAGGACGGGAAGCTCAAGAAGGCCCGGCTGTTGGCCATCAAGGCCCAAAGGCGCCTCGAACTCTGGGTCGGGCGGCGTATGGTGAAGGCCTACAGGGTCCAGCTGGGCATCGTGCCGTACGGCGCCAAGATGCGTCAGGGAGACCGGATGACCCCGGAGGGGGACTACTTCATCTGCGCCCATAAGGAAAGCACGTACTACCTGGCCCTCTGGATCTCCTATCCGAACCTGGCGGACGCGCGCCGAGGTCTCACGGAAGGATTGATCACTCCCCGGGAATTCGAAGAGGTGGCGGGAGCCCTCAAGGAGGGCCGCTGCCCGCCCCAGCGCACGAGGCTGGGGGGCGACCTTCTCGTCCACGGTCAGCCCCGGGAGTACGCGGCGGAGCTCGCCGCGTCTCACAGGGCGGACCCCGGCCCGCTCCGGAGCGGGCTCCAAGTCGGCGACACCGACCCCGCGACCATCAAGGAGTTCCAGGACTGGACGGAAGGGTGCATCGCCCTTTTCAATCCGGATATCCGCGAGCTCTACGAACTTGTTCCCGACGGAACGCCGATCAGGATCGTCGCCGACGGCCCGATCACTCCGCCGCGACCCGCCTCGCGCCGGAAAGGCCAGAAGCCTCCCGGCTAACTCCCGGAGAAAACACCTGACGAAGAAAGGGCCGCGGGATCGGGCGCCCGTCGGTAGGCCCGCGCGCCCCTTGACAACCGACAACGGGCGGAGTTAAGTTTATCTTCGGAGGAATCGAACTTGAAGAGACGCCGGTTTCCCGTCACCTTCATTATCCTGTTGCTGTTCCTCGCCGCCTCGGCCGTCCCGCCGCTGCTGCTGGCCGTCACCGGAACGATCAAGGGCAAGGTCGCCGACCCCGACGGGAAATCGCTCGCGGACGTCAAGATCACGCTCGTCGACCCGGCCCGCGGCCAAACCTATGTCATGAAGACCAACCGCAAGGGGAATTACTTCCTGATGGGCATCTCCCCGGCCGAGTATAGGCTGAAGTTGGAAAAGCCCGGCTTCCAGCCGCTCGAGGGCCGGGTCTCGATCGCGCCCGGCCAGAACAGCGTCTTCGACGCCGTGCTCGCCCCCGAGGTCAAGCAGGCGGTCAAGCCGGAATGGGAGGACGCCAACATCCGGGCCAACGCGCTCTTCAAGGAAGGACGCTTCGAAGAGGCGGCGGCGGCCTACAAGGACATCTTGGCCGCCAACTCGAACCTGGCCGCCATCCACTTCAACCTCGGCAACTGCGCCTACAACCTCCAGCGCTACGAGGAGGCTGTTGCATCCTTCAAGGAGGCCGTCCGGCTCAAGCCGGATTTCTTCGAAGCCTACACCAACCTGGCCAACGCCTATGGCAAGCTGAAAAAAACCGGCGAGGCCATTCCTATCTTCGAAGAGGCGATCCGCGTCCACCCGGAAAACGCCCGCCTGTTCTCGGCCCTCGGCCTGCTCTACCTCAACGCCGGCGAGGGGGCCAAGGCCGTCGAGAGTCTGGAGAAGGCGTCCGTGCTCGACCCCGCCCAGCCCTTCACCTTCTACTCGCTCGGGATCGCTCACACCCAGACCGCCGCTTATGCCAAGGCCGTGGCCGCCTATGAAAAGTACATCGCGCTTATCCAGGACGCCAGGGAGATCGAGAGAGTCCAGGGCCTCATCGAACAGCTGAAGGCCCTGGAAAAGAAATAACAACGGAGGGAGGTGAGAGATGACGCGCCGTGTCGGAACTTGGACAGAGGGATCCGTTCGCTGATCTTTTGTTGGTTAGCTCAATCAGGGAGGAAAAGTTGAGGAAAGTCACAGCCATTTGTCTTGCGGTTCTCGTCGTCGGTGTCTTCACCATCGCCCGGGCCCAGCAGGCCAGCGCCAACCTCGAGGGCGTCATCAAGGACGGCCAGGGGAACGCGCTCCCGGGCGTCGAGGTCGCGGCCAAGGACACCAGGACCGGTATCACTCGGGCGGCCGTCGCGGGCCCTCTCGGCCGGTATCGCATCTCGGCCCTGGCGCCGTCCCTCTACGACGTCACATTCAAGCTCTCCGGGTTCAAGACCAAGATCGTGACGGGACTGGAATTATTCGTCAATGAAACCAAGGTCCTGAACACGGACATGGAGCAGGCCGCGGTCGAGGAGGAGATCACCGTCGTCGCCGAACTGCCGCTCATCGAGGCCACCAAGGCCGAGGTCTCGACGGTCGTCACGACCAGGGAGGTGGACAGCCTGCCGCTCCTGACGCGTCAGTTCGCCAACCTGGCCCTTCTCGCGCCGGGCACGACGGAGATGGGGTCCTACGACCCGACCAAGAACGCCATGTCGCACTTCAGCGTCGGCGGATTCCGCGGCCGGGCGGTCTATTACTCGATCGACGGCGCCGACAGCAAGGACAACATGGTCGGCGGCCCGGTCCAGATCTTCACCACCGAAGGCATCGAGGAGTTCTCGGTGGCCACCAACCAGTTCAAGGCCGAATACGGAAAATCGCAGGGAACGATCATCACCGTCCTGACAAAGGCGGGCACCAACGAGCTCCACGGCAGCGTCTTCGGCTTCCTGCGGGACGACAGCCTCCGCAGCTTGAGCTATTACGACAAACTGCTCAGGGACGAGCTCGGGGACGCGTACGAGAAGCCGACGTTCAAGCGATACAACGTCGGCGCGTCCATCGGCGGCCCCATCGTCAAGGACCGGACACATTTTTTCCTGGCTTTCGAACGGGTCCAGGAAAAGAACTATACCCGGGTGGACATGCTCGGGGCGGATGTCTGGAATGACGAGAAGGGATTGTTCGCCCAGCCGTTCAACCAGAACCTTCTGACCCTCAACCTGACGCATCAGATCAACGCCCGCCACAGCCTGAAGCTCCGCTACGGATACCAGTACGACAAGACCGAGAACCTCGGCGTCGGCGGCGAGTACGCCGTTTCGAACGGCTATGCGTCGAGGAACATCAACCACAACCTGATGCTGGCCCACACCTGGATCGTCAAGCCGAACCTCCTCAACGAGGCCCGGGCCGTTTATCAGTATTTCGACAACCGGTCGGACCCGAATTCGACCGAGCCGACACACTATTTCAGCATCGGCGGCTTCGGCCAGGCGAGAAACATGCCCCAGGAGACGCGACAGACCAAGTACCAGTTCCGCGACGACCTGTCGTGGCACGTCGAGGACTGGGGCGGAACCCACGACTTCAAGGCGGGCATCGACTACTACTACATGCCGCGGCTGGACCTGCTTTACACCTATGGCGAAAGCTGGTACTACCGGCACGTCAGCGGCTACTACACGATGGACTCGCCGATCCGCCAGGTCGAACACTACTCGGGCGACCCGTGGCGATTCTCGGACAACAGGTATCACTCGATGGGCCTGTTCGTCCAGGACGACTGGCGGATCACCGACCGGCTGACCTTGAACCTCGGCCTCCGCTATGACTACAACACCGGCCTCGAGTTCGACCAGAGCGGCCTGGCGTCGGTCCAGTTCCTGGCCGATTACATCCCCGGCTTCGAGAACCCGGGGCTCCGGCATGATAAAAACAACATCGCCCCGCGGCTCGGATTCGCCTATGATTTATTCGGGAACGGCAAGACCGTCATCCGCGGCGGCTACGGCATCTTCTATGACCAGCTCTACGCCGAGACCTTCATGTACGCGTCCGCCTATCTGGTAGACAACCCCTGGACTCAGGAATTCTACCACCGCCGGACGGCCGGCATCCTGGATCCTCTTGACCCCGGGGAATTCTGGTATCCCAACAGCTACACCAATCCGACCAACTTGCCGACAAACCAGATCACGCCCGGCCTCCCCACCGATGCCATCGGTCCGGAATTCCAGTATCCGTACACCCACCATTTCAACCTCGGTTTCTCCCAGCAGATCACGCCCGATTTCGCCGTCGATGTCAACTACGTCCATACGGAAACGAGGGGACTGGGAAAGGGCGACGAGTATAACCGCTACCATTCGGAGACGGACACCTACACGCTCTCCGGCGATTCCGGTGATTATTCGCAGTCGATCTGGGCGCCGCGGTTCGTCGGCAAAGGCCATTTCGACGGGCTGTACGTCTCGGCCAGGAAGAGGTTCAGCCGTAAGTTCGAGCTGAGGGTCAACTACTCCTTCTCCGGCGGCCAGAGCACGGTCAACTATCGGGGCACCGACGGCTGGGGCGTCACCTGCTATGTCGAGAACGAGCCCAACGCCCCCCGGGAATGGGGGCCGATCGACACGGACGAGCGGCACCGGCTGTTCGCCAGCGGCATTTTCGAGCTGCCCTTCGGCGTCCAGTTCGCGGCCATGTTCCGGTTCAACACGCCCAGGCCGTACAACATCTACGACAGCTCCGATCCGGACGACGACGGCTACAGCGACCTGCCGGCGGGCATCCCGCACCGGATGTACGGACGCGAGGAGGACAACTTCACCCAGCTCGACTTCCGCCTGTCCAAGTTCTTCCGGATCTCGGACCGCATGGAGATCGAGCTCATCGGCGAGGTCTTCAACGCCTTCAATACGGTCAACCTCCGCGGCTACCAAGGGGACGTGGACACCCCCGAGACCTATGGACTGCCCACGTATACGACCATGCCCCTCGAAGCCCAGTTCGGCCTCCGCTTCAGATTCTAAGTCGAAGCTGTTCAAGGGGGGATCCTCCGGGATCCCCCCTTGAGTTTTTCTTTAATTGAGAATAGCCTGGAATTCCCGATGAGAAAGCTCCGTCTCTGCGCCGTCTTCCTGCTGGCCCTGCTGGGCCTGGCAACAACGGACCTGCCGGCGGACTCTCAAAAAGCCCTCAAGCTCGACAAGACGTTCGAGACCTGGCTCAAGGACGAGGTCAATTATCTCATCACCGGGGAGGAAAAAAAGCTCTTCCTCTCCTTGGAGACCGACGGCGAGCGGAACGCGTTCATCAGCGCCTTTTGGGCCCGGCGCGACCCTCTCCCCGTGACCGCGGCCAACGAGTTCAAGGAGGAACACTACCGCCGCCTGGACGAGGCGAAGAGCAAGTACGGTATCCATACCGACCGCGGCCGGATCTTCATCCTCCTCGGCCCCCCGAACACGATCGACAACGAGACCTCGGGCAAGATCGTCTTCCCCTGCGAGGTCTGGAACTACACCAACCTGAGCCTTCCCGGGTTGCCGAACTCGCTGAGATTGCTGTTCTTCAAGCAGTGGGGCGTCGGGCAGTTCAAGCTCTACAGCCCGCTCTTCGACGGCCTCGAGTACCTCGTCCCCCAGCGTCACTACGACTTCGGCCCGGGCGACGATGCCGAGATCCGGAATCTCATCCGCAGCTACATGGGCATCGATTTCCTCATGGCCACCCAGAGCGTCACGGCCGGCACCGACCAGCTTGAATCCGAGCGGATTTTGGCCACCCTCAGGGACCCGGCGGCCTTCGAGGCCCTGCGTCCCTCCGACAAGCCCCGGGTGACGACCACCGTCTCACTGGAGAAGCTGCCCTTTGACGCCGACGGGTTCTACTCCGAGGACGGGCGGGGCAACTTCTACTACGACGCCGCTCTCAGCGTTTCCCCGGCGGACTTGACCTTCGAGAGGTCCGGAGAGAAGCTCTATGGCCGCGCCGACGTCTTCGTGACCGTCCGCGACCGTGGACGGAATGTCGTCGCCCAGTTCAACGACCAGCTCAGCCTCGAGCTCACCGAGGCCGAAATGGAGGCCAAGAAGGGCTATGGCCTCGGCTACGCCTTCTCCCAGCTTCTCATCCCCGGGGAATACACCGTCAACATCCTCCTCCGGGATTACGTCGGCAGCCGGGTCGGGGAAAAGGACCTCCACGTCTCTCTGCCGGCGACCGGCCGCTCGACGCCGCTGCTCCTGGCCGGACGGATCGTTCCGCTTTCCCTTGAGGCCGCGGCCGCAACCGGGAAGGCCGACGCCGCGAGGCTGCCTTTCACCTTCGGAAAAAGCAAAGTGACCCCGAGGACGGACGGCGTCTTCGGTCCCGAGGAGAACATCTACCTGTATTTCGAAATCTACCGTCAGACCGCTGATTCCGGCGACTATCGCGTCGAGTACGCCATCCTCGACGCGCGCCAGGCCCGGGTCAGGTCGGACGGAGAAACCCTTTCCCTTCCGGCCGGCGAACGGTCCCTTCCGGTCCATAAGGTCTTTTCGCCGAAGGGACTCGCGGATGGCGTTCATTCCCTGTCTGTCCGCGTCGAGGACGCGCTCGCCGGGACGGCAGTCCTCGAAAGTTCCGCCCCCTTCACCGTCTCATCGGCCCCCAGGCCGCCGGGCACATTTTCCTTCGAGCAGGCTTACCGCCCTTCGCCGGAGTCCCGCTACACGGAGCTCGGCCGTCAGTCGTTCTTCCGCCGGGACTTCGCCGGGGCCCGCCGGTTCTTCGGGATCGCCCTGAGCACGGCTCCCGGCTACGTACCGGCCAAGGTCCTCCTGGCCAGGTGCCACGCCATCGAGGGGAACGACGGCCCGGCCCTCGACCTCCTTCTGCCCCTCGCGGAAGAGGGCGTGAACGACGGCGAGGTTTTCACCGTTCTCGGGAGCATTTATTACGGGCGGAAGGACCTGGAGCGGACGGCCCGATATCTCGAGAGGGCCGCCGAGCTCACCGTCGAGTCGGTCGAGGTCCTCAACTTCCTGGGCAGCGTCTATCTCGAAATGGGCAAGAAGGACAAGGCCCGCGAGACGCTCTCCCGCTCCCTTCTCATCAAGGCCGACCAGCCTCTTGTCAAGGCCCTTTTCGAAAGCTTGGGGAAATAGCCCCGGATCTTACGACGGCCCGTCCCGCCCGCAGAATCGGGCGATAAGGCCGTCGACGGCCTCCTGCTCCTCGGCGGACAGCAGGCCGAAGTGCGCCGTCCCCCGGTATTCTCTGAGTCGGACGCAGGCCTTTGATGTATCCCCGGCTCGCAAATGGGCCAGGCCCAGATAATAGAGGACTTCGGGAATTTCGGGGTCGCCGGCCAGGGCGCTTTCCAGTTGCGCGACCGCGGCCGGAAAGTCCTCCAAATGATAGAGCGTCACGCCCAGGACGTAATGGGCCGGTCCGTTCGTCGGATCTATAGCCGCCGCTTTCCTAAGGCTCCCGGCCGCGGCTTCGAGGCGCGCCCTGTCCCCCGTCGATTGAAAGAGGGAATAGTCGAGATTGCCCAGGTTGTACCACGTGATGGACGACTCGGCGTCGATGCTCAGGGCCTTCTCGAAACATCTCCGGGCCTTCGTTTCGTCCCCTTTTTTCAGCCATGCGAGTCCGGCATAATTCCAGACGAGCGGGTCGAATTCGACCTGAGGAAGCCGCCGTCCTTCGAGCGCGGCGATCGCCGCGTCGAAGTCGCCGGCTTCGTACAGGCAGGTGACGTATTCGAGGTAGATATAGTAGTTCCCCGGAAGGGCGTCGAATCCCTCCTTGAGGACGGCGGCGGCATCGTCCAGGCGGCCCTCCTCCTTGAAGAAGTGGGCCAGGTTGAGGTAGGCCGTGCTGATGTTTTTCCTGGCGGCGATGACCGCCTTGGTCTCCTCGATGGCCGCCCCCGCCTTGCCCGCCTCATAGAGGCTCAGGGCGGCCATGGCCCTGTTGTAGAACGGAAGGAGGGCCTTGACATCGTCTTCCCGGCCGAACTTCGTCCGGCCCGATCTCCCGCCGCCGGGGGACGCCGCGGCGTAGCCGAGGCTCCGGAGTCTTTCGAGCGTCTCCCTGTCTGAAGCTTGGGCGGCCTTGCCCGCCGTCCCCGAGGAAAGGGAACGGACGAGCTCGCCGAGCGACTCCCTTTTCGCCTCCACCGCGGCCGCTCCGGCGAGGTTCACGGCCTCGGAGAAGTCCTTTCCCAGGTCGTAGATTTCCGGGACGGGTGAGTCGATGAATTTTTCGTCCTGGTCGATGAACCCCGAGACGGGGGCCCAGTCCATGCTGTAAAAGGGGGTCAGGGATTCGAAATAGATGGGCCGCAGCACCTCCGGCCCTCCCTTCATGGCCCTCACGAGGGATGTCCCCTGGATCTGGCCGGGAATATCGACACCCAGGAGCTCGCAGACCGTGGGGAAGATGTCAACGTGCGAGACGGGGGCGCCGACGACCCGGTGCCCCAAGCCGGGATCGGCGATGATAAGGGGTATCCAGAGCGTCGCGTTGTAAGCGAGGAAACCGTGCGTCGTCTCGCCGTGCTCGCCCAGCGATTCGCCGTGGTCTCCGGTCAGGAGGACGAGCGACGAACGGTCGAGGCCGGTCCGATCGAGATACCCGAAGAGCCGCCCGAGCGCGGCGTCGACGTAGGCCACTTCCCCGTCATAAGGGCTGTCCGCGAACCGGGTTTTATACGGCTCCGGCGGCGAGTAGGGCTCGTGCGGGTCCCACAGATGGACCCACAGGAACCAGGGGGACGGCCGGCCTTCGAGCCAGGCGAGCGCGCTCGCGATCACGGCCTCCGCCGGCCGGGTCCAGCTGTCGCCCGGCGTCGGGCCCGTCCGGTCGAGACGGTCGTCGTAGATGTCGAAACCCTGGTCGAGCCCGAAGCGGGATTCGAGGGGGAACCCGCCGATGAAGGCCCCCGTCGAGTACCCCGAACCCTTGAGGTGCTCGGCCAGCGTCAGGAACTCCTGACCGACGACGAAATTGGCGTTGTCGTGGACGCCGTGATAGAGGGGCGTCGCCCCGAGGAGGATATCCGTGTGGGCCGGCAGGGTCGTCGTACAGTGGGAAAACGCCCGGGTGAAGACGACGCCCCGGCCGGCCAGTCCGTCCATGTTCGGCGTCCGGACGTGCCGGTCGGAATAAAAGCCGACCCGGTCGGCCCGGAGCGTGTCGACCGTCACGAGAAGAAGATTCGGCCGGGAGGCCGGGCGCGCCGGATGGCCGCAGCCGCAGAGCGGGATGAGCCCCAGGATCAGGAGGCCGGGAAGCCGCGGCCGGGTCGGGAAGCGCATTTTCGCTGGTCTATACGAGCCCCATCTCCTTGATGCTGTTCTTCATGATCCCTCCTGACCGGAACGACTAGTAAAGTTCATAAAACCTGAATTTCCGGTTCGCGACCTTGACGATCTCCATGATCCAGAGCGGAAGTGAGGAAAAGACCATGATCATGCCCAGGTCGAGGGCGCCGAGCGCCTCCGTCTTGAAGATTGGCTGAAGGAAGGGCACGTAGATGACCGCCATCTGGAGCAGGAACGAGAAGCCCACGGCGTAGACGAGATGGGGATTGGAGAGGATCTTCAGCTTGAAGAGCGACTCTTTCATGCTCCGGCAGTTGAAGGCGTGAAAGAGCTGACTGCAGGCCAGGGTGGCCAGGGCCGCCGTGCGGGCCCGGTCGATGCCCTCCTTCTCATAGAGGAGAACGAAGAGAAAGGCCGCCAGGCTGCAGGCGGCGATGAGGATGCCCTGGAGGCCGATGAGCCAAGCCCTGGCCCCCGTGACGACGGGCTCGTCGGGCTTGCGGGGCGGCCTCGCCATGATGTTCGGATCGACGGGATCGACGCCCAGGGCTAGGGCGGGCAGGCCGTCCGTCACCAGGTTGACCCAGAGGATCTGGATGGGCAGGAGCGGAACGGGGAAGCCGAATAGGGCGGCCGTGAACATGACCAGGATCTCGCCCAGGTTACAGGACAGCAGGAAGTGGATGAACTTGCGGATGTTGTCGTAGATGCCCCGGCCTTCCTCGACGGCGGCCACGATCGAGGCGAAGTTGTCGTCGGTGATGACCATGTCCGAGACTTCCTTGGTCACGTCCGTCCCGGTGATGCCCATGGCGACACCGATGTCGGCCTCCTTGACCGCGGGCGCGTCGTTGACGCCGTCGCCGGTCATGGCCACGACCTCGCCCTTGCGCCGCCAGGCCCGGACGGCCCGGAGCTTGTGCTCGGGCGAGACCCGGGCGTAGACCGCCACCCGCTCGACGGCCGTCTCGAGCTCGGCGTCGCTGAGGCGGTCGACATCCTCGCCGGTCAGGGCCTGCGAGTCTTCGCCGTAAAAGCCGAGCTCGCGGGCGATGGCCACGGCCGTGTTCCGGTGGTCGCCGGTGATCATCACCGTCCGTATGCCCGACATCCGGCACTTGGCCATGGCCTCCCGGACCTCGGGCCGAGGCGGGTCGATCATGGCCACGAGCCCGGCGAAGGTCAGGTCCTTTTCGATCGCCTCGGCCTCATAGGAATGGGGCTCCTGGTCGAGGGCTCGGTAAGCGACGGCCAGGACGCGCAGGGCCTGGTTCGAATAGGCGTCGTTGGCCTTCATGATCCGGTCGCGGTCGGCGACGTCGAGCGGCCGCTCCGCGCCGTCCTCGAGGATGAAGCTGCAGTCGTTGAGCAGGAGGTCCGGGGCGCCCTTGGTGAACACCGACATGTCCTGGTCGGCCCGGCGGACGATGCTCATCTTCTTGCGCTCCGAGTCGAACGGAAGCTCCTCGACGAGCTCGAAGGCGTCTTCCTCCTCCCCTTTCCAGACGCCGGCCTTGGCCGCGGCGCTGAGGATGGCGATCTCCGTCGGGTCGCCGAAGACGGAGGTCTTTCCGTCCTTGACGGTCAGCTGGGCGTTGTTGCAGAGGACCCCGACGACCAGGGCCTTGACCAGGTCGGGGTGGACGCACGGGTCGACGATTTCCGAAGCCTTGCGGAACTCGCCGAAGGGGTCGTAGCCCGTGCCCGTCACCTCGAAGGCGTCGCGAGAGGTCCAGACGGCCAAGACGGTCATCTCGTTTTTGGTCAGGGTGCCCGTCTTGTCCGAGCAGATGACCGTGGCGCAGCCCAGGGTCTCGACCGAGGGCAGCTTGCGGATGAGGACATGGCGCCGGACCATGCGCTGGACGCCCAGGGCCAGGGCGATGGTCACGACGGCGGGGAGCCCTTCGGGAATGGCCGCCACGGCCAGGCTGACCGAGGTCAGGAACATGTCGAGGACCTTGCCGCCCCGGAGGATCTCCAGGCCGAAGACGATGGCGACGAGGACGAAGCAGAGGTAGACGAGGAGCTTGCCGAACTGCTCGAGCTTCCTCTGCAGGGGCGTCGTTTCTTTCTTGATGTCCTGGATGAGACCGGCGATCCGTCCGAGCTCGGTCTGCATGCCCGTTTCGACGACGAAGGCCCGGGCTTTACCCGAGACGACGACCGTGCCCGTGTAGAGGATATTGGCGCGCTCGGCCAGGGGGATATCCTTCTCTTCGAGGACGATGTCGGTCTTGTTGACGGGCGTCGACTCGCCGGTCAGGCTGGCCTCCTGGACGGCAAAGTTGGAGGTGTGCCAGCTGACCCGGCAGTCGGCCGGGATGTAGTCCCCGGCTTCGACCTCGACGAGGTCGCCCGGGACGAGCTCCCGGGAGGGAATGACCCGGGCGGCGCCGTCCCGGATGACTTTGGACGACGGGGCCGACAGCTTTTTAAGAGCGGCCAGGCTTTTTTCGGCCCGGTATTCCTGGGCGAGACCGAGGATGGCGTTGAGGATGACGATGGCCAGGATGGCCAGGGCGTCCACCCACTCCTTGAGGAAGCCCGAGACGAGGGCGGCGCCGATGAGGACCCAGATGATCAGCCCCTTGAACTGGTCGAGGAAGATGGCCAGGGGACCGCGGCCTTTTTTCTCCTGAAGCTCGTTGGCACCCAGGGTCTTGAGCTTATCGTCCGCCGCCGCGGCGGAGAGGCCCGCTTTTCCATCCGTTTCGAGTCTCCGGGCGATCTCCTCGATGCCGAGGTGCCACCATTTCGTCATCGTACGACTCCTCCTGGGATCATGGCCGGGTCTGAAGCGGCATTATATACTCTCCGGCCGGAGCGGGACAACCGGGCCGGGCGCGGCGACGATGCGGGAGAGAAGCGGCCTATTTCTTCTTCTTGGCCGTGAAGGGGAAAGCCCCGAAATCGCCGGCCTGGACCTCTCCGGACATCGTCTCGCCGTCGACCTTGCCTTTGTAGACGAGCATGAACTCGCCCATGGGAGCGCTGATGGTCACGGTCCACTCGACGTCCTGGCCCTTGACCGTTCCCTCGCCGTTCATTTCCATCCCCTGCAGGCCGACCATCGAGAACTTGAACTTGTCGTTCTCCTGGACGATCGTCGCGTCGGCGGTCATGTCGCCCTGGGGCGTCTGCGTCGTCATCTCCCAGACGCCGCCGATCGCGGCGGGCTTCACCGGGACGTCCTGGGCCGAGAGCGCCAGGACCGCCAGGAATACGAACGAGAGGCAACCGATCGCCGTTTTCTTTGAGTTCATGATGTGCTCCTTCGATGGGATCCCGAGCGTCCTATGATAGTACAGAGCCGGGCTCCCGTAAAGGCCGAAAGCCCGGACGTGACAGGGGCGTCAGGCTTCGCCGGGAACGGGCATGCGGCCGGCCACTTCCCTTCCGGACGGGAACTGTGTATAATAAGCCGCTCAAGTCGGGGAGTAGCGCAGCCTGGCTAGCGCACAGCGTTCGGGACGCTGGGGTCGTGGGTTCAAATCCCACCTCCCCGATTTTTTTGCCTCTCGGCCCATGATCATCAAGTCACTCAAGAGCGCGGCGGGATTCAAGGCCGGCGACGCGTCTTTCCTCAGGGAGCTCCTCCACCCGGACAAGGAGCTTCTGGCCATCGGGTACAGCCTGGCTCATGCCGTGGTCAAGCCCGGCGGGAAAACCTTGCCCCACCGTCTGAGAAGCGCCGAAGTCTACTACGTCCTTGAAGGCCGGGGCCTGGTGCACGTCGGAAGCGAGCGGGCGGAGGTCGAGGCGGGCCAGGCCGTCTACATCCCGCCCGGCGAAGTCCAGTTCATCGAGAACACCGGCGCGGGCGACCTCGCCTTTCTCTGCATCGTCGATCCGGCCTGGCGGGCCGCCGACGAAGAAATGCTGAAGGAGCCGGCTTCCTGAAGTATCAAGGCCCGCCCGAGCCCGGCCCGCCGTTCATCCACCGTCTCTTCGGCCTGCGCAAGCAGTTGAGCTGGAAGCAGGCCGTGACGGCCCTCAAATACCCCAACTATCGTCTCTGGTTCTGGGGTCAGATCGTCTCGCTCTTCGGGACCTGGATGCAGTCGACGGCCCTCGGCTTCTTCGTTTTCGACCTGACCAAATCTCCCGCCTACCTCGGACTCGTCGGCTTCGCCATGGGAGTGCCCACCTGGCTGTTCATGCTCTACGCCGGGGTCATCGCCGACAGGGTGCCCCGCCGCACCCTCCTTATGATCACCCAGACGGCCATGATGGTCCTGGCCTTCGCCCTGGCCGCCTTGACCTTCCTCCACCTCATCCAGCCGTGGCACATCCTGGTCATCGCCCTCCTGCTCGGGACGGCCAACGCCTTCGAGGCGCCCGCCCGCCAGGCCTTCGTCCTGGAAATGGTCGAAGCGGAGGACATGACCAACGCCATCGCCCTGAATTCGGCCATGTTCAACACGGCCACGGCCCTGGGCCCGGCCGCGGCCGGCCTGACCTACGCCTTCTTCGGCCCGGCCTGGTGCTTCACCATCAACGGTATCTCTTTCATCGCCGTCATCGCCGCATTGCGGCTGATGCGGCTCAAGCCGTTCGTACCCAAGCCCGGACGCGCCTCCGCCCGGGCCGAGCTCAAGGAAGGATTGAAATACGTGGCCGCCCATCCGAAGATCCGGACGATCGTCGGCCTGATCGCCGTCGTCAGCCTTTTCGGCATGGCTTTCGTCACCCTTATCCCCGCCTGGTCGGTCAACATCCTCCACGGCGACGCCAGGACGAACGGCTTCCTCCAGTCGGCGCGCGGCGCCGGGGCCCTCGCCGCGGCCCTCCTCATCGCCTCGCTCGGACGCTTCCGCTTCCGGGGCCGGCTGCTGACCTTCGGATCGTTCGCCTTTCCTATCGTGACCGCGCTGTTCGCTTTGACCCGCTGGACGCCCCTCTCCCTGGTCCTCCTTTTCGGATCGGGTCTCTCGCTCATCCTCATCTTCAACCTATCGAACGCCCTCGTTCAGACTTTCGCGCCGAACGAGCTCAGGGGGAGGATCATGAGCATCTACGCCTTGACCTTCTTCGGGCTCATGCCCATCGGATCGCTGGGCGTTGGATTGACGGCCGAGCGTTTCGGCCAGCCCGCGGCCGTCCTCATCGGGTCGGGGATCACTCTCCTGGCCGCAACGGCCATCGCCGTCTTCATGCCGCGCCTCCGCCGTCAGGCATGAGAGGATTGACTCGGGCGCGGGTTCAGGCGAGCTCGACCAGAGTGTATTTCGTCGTCCCAAGGCCGATCCTCTCGCCATGGGCGAGTTGGGCCGCCCAGTCGATGTCGTAGCCGGCGCGAAGAAGGTCTTTACCGCCGCCCCTCTCGACGAGGAGGTCCGCCGTGGCCTTGTCGATCGCGACGGGGTCGAGGGAGGCCAAGATGCCGATGTCGTCGACGATGCGCTTCTGATTCTTGGCCATGCAGTCGCAGTCCTTGGTGACCTGGATGAGGAAATTGATGAAGCCGGCCTTGCCCTTGAAGTGCGTGAAAACCCGCCAGGCGTATTCGGCCAGCTTTTCCTGGAGGCGAATCGAGTCCTCGTCCCATTTCATCTTGATGGCGCCGAACTTGCAAACGACGAGACATTCGCCGCAGCCGATGCATTTGGCCGGGTCGATGACGACGTGGCCCTCGGCCTGGACGATGGCGGCCTCCGGGCAGAAGGCCATGCAGACGCCGCAGTTCCGGCACTGCTTGGCGTTGACGCGCGGGTGCGTGACGGAGTGCTGATCGAGCTTGCCGGCCCGCGAGGCGCAGCCCATGCCCAGGTTCTTGATGGCCGCGCCGAGGCCGGTTTGGACGTGCCCGGTGACGTGGGTCAGGCAGACAAGGACGTCGGAGTCGAGGATGCCGCTGGCGATTTTGGACGAGGCGGTCCGGGACTGGGCGCCCCGCGGTTCCTGCTTGTCGTGGCCGATGAGGCCGTCGGCGATGATGACCGGGACGCCCGTCGTCTGGGGCGTGAAACCGTGCGACCAGGCCAGGCGGAGGTGGTCGATCGAGTTCGAACGGTTGCCGACGTAGAGGGTGTTGCTGTCGGTCAGGAAGGCGTGCTTGGTCTTCGACCGGACCTCCCAAATGAGACCCGTGAGCCATTGGGGCTTGATGTAGCCGGTGTTGCCGACTTCGCCGAAATGGATCTTGAGCGCGGCGAACTCGTCTTCCGCGATCCTGTCGTTGAGCCCGGTGGCCAGGTAGGCTTTCTTGGCCTTTTCGGCCAGGCTCTCGGCGGTTTCCTTGCCGTCGGCGGGGACGAAATAGACCTTACTCTTCATGGGCGTCGGATCTTTTCTTCAGGCTTTGAGCACGCCGTCGACGGCTTCCCGTCCCGTCCCCGGCTCGATGCTTTGGCCCAGTCCGGCGAGCGTCTTCTCCGCGGCCTCGACCGCGAACCTGACCTGGGCCGAGGTCAGGTTGCCCATGTGGCCCACGCGGAAGACCCGGCCCAAGGTCGGACCCAGGCCGCCGGCGACGACGACGCCGTTGTCGTAAAGCCCGGCGCGGAAGGATTTGTCGTCGACGCCGTCCGGGTAGCGGACGACCGAGAGCGTCGAAGCCGGGAAGCTCGGGTCGGTGAAAAAGGTGAAGCCCAGGGCGGCCAGGCCGGCCCGGATAGCCTCGGCGTAGAGGTCGTGGCGTTCGAAGCGCTCCTCCATCCCCTCTCCGAGGATGATGCGCGTCGCCTCGGCGAAGGCGCGGACCTCGTTGACGCAGGGCGTCGAGAAGTATTTGGAGGGGTCGTGCATGATGGCCAGCCAGCGGAGAAGGTCGGAATAGTAGGCCGGGACCGAGGCCATGCTCCGCCGCTTCTCCATAGCCAGCTCGGAGAGGACGAGGATGGCCAGACCCGGCGGCGCGCCCAGGCACTTCTGGGCCGCGGTCAGCACGACGTCGATGCCCCAGGCGTCCATCCGCTCGGGGATGCCGCCCGTGGCGCAGACGCCGTCGACGATGAAGAGCGATCCCGTTTTATCGAGGGCCTGGCTGTACTCCTCCAGCGGGGCGCAGGCGCCCGTCGCGGTGTCGACGTGGGTGCAGACGACGATGTTGTAGTTCTGAGTTCTCAGCCTCCGGTCAAGCTCGAGCGACGTGACGGCCCGGCCCCATTCGCTCTCGAGGACGTCGTGATCGATGCCGAAGACCTTGCAGATATCGGACATCCGTTGGCCGAAATATCCCTGGGACAGGACGAGGACACGGTCGCCCGGGCCGGCCGTGTTGAGGATGGCCATCTCCATCGACAGGGTCCCGGCTCCGGCGACGATGAACGGCTCGCCGTTCTCGCAAAAGACGATCTTCTTGAGGTTCTCGCAGGCCTCCTTGAGGTCGCGGACCATATCGGGCCCGACGTGGGAGACGGTCGGCAGGGCCAGGGCGTCGAGGATCCGCGGGACGACGGGGCTCGGGCCGGGGATCAGGAGCAGTTTTTCTTGGGCCATCGTGTTCCTCGCTCGCGAAATGCGCGTCCATTGTGACCAATCCCCCGCCCGAAATCAAGAGGGACTGTCCCGCTCGGGACAGTCCCTCTTCTTTTTTATTCGACGATGCGATAATTCACGCCTTCGAAGACGACGATCAGGTTGTCCCCGGCCGAGAGGTACTTGGCCAGGCCGGGCTTTTCTCTGATCAGGCGGAAGAATTCGTCGGAGTTGAACTTGACCTCGGTCGTCGGCGCGCCGTCCTTGTATTCGCTGTCCGTCCAGACGCCGTCCTTCAGATAGAACGTTTTGTCGTCTTTATAGAGGATACGCTCGGAAGCGACCTGGGCGGCCCTGTCTTCGAGCTTGAAGGCCTGGGTGGCCTTGGCCGCCTTGACCGCGCCAACTCCGAACGTTTGCCGCGCGGCGATGGCTTCCTGGGCCGCGGGGGCCGCGGCGTCGAGCGCGAGCGTGAGTTGCTCCTTTTCGGTGACCAGGAACGAAGTGAAAGGCGTGACGATGCCATATTTGAGTCCGAGGCGCCTGATCTCGTCGACGAGCTCCTGATTCGAACCCTGGAGACGGATCTCCTCGAGCAGATAGCCGATGCGCCGCGTCGCCCAGAGCCGGGGCAGGAAGTTGAATTGGCTGCCCCCGGCCAGGGCGCGGCTCTCGAGGACGAAGCGTTTCTCCTCCCGGCCGCTCTTTCCGGTCAGGACGACGCTCACCGGACCTCTCCCCCGGTACGTGCCGACGAGGACGAGCTGGGAACCCTTGAAGAGGTCCGGCAGGTCGCGGGGATAGACCTGGTTCGTTTCGATCCCCTTGAAGTCAACGGACAGGTCGGCGAGAAGGGGCGAGGAGATCTTCTCGTAGAAGCTCGACAGGGCCACCTCGAGGTCCTCGGTTTCCGCGATATAGACGGACGTGCCGCGATGGTCCGAGGCGATCCGATCGAGGAGTTCGGTGTTGACGTCGTTGCCGACGCCGAAGACGAAGACCCGGGAGCGCAGCCCGTTCGCCTTCCGGATGTTCCTCAGGATGTCCGCCGTCTCCGTCGTCCCGACGGTCGGCAGCCCGTCCGTCAGGAAGAGGATGTAGTTCGGGCGGTCCCCATCCCGCATCCGGGAGAGGGCCCCGATGAGGGCGTCGTTGATGTTCGTGCCGCCCGAATCCTCGATGGCGTCGACGAACTTGAGGGCCCGGCCGACGTTGTCGCCCGTGGCCGGGACGAGACCCTCCGAAAAGGCCGCGACGCCGTCGTCGAAATCAACGAGCGTGAATTCGTCGCGCCGGTCGAGGTGGTTGAGGACGAACCGGGCCGCTTCCTTGGCCTGGCGGATCTTGGCCCCGCTCATGCTGCCCGAGCTGTCGAGGACGAGGACGATATTCTTATTGATGATCTTGTCCCCCGGGGCGGCGAAGCGCGGCGAGGCCAGGAGCATGAAATAGCCGCCGTCCGGTCCGCTCCAGTTCATGAAGGACAGGCCGACGTCGTCCTTGGACAGGGAGTAATAGACAAGGAAGTCCTTGTCCGGCCGGACATGCCCGTCTTCGTAGCCGACGCGGGCGCGGCCCTCGCCGTCCTTGCGCACGGAGACTTTGTGGGAGGGGGAATAGACGTTGACGATGGGGACCTGGCTTTCGATCCGGATGGAGATGCTGACGTCCTCGAGCGGGTCGCGCGAGAACTTCTCCGTATTCAGTGGATAGAGGTACTTGACCAGGCCGTTCTCGGACTTGAGGACCTCGGTGTAGGAGATCTGGACCCTTTTTTCGCCGTTGGCCGGGATGGGAAAGACCCTGGCCCGGAAAAGATCGCGGCCGATGTATTCGAGGAGCCCGGGGTCCCGCATCCGGCGGACGATGTCCTCGTAGATCCTTCGGGCCTCGCGGCTGTCGAGGATCTCGCCTTTGACCCTCTCGTTCCCGACGTACATGGCGAACTCGGAGACCGAGGCGCCTTCCGGGACGGGGAAGATGTAGGTCCCCTCGATGTCCCGGCCGAAGTGGTTGATGAAGACCTGGTCGACCGACGTTCGGGCCACCTGGTTGACGATCTCCACCTTGACGTGGTGGTACTTGACGCTGAGCGGCGGCACGCGTTCGCCGGGGCGGCGATCGGGGATGATAAGTCCATCGGCCCGGAGCGCCGGCGCGGCGGCCGTCAGCATCGCCAGCCCGGCGAGGGCGGCGAGGATTATCAGGTATCGTCCTTGGCTCTTCATGGTCTCCTCCTTGAATGCGTTCGTGTTCGACATCTCCTAATACAACGGAAGCCGGCCGTTTGTTCCATCCCCGGCGGGGATGGTCAGGCGGCCAGGAGGGATTCAAGGTGTTCCCTGAGGAAATCCATGTCCGGGAAGACCTCGACGGGGAAGCCGGCGAACCGCTCGGGCTCGTCCGACAGGAGGAAAATGGCGCCGATCCCGGCGTCGAGAGCGGCCATGACGTCGAAATGGGTGTCCCCAATGACCCCGCAGGCCTCGGGTTCGAGGCCCAGGGTCTTCAGGACCTCGAGGAAGGGCGCTCCGGACGGCTTCCACAGGCCGCTCTCCCGGGTGATGACGCAATCAAAGGCCAGATCGAACTTCTCGAGGAGGAATTCGGCATTTTTCCGGGAATTGTTGGTCACGAGCGCGGCGGCGATGCCGCGGGTATGGAGCAGCCCCAGCAGTTCCCGGACGCCCCGGCGCAGGACCGAGGCCTCGGTCTGCTCGGCCTCGTGCGTTTCGAGGATGGTCCATTTCGTGGACCGCTCGGGCTCTTCGAGAGAATCGAGGTAGCCCAGGATGGACGTCGCCCCGGTCCCGATCTCTTCCCTGATCCGGGTCCAGTCGTAGTCGTTTTGGACGACCGTCCCGTCGAGGTCGAAGATGACGCCCCTGATCCTCATGCGCGGGATCACTTCTCCTTGACCCGCCCGACTTCGAAGAGGGGCTCGCCCTCGTTGCAGGGTGGGGTGCCGATGACGTACAGGAGGATGCCGGTGAACGGGGCCTTGACGTCCTCCTTCCACGTCCCGAGATAATCGGTAATGGTCCCGACGATCTGTCCCTGCTTGACGTAATAGCCCATATCGACGCGGGGGGCGAAGAGGCCGTTCTCTTTCGAATAGACGACCTCGTACTTGTCGATCCAGACGGGATCGGAGGCCGGCTCGGGGCCGCCGGCGACCATGTCGAGATGGCGCATGACGCTCAGCACGCCCCGGACGTTCCGGGCGATGGATTCCTCGTCCGTGCGGCCGAGGTAGCCCGCCTCGGTCGTGATGGCCGGTTTCCCCTGGAGGATGGCCGTGTTGCCCAGGTACTTCGATTCGGTCAGGACTTTAGTCCGCGACTCGTCGATGATGATGTGGGGCAGGCCGAAGGCGAGGGCCAGGTCCCGGGTTTTCGCGTCGAATTTTCTGTCGCCGCTGATCATCCAGTAGGTGTACGGGATGAGGGCCTCATTGCCGTCCCCGCAGTGCATGTCGATGAGGACGTCGGCGCGCTTGACGACCTCGTCGTTGAGCACGGCGGCGATCCTCTGGCTCATCGTTCCCCCGAGGTCGCCGGGAAAAACGCGATTGAGGTTCTTCCAATCGTCGGGGCCGTAGTAGATCGTCCGTTTCTTGAAGCTCGGCAGATTGGCGATGTGGACCATCAGGACCGTCCCGCGCAGGGTCTTCGCGTCGATCATGTCCTTCAGCCGGTAGAGCGAGAGGATCGGTGGATATTCGTAGGCGTGGACGCCGGCGACGAGGGCTAGGACTTGGCCTCGCCTCGCTCCATGGATCACCGTGTAGGGGATCTCGGTCCCGACGCCGCCCTTCTCCGGAACGGCCAGGTAGCCCGAGAAGCTGCTGCCGCTCTTGACGCGGGCGCCGCCGATGACGAAATCATCGCCGCCGGCCCAGGCCGGGAGGGCCAAAACGAGTGCGGCCAAAACGACGGCTCCGATCGCTTTTCTTATCATGCTCAAGGACATTGGGGGACCTCCTGCGCGGGGGATTTCGCCGCTATTCTAATGGAACGGCCCGCCAATATCCACAATGGATGGATTGCGTGGGGAGCGTGGGGGAATCTTGACGCCATCCGTGCTGTGACGGGTAACCATCCAGATCCCCCGTAGCGGAGGGGGACCCATCGCTTGCGATGGGGGGACCGTCGGGACAGGTCCCGGGGGGGGCCGGGGGAGATGGGTGGTTCCCGTCACAGCTAAACCGGGTGGCGTCACGTTTCTTGATCATTGACCGCGGCGGGCGTCCTTTGTTATAATCCGCGCCGGAACAAACTCTCAGGGAGGTCCACCAATGGGTAAATTCATCGCTGTTTTCGGCGGGATCGTGGCCATGGCCGGCGGCCTGGCACTGGTGATATTCTCTCCCCTCTTCCGGTCCGCCCTTTACCACCTGATCCTGGGATTCATCCCGCCGATCCTGTTCTTCGGGGGATTCATCGGCCTCATCGCCGGCATCAGCAGCATCAAGGACGCCAAGAGGACCAAGAAGCTCGAGCAGGAAACCGAGCCCAAGAAGGCCGAATAGGACCATTCTCCCGTCCGGCCGCCGGGCCGTCGTCCATCAGCCCCTGAGAGGCGTCATCCCTTGCCTGTCCGGAAAGGGCTGTGCTAAGATGGTGACGCCAACGTGGTCACTTTTCATCTGTTCTCGCTGACCCTGTTCCTCTCGCTCCCCCTCCCCATAGCCTCGCGGGTCGAGGCGGCGTTCCTCCAGAACTCGCCGGCGATCCTCCGCGAGCTCCTGCCGACCCAGGGAACGATCCCCGTCTCCTTTCCCGAGCCCCTGTCCTTCGCCGACCAACTCTCGCCCGACCAGGCCTTCCTCGTCTTCGGCCGGATCTTCTCGGTTTTCAAGACGACCGAGTTCATCACCGATCCTCAGCTCTCCGCCTTGCCCGGGTTGCCGGGCGGGATCCTGAAAGCCCGCTGGTCGTTCCGGAACGAACGGACAGGGAACCAATATCCTTTCCGCGTGTACTTCTTCATCGTCCCCCTGCGCCTGCCCCATTCCGCCGGCGCCCGCGGACCCCGCATCGCCTTCAAGATCGTCGAGATCCGGGCGGAGAGGCTGTGATGGCCCGGCGCCGTATCTGGACCCGCAACACCCTTCTCGCCGGGAGCGGCGTGGGGGTGGCCCTCGCCCTCGTCGTCGCCGCGCTTTCCCTCACGCTTCCCGGTTTCCTCTCGCGGGACTACGACGCGAAAAGCCTCGCGTCGCTCCGGAAGCAGGCCGTCGGGACGCGGCGGGGTTTCTCGTCCCTGCTGGCCTCCATGGAGTACCGGAAGGCCCGGTTCGCCCGCCCGGACCTGCCCGCAGAGGCCGCAGATTTCTTCCCCCTGTTCCGTGAGGCCGGCCTCGACCCCGAGAACGAGGGCGTCGCCCTCAGCAACGGCGACGGCCTCATAGAAGTGTGGTATGGAAACGTCTTGAGCCTCGCCGACCAGCTCGAACGGGAGGACCTCGAGGGTTTGAAAGGGGCCGGCGGGTCGTTCCTGATCAGGAGCAAGGCCTCGGTCTACCTCATCGCCCTTCAGCCCCTGGGAAACGGCGGCCGCATGCTGGCCCATTTCTCCCGTCTGGCCTTCATCCCCCAGGTCCAGTCCTCGCACATCCGCGAGTTCCACGTCTTGCGGCCGGCCTTCCGGTCGGAGTTCGACATCGACTACTGGGATTTCCGCGAGGAGGTCGAGGGCTTCGAGAAGTTCTTCGCCCGGCACAAGGACGAATTCACCGGCCAGCCGCGGCAGAAGAACGAGATCCAGACCCTCTTTTTCCCGCTCCGGAACGAGAAGGGACGCATCATGGCCACCGTGACCCTGGCCTCGCCTTCCCTGACGTCCCGGCTCAGCGCGACGCGCGAGGACCTCCGTCTCGTCCTGCTTCTCGCGCTCTTCGCCGCCGGGCTCGCAGCCCTCGCCTTTTTCTGGTCGTCCCCCGATTTCGGCCGGGGCCGGGACATCCTCTCCGGCGTCATCGGAGCGGCCCTCCTCGTCGGTCTGAGGCTCGTCGCTCTTCCCCTGGGTCAGCTGGAAAGGATCCAATCCCTCGGCCCGTTCAAGCCGGCCGTGGCCGGCTTCGCCTCGTGGAAGGGCTTGACCCAGTCCCCGGCGGACATCTTCCTGACCTCACTCACGGCCCTGGGTCTCGCCGCGTGCCTGGCCGTCTGCACCCTCGGCTTGCGTCGCGGGGACGGGGCCCGCCTCCCCGCTTACCTCAACGTCCTGGTCCATGTCCCGGCCGCGGCGCTCGCCGCCGGAGCGATCCTCGTCCTGCGGGAGCTTGTCCGTCGGGTCGTCTTCAACTCCAACCTTTCGCTTCTCCGCTGGGACTTCGACATCTCGCGGTTCGTCCTCCAGCTCAGCTTGTTCGTCTTTCTCGTCGCCGTTTTCCTCGTCCTGGCCGTTGCCTTCCGGCTGGCCTTCCAGGGCTCCCATACGAAGCTCGTCTCCTGCCTGTCGGTCTCGCTGGCGGCGGCCGCCGCCATCTTTCTCGGCGCCGGTCCCTCGCCGCTTCTGGCCATCGTCTGCGCGGCCCTCGCCGCCTGGCTCTTCGCTGTCGCCATCGTCCCCGGCGTCTCGAGGCGGCGCGAGTTCTGGTTCGCCGGTCTCATCCTGGCGGCCCTCTGGATGTCCCGATCCGTTGACGGCCTGACCGCGGTCCGGACCCACCGGCTTCTCGAAACGACCGTCGCCCACACCGTCCTGACCCAGGAAACCTGGGGGAACTTCCTCATCGAGGAATCCCTGCCTGGGCTCGACCGGAGCGAGCGGCAGATCGTCGCCTTCTTCAAGGATCCCCAGGATCCCGACTTCGCCCACGCCCTCTGGGAGAAGAGCCCGGTCGCGAAATCCAACTGGTATTCGAGCCTCGAGGTCCGCGACGCCGAGGGCAACGCCCTCAGCCGCTTCTCGCTCAACGTCCCCAAGGTCCTGGGCGGTCCGCCCGACCTCGAGCCGGCCGAGGACTGGACCATCGTCCCGTATTCGCAGACGTTCATCGGCAAGGAAAAGGACTTTCTGGTCGGCTATAAGGACTACGCTGAGGACGGTATTCGCCTCGGACGCGTCGTCCTCTACGTCTCCCTGGACCCGGAGATGCTCCCCTTCCTCTATTCCGCCAATCCCTACTTCGAGGTCCTCCGGACCGACTCGCTCCCCTCCCTCAGCCAGCTCGAGTTCGGCTGCGAGATCTACGACCTCGAGGGCCGCTCGCTTTTCAACCCCCGCAAACTGACCTCCGGGCTCGCGGCCGGCGACCTGGGCCGCCTCCGCGACTCCTCGCCGCCCTTCTGGTCGGAGTTCCGGGAGCGGGGGACGGTCTACGACGCCTATCTCTTCCGCTCGGGGGAACGCTGTTACAGCCTGTTCGCGCCGAGGAAGAGCTTCAAGACCAAGGCCGTCGATTTCTTGAGGTTCTTCTTCCTCGGGCTGGCCGCGGCGATGGCCGTCCTGCTCGTCGTCACTCTCGCCTCCGGCAAGGCCTCGATCCGCAAGCCCCTCTGGTCGTTCTCGAACCGCGTCTACGCCGCGTTCCTGGCCGTCGCCCTGGTCCCCCTGCTCCTTTACACGGTCTTTACCCGGAACCTTTTCGACAGCCTGTTCACGGAGCGGTTCGTCGAGGACGCCGCCGTCCACGCGAGCTACGCCCAGGGCCTGATGAAGGCCTTCCTCATCATCCAGGGCGTCGAGTTCTCGCCCTACCTCGCTCCCTCGGAGGACCTGGCCCTCTGGATCAGCTCGACCCTGTCGAACGACGTCATCCTCTACGGGGACGCCGTGCTCCTCGCCTCGAGCCGGCGGGAGTTCTTCGACAGCGGCCTTCTCCCCGAGATCCTCGACGGGGAGGCGTACCAGGCCCTGGCCTACGATCGGAAGCCCTTCTTCATCCAACGGACGCGCCTCGGCGGTTATTCCTTCCAGACCCTGACCGTCCCCTACGAATTCAAGAACACGACGCTCTTCATTTCCCTTCCCTTCCCCTTCGAGAAGGAGCAGCTGACCAAGGCCACGCGGGAGATCGTCGAATTCCTCGTCCTCCTCTCCGCCTTCTTCGTCGCCCTGGTCGTCCTCCTCTCCCGGGGCATCAAGAGCATGATCATCGTCCCCGTGCGCAAGCTCCTGGCCGGGACGCGGGAGGTCGGCCTGGGCAACCTCGAGGTGATCATCGAGCACCGTTCCCGCGACGAGATGATGACCCTCATCGACGGCTTCAACGCGATGATCCGGAACCTCAAGGCCCACGAGCAGGAGCTGGCCGAGATGAGCAAGAAGGTGGCCTGGACCGAGATGGCCCGCAAGGTCGCCCACGAGATCAAGAACCCGCTGACGCCCATCCAGCTCTCGGCCGAGCACGTCCTCAAGGTCTACGAGGACAAGCGGGGCGACCTCGACAAGACCCTCAAGGAGTCCATGTCCTACATCATCGGCGAAGTCGAGAACCTGCGGCACATCGCCCAGGAATTCATGGAGATCGCCCGGGACACGACGGTCCGCAAGGAGCCGGTCGACCTCCGGGCGATCCTCGAGGAGACGCTACAGCCCTACCGCCGGCTCCTGGCCGAGCGCATTCGCTTCAAGGTCGTCGCCGAGGGGACGGACTTCCGGGCGCGCGGCGACGCGGCCAAGCTCAAGACGGCGCTCCGCAACATCGTCGCCAACGCCGTCGAGGCCATCAGCCAGCAGGGGGAGGTCGCGGTGACGATCGGGCGCAAGGGACAGGTTCACACGATCGTCGTCCGCGACAGCGGGCCGGGCATGAGCCGGGAGACGATCGAACGGATCTTCGACCTGTATTTCTCGACCAAGGACGCCGGCACCGGGCTCGGCCTGCCGATCACCAAGAAGATCGTCGAGGAGCACGGCGGGACGATCCGTGTGGCCAGCGAGCCGGGCCGGGGGACGACGGTCACGATCGAGCTTCCGGCCTGCGAATGAGTGGCGTTTTCGGCCGATTTCTGGCAGAATAGCGGAAGCGCCGCACGTCGAAAGGATGCCCGCGATGGCCAAGACGCTCGTCACCTACTTCACCCGGACGGGGAACACGAAGCTCGTCGCCGAAGCCATATTCGGCGCCCTCACGGGCGACAAGACGCTCAAGCCGATGGCCGAAGCAGGCGACCTCGCGCCTTACCAGCTCATCATCGCGGGTTTCCCCGTCCAGACGCACAGCGTCCCCTACCCGGCCGAGGTTTTTCTCAAGACGATCCCCGAGGGGAAGAAGGTCGCCCTCTTCTCCACCCACGGCTCGGTGACGGGGAGCCGGCTTTCCCGGGAAGCCCTGGAGCACGCCTCCACCCTCGTGGCCAAGGCCAAGCTCGTCGGGACCTTCTCCTGCCGGGGGAAGGTGTCGATGAAAGCCCTCGAGATCCTGATGCAGTCGCCCGAGCACGAGGCCTGGGCCGACATGGCCGCCTCCGCGGCGACCCATCCTGACGAAAGCGACTTCGAGGACGCCCGGGCCTTCGCCCGCTGGATCATGACGATCGGCGCCCAGGGGCACTACCGCGGGCTCTGACGCTCCGCCGCCCGGATCCTCTCGAACCCCGAGACGTTGACGAAGCTCAGAGGTCCATCTTTCTCCAGCTCGTCGAAGAGCAGGTTGAGTCCCAGCGTGTCGCTCGAGACGTGGCCGGCGATGATGACGTTCAGGTGGGCTTTCTTGGCGTTCTCGAGGGCCTCCTCGCTGATGTGCATGCCGACGATCGTGCTCACGCCCGAGACGGCGCACTGCTCGTAGATCGTCTTGGCGCCTTCGGTTCCCCCGGTCATCTCCACGAAGATCTTCCCGCAACGGGCGTTTTCCGAACCGCTGACGATCTTCGGCCCGGCCATCCGCCGGACGGCCTTGCCGTATTCGGGGATCCTCTTCAGCACGTCGACCGCGTCCTTGAGCCGGGCCGGCTTCTCCTTATCGAGCAGCGCCGTGAGGTGGGTATTTACGCAGTTGTCGGCGGGGGTGTGGACGCACATCATCGGCAGGCCCAGCAGGCGGGCGGCGTCCACCGCCCGGTCGTGGTTCACCGGCAGGACGCGCCGTTCCACTTCGCCGATCCGCTTGTCCATGAGCTGTTCGGCGACGGAGATGTTGACGCCGAAGGCGGCCAGCATGTCCGACTGCAGGCGCATGACCTCGGGGAGCTGGGCCAGGGCGATGCCCTGGGGATGATGGGCGATGACGAGGTCGATCCTCTCGGCGCGGTCCCTGTTCAAGGTATGGGCGAGGAGGATCTCGGCCGCGTCCATGTCGATCCCGACGATGACCTTCTTCACCTCGGTCGCCGGGTCCCCGGCGAGGATCCGCGTGTCGGCGTAGGGATTGAACAGGCGGTCCTCCTCCCAGGCTTCGCGCTCGTCCTCCTTGAGCTTCTTCGACTTGGCCAGCTCGTCGTCCAGGATCCTGCGGAGCTCCTCGGGGCCCCTCGGGTCGTTGGCGATGCCGATGGAGACGGCCTTTCGGTAGAGCGTTTCGAGCTTCATCGTCGTTTCCTTTCATTTTCGGATGGGAAATCTTTCACGGGGAGGTTCTCTTTGACCCAAGGCTCCCCAAGCAATGAGCGAGCCGCGATCGAAACGCGCTCGCTCAGGCTGACGCCGGACGGGGACGCCGCCGCGCCGTCGGGACAACGGGCGCCTTCGAGGTCCCGCCAGATCCTCTCCGGTGCCGCTCGCGCCATCGATCGAGGAGGGTCGTCCTGCAGGCGGAAATAGTCGCGCGCTTTCCGGCGGAAGATCGTCTCGTCGGCCGTCCAGAAGGCGTCCATGCGCGCCTGCCTCAACGGGTCCGGCGGATGACGCCGGCCGCCTCGAGGTCGGCTATCTCCCGGTCGGAGACGCCGAGCTCTCCCAGCACCTCCGCGGTGTGCTCGCCGTGCCCGGGGCAGGCCCGGCGCTCCTTTTCTTTTGCGTCCCGGAGAGGATGCCCGAGCCGGATGACGGCCGGGCCGGCCGCGGTGGCGTCGATGACGAGGCCGCGGTGCTTCACTTGGGGATCGTTCAGGG
Source organism: Candidatus Aminicenantes bacterium RBG_19FT_COMBO_65_30 (assembly GCA_001775755.1). Lineage (GTDB taxonomy): Bacteria > Acidobacteriota > Aminicenantia > Aminicenantales > Saccharicenantaceae > RBG-16-66-30. The sequence goes on along the minus strand of MEYF01000071.1, from coordinate 25,124 downwards.
CCTCGCCGAGGGACGGTACGATCTCGCAGCAGAAATCGGCTCCCGCCAGGAGTTCCGCCCACTCGTCCCGGGTGCGGCCGGCGAAAAGGGCTTCGACGAGGGTCAAATCCTCGGGCTTCTCGGAAAACTGCAGAGAAAGGAGGTCGTCCCGGCCCACCGCCCGGCAGAAGGACTCCCAGAATTTCTTTTCTAAAGCGGCCAGGCAGACGTCCCGGCCGTCACGCGTCTGATAGACGTTGTAGCAGGGATGCTTGCCGGTCAGCGGCAGGCGGCCCCGGCCTCCCCGCTCGCCGGCGGAATATTCGGCGACGGGCATGACCATCAAGGACAAGGCGCTGTCGAGCATCCCGATGTCGAGGAAACGGCCCGTGCCCATCCGCTCGCTCTCCCGGAGATGGGCCAGGATCCCGGCCGCGGCGTACATGGCCGAACTCAGGTCCGCGATCTGGACGGGAGGGATGGCCGGGGCTCCGTGCGGCCGTCCACAGAGCCCGAGGATCCCGGCGCGGGCGATATAGTTGAGGTCGTGGCCGGCCCGATCCCGGTTCGGGCCGTCCTGGCCGTAACCGGAGATGGAGCAATAGACGATGCGGGGGTTGACCGCCTTCACGGCTTCGTAGCCGATGCCCAAGCGATCCGCCGTCCCCGGACGGAAGCCCTCGACGACGACCGCCGCCGTCGCCGCCATTTTCATGAAGATCCCCCGGCCGGCGGGGGACTTGAGGTTCAGGGCCACGCTTTTTTTCCCCGGGTTCAACGCCAGGAAATAGGCGCTCTCGCCGCCGATCGTCGGGCCCATGGCCCGGATATAGTCGCCGCCCTCGACGTCCTCGACCTTGATGACCTCGGCGCCGAGGTCGGCCAAGAGGAGCGTACAGAAGGGACCGGGCAGCAGCCGGGACAAGTCGAGGACGCGGACACCGCGCAAGGGCTTGTCACTCATGGTCTTCCCCTATTTAGCAGAAAGAAGGGGCCGGGTCAAACGCGGGCGGCGGAGGCTCCCGTCCGGCTATTTGACATTCCCCGGATATCCCATAATAATGACAGGGTTCTCATACGGTTCCTCTTTTTTCGATTCGTATCGAGATCAATCACCAAAGGAGATGGCGCGGACATGCGAGTGAAGATCGCCGGCACCGGAAAATGCTTGCCCGGCACGGACGTCCCCGGGAGGGTCGTGACGAACGACGAGATCGTCACGATCCTGCTGTCGCACAGGGCGCTCAAGCCCGGCACCGACAGGCCCTGGCTTCCGGAAGAGTTGACCCCCCAGAAGATCGTCGACCTCGTCGGCATCAGGGAACGCCGCTGGGTCTCCAACGATCAGAACACCTCGGACTTGGCGTTCGTCGCCGCCGAAAGGGCCCTGGCCGAAGCCGGGATCGGCTGGCGGGATATCGGCATCCTGGCGATCGGGAGTTCGACGCCCGAGGCCATTTTCCCCTCGACGGCTTGCCTGCTCCTGGACAAGGTCACCCGGAAGAAAATCGGGAGCGGCGAGTGGCCGGAGAAGGACGCAAAAACCATCCTGCGCATCCCGGCTTTCGACCTCCTGGCCGCCTGCACGAGCAGCCTTTATGCGGTCGACCTCGTCCGCAAGCATCTCCTATTTCATGAGACCGAGGCCGAGTACGGACTGGCCATCGGTGCCGAGGTGCTGAGCCGGATCCTCGATTTTTCCGACACCAACGCGGACCTCTGGGGAGACGGCGCGGGCGCCGTGGTCTTGAAAAGGGCCGACGGACCGTCGGGCATTATCTGTTCCGAAATGGGGTCCGATCCCTGGGGAGCCGATGCGGCATACGGCGTCGGCAAAGACAGCCGCTATCATGAGACCCCGGCCCATCCGAACATCGCCATCCGGGGGCATGAGATCCAGAAATGGGTCCTCAAGCTCATCCCCGAGCTGATCGCGAGGACCCTCGTCAAGGCCAACGGGGTCCTGGGCGGGACGCGGCGGGTCGAGCTCGATGACGTGGCCCTCTTCATCTGCCACCAGGCCAACGCCCGGATCTTCGAATTCCCGGCGAAAAAGATGGGCATCCCCCTCGACAAGTTCTACGTTAACGTCGACCGCCGCGGCAACTGCTCTTCGGCGTCGGTTCTCATGGCTTTGCGCGAGGCGGTCGAAGAAGGCCGGATCAAAAAGGGCGACCGGGTCATGCTCATGAGCTTCGGCGGCGGCCTGACCTGGGCTACGATGCTCGTCGAATGGTAGTTGCGTTGTTCCGTCTCGTCCTGTTCGTTTTCATCGCCTACGTCGCTTTCCTGTTCGTCCGGATCTTCCTCGGGCTGAAGCGCGGGCGGCCGCGGTCGCAGGCGCCCCGTCAGGTCCAAGGCGTGATGGTCAAGGACGAGATCTGCGGCACCTACATCCCCCGCGAGGAAGCCCTGACCGAGATCCGCGACGGCGCCGAACACCACTTCTGTTCCGAGGAATGCCGCCGGAAATTCAAGAAGGGCTGACCGCCGGAACGGTAGTCTAGTCGGAAAGAAGATCGGCTCGGAAGTTCCGGAACTCCCCCGTCGACGTCTCGCGCCGGACCTCAAAGCT
>MEYF01000071.1:689-22543 GCA_001775755.1 Candidatus Aminicenantes bacterium RBG_19FT_COMBO_65_30 | reverse complement strand
CTTGAGGCAGTCCAAGAACGTCTCGATGTGCTCGTCCGCCCCCTCGGCCAGGACTTCGACCCGGCCGTCCGGCAGGTTCCTGACCCAGCCTGTGATGTCGAGCCGGACGGCGCACTTCTCCGCGTAAAAACGGTAGGCAACACCCTGGACGCGGCCGCCGGCGAAGACGCGCACCCTGACGAGATCCTTGCCCATCTCCTCCCCCGGCGTGTTCTTCCGGGACTCAGAAGCCATAGCTGAGGGAGAGCATCGGCACCCAGATCTTCATTTCGTAAACCCCGGGCATTACGCCATCTAGGACCCTGCGCTTTTGGCCGATCAAGTATTCCAGGCCGAAGTCGACCGTGAAGCGGCCCTTGGAGTAGCCGAATCCGGCCGTGACGCTATCGTAGCTGAAGCTCGGGATGAGGACGTTCATGGTCTCGGCCGGGGCGGGGGCGGGATCGTTGTAATACCCGGCCCTGACGGCGAAATCGCCCAGGGTGTATTCGAGGCCGGCGCGGACCTGGAGCCGGTTCTTCCAATCGAGCGCCAAGGCGGACTTGCCGGCCATCGAGGCGGCCCAGAGAGGGTCGGCGAAGACGAGGTTCAGCGTGCCGAGCTTGGCCCAATTCGTCCACTGGAGGTCGAAGGTGACCGTCAGGCGGTCGATCGGCTTGACCGCGACGCCGCCGGCCAGCCAGGTCGGGCTGGGGACGTCGAGGTCGGTGTCCGAGGAATCGGGGAGCTCGAGGAGTCCGATGTTTTCGATCTTCATCGTTCCGCCGAGCTTCATGTTCGACTGTGTCCTGTAGGAGACGCCGAAGCTCATTCGGTCGCACGGCTTGACCAGGAGGCCGAACGTCGCGCCGTAGCCCCAGCCCTTGATGTCGAGGCTCTGCTGACCCAGGTTAACGAGCGTGGGCGGCTTCGTGGGGAGGAGCGCGGAGGTCCCCCATTGGTCCATCTGGAAAAAGCCGTAGTTGAGATTGAAGGTCATGCCAAGGAGGATCCTGTCGGTGATCCGGACCGCGACCGAGGGGGCGAGGGTCACCGAGCCGATGAAGCTCCGCCAGATGTAGTTCTCCAGCGGCGGCGTGAAGAACGTCGGAGGGGTCGGATAAGCGAGGGCCGTCTCGAAACCGGTGTTATTCCAATCAACGCCGAGACCGGACAGGGTGTAAGCGCCCAGGCCCACGACCGCCCGGTCACCGATGGGCAGGAAGAAACCGAGGAGTCCGGCCGGGTAAGCCCTGTTCTTGGTCTCCATGCCGAAGGAAGAGCTCAGCGTGTACCGGCTCGCCGGCAGGAGGAAGTCCCCGGTCAGGCCGACGGTCCCATTTTTCATCAGGGCCAGGCCGGCGGGATTCCAGAAGACCGCCGTGAAATCGTCGGCCAGGCCGACAAACGCCCCGCCCATGGACGCCGCCCGGGCGCCGAATCCGTTCAGGTTGAGGCCGTTCCCCAAGAGACCTGAAGCCAGGACGAGAATGACCGCAAGTCCGACGGACGTCTTTTTCATCCTCTCATCTCCTCGATCGGGATCGTTCACCTCTGCTAATACCCCATCGGCGGAAAAAAAGTCAACATCCGCTCCCTCCCCGATTCGTGGTAGAATCGCGTCGCCCCCTCCGGGCTCGGAAGGACATGACGAAAAACCTGGTCTCCATCGCCGGCTACGACCCCTCTGGAGGCGCGGGCGTCCTTCTCGACATCGGGGTCTTCGAGCAGCTCGGCCAGCGGGGCTTCGGCGTCCTGACGGCCGTCACGGCCCAGAATCCGGGACGGGTGGCCCGCGTCTTCCCAATGGCGGCACGGGCCGTGACGGGGCAGTTCGGTCGGCTGGCGGAAGCGGTCGACATCGCGGGCATCAAGGTCGGCATGCTCGCCACGGTTGAAAACCTATCCGCCGCGGCCAAGATCCTGGCCAGGAACACGCGCATCCCCCGGGTCGTCGACCCGATTTTCCTGTCGAGCTCGGGCGCCCTCCTCCTTGAAAAAGCGGCCTGGCCCCGGTATCTCGCCGTGCTCCGGGGAATGGCCGACCTCGTCACGCCGAACCTCGACGAGGCCGAGATCCTCACGAAAGGCCAGGTTCGGACCGTTTCCGAGATGCGGATCGCGGCGGCGCTTGTCACCCGGACCGGCCGCATGCCCTGCCTCCTCAAGGGCGGCCATCTCGAAGGACGGGCCGTGGATATCCTTTACGATGGGAGGAAATTCACGGTCTTCGAGCATGAAAGGCGGGCCAAAAGCGTCCATGGGACGGGGTGTTTCCTGTCCTCCGCCATCCTGGGATACATGGCCGAAGGACGGCCGCTCGAGGAAGCTTGCGGCCTGGGGATCGCGCGGGTCGGCAGGGCCATCCGCGCGGCCGTGCCGGCCGGGGGCGGCCGCTGGGTCTTCGACCTCAGTCGAGATCGAGGCCGGGTGCCGTCGAAGGCCCGGAAGCGGCGTTGACGGAACTATTCGCCCGGTCGAGGAGCCCCTTCGAAAAAGCGACGCCCTGCCGTGCCGCGGCCGTGGTGTTGACGTAGAGCTTGACTTCATCCATGGATTGGATCGGGATCCGGGCGGGGCTTTCGCCGTTCTTTATCCGGACGGCCAGCCGGCCCGTCTTGATCCCCATGTCGTAAAAATCGTAACCCAGCGCCGCGCAGGCGCCGAACTCTACCGAGCGCAGGAAGCCGCCGAAGAGCGGCAATCCGTTTTCCTCGGCCGCCCGGCCGATGACGTCGAAGGAGCTGTTGAGGGTGTTGTCGGACATGGGGAACAGGACGTCGACTTTTTCGTTGAGCAGGCGCTGAAGTGATCCGTGGATCTCGTGGGGACCGGTCACGGGGACGGCGATCATCTCGAAGCCGAACTCCGCGGCGGCCGACCGGGCCAGGTTCAGGTAGTATTCCGAGTTGATCTCAGAGGACGTCCAGAGCGAACCGACGCGCCGAGCCTGCGGAAGGACTTCCCGGATGAGGGCCATCGTCTGGCGGACGGGGCCCGTGGAGACGACCCCCGTGACGTGCCCAAGATGGTTCTCCGCCGACTTACCCGCCCCGACGAGGTAGGGCACGGCGACCGCGCCGAAGACGATGGGCGCCGTCCGGGCGGCCAGTATGGCCGCTTGGAGCGCCTGGGTTGACAGGGGGATGATCAGGTCCACCCGCTCGGCGGCGAGCTCACGGGCAATCCTCTGGACCTCGGCGATGTCGTTGTTGGCGATGCGGATGGTGACGACGATCTCCCGGCCGTCGCGGAGGCCGGCGTCGGCGAAGGCCTGAAGGATGCCCCGGCGGACCTCATTGGCCGTCGGCGAATCCACCGACTGGAAGATCCCGATGACGTAGGACTTGGGAGCGTCGGCCGGGGCGGGAGGTTCCTCTTTACCGCGGCAGGACGGCAAAAGGAGGAGGATCGCCAGCAGGCCGAGGATTAGAGCCGCTTTTTTCATGGCCGGTCCCCCTCATCTTAGAACAAATCCGAGTCCCCGGGCAATAGCCCCGGGCTACCCGGCATCATGGCGCAATCCGGTGACCGCCCGGAACCGCTCGGGCGCGATGTTGCCGCCGCTGACGACGGCGACGATCGTCCGTCCCGCCCATTTCGCGGGCGAGTGGAGCAGGGCGGCAAAGGCCAGCGCCCCCGCTCCCTCGATCATCCGGCCGTGGTGGTCGTGGACGAGGGCCAGGCTCCGGGCGATCAGGGATTCGGGGACGACTTCGAGGAAATCGACCAGGTCCCGGCAGAGGGGGAAGGTGATCGCGCCGGGTTCTATGCCGCCGGCGACGGCGTCGGCGATGGTCTCTTTTTCGTCGATCTCGACGAGGCGGCCCGCCGCGACGGACGCGGCCATGAAGGCCGACGTCTCGGGTTCGACCCCGACCATGCGCGCCTCCGGCCGGACGGCCTTGAGGTAGCCGGCGATCCCGGCGACGAGCCCGCCGCCGCCGACCGGCACGAGGACGTCGTCGAAGCGGGAGAGGTCCCCGGCAAGTTCGAGCCCCACCGTGCCGGCGCCGAAGACGATGTCCCAGTCGTTGTAAGGAGAGACGAAGACACGTCCAGTCTGATCGGCGAATTCGCGGGCGATCATCTCGGCCTTATCGCAGCTCGCTCCCCGGACTTCGACGTCGACGCCCATCGCCTCGATCCTCTTTTTCTTGACCTCGGCGACCGTTTCCGGGAGGAAGAGCTTGAGCCCGATGCCTTCGAGCCTCGCGGCATGGCTGATGGCCAGGCCGTGGTTTCCCGTCGAAGCCGAAACGACGCCCCGGCCCCTGTCCTCCTCGGAGAGCGAACGCAGCTTGTTGAGCGCTCCCCGCAGCTTGAATGACCCCGTGATCTGGTCGCACTCCCACTTGATGTAGACGTTCGCCCCGGTCTCCCGGCTCAGCGGCTCGGAGCGCTCGATCGGCGTCCGCCGGATATCGGCATGAATGCGTCCATACGCCTCTCTCACCTTATCGGGAAAATTCACAGCTTCGTTCATTATTCCCGTCCTCCGTGCCCTAACTTACCATAAATGGAAATGCCGTTTCCAAGAAAAGCGAGTCACATACAAAGAAGCGCCGGTAAGGAATCCACGTGGCGCGGGGCTGTTCCCAGCAGAGGCCGTGGAAAGTGGGGCCGAGGGCAGGAATACCACGAGCGATAATACGTGGATGACATGCCGGCGACCCATGAGGCCTCGGCGACGAATTGTGAATTGCCTCCGCCGGGGGTACAATAACGGGCGCATGGCCAAGTATTACATCGGCACCGCGGGCTGGAGCTACGAGGACTGGGACGGCATCGTCTATCCGGTCGAGAAGGGCCGCGGCTTCCACGCCCTGCCCTACCTCGCCGACTACATCAACGTCGTCGAGGTCAACAGCACCTTCTACCGGCCGGCGAACCCCGCCCTGGTCCGGTCCTGGCTGAAAAAGATCGAGCACCGGCCGGATTTCCTCCTCTCGCTGAAGCTCCACCAGGTCTTCACTCACAAGCGGACGGATTTCACGCACAAGGACGTCGACGACTTCAAGACCTCGGTCGACCTTCTCCGCCTCGGCGGACGGCTGGCCGCGCTCCTCGTCCAGTTCCCCTGGTCCTACCGGAATTCGCCCGAGAACACCGACTATCTCCTCCGCCTATTCAAGCTCTTTGCCGGCTATCCCCTGGCCGTCGAGGTCCGGCACGCGAGCTGGGACACGCCCGCCTTTTACGATATGCTCAGGGAGAACCGGGCCGGCTTCTGCAACATCGACCAGCCCCTGTTCGACGACTCGATCAAGCCCTCGGCGGTCAGCACGACCCCCGAGTTCGCCTACGTCCGCTTCCACGGCCGTAATTATAAGAACTGGTTCCGCGAGGACGCCGGCCGCGACGACCGTTACGATTACTTCTATGCGAAGGACGAGCTCGAGGACTGGGTCGGGCGCATCAAGGAGCTGGGCAAGAAGAGCGGCAAGGTCTACGTCATCACCAACAACCATTACCGGGGACAGGCCATGGCCAACGCCCTCCAGATCCGAAACATGATCACGGGCGAAAAGGTGGACGTCCCCGACGTTCTTCTCGAAAAGTACCCGGTCTTGCGGGAGATCGTCCGCGCCATCCAGGCCGGCCAGATGGACCTTTTTCGGACGGATGTAGCTCCTGACGGAAATAAGGGCGAAGGAGATAAGAAATGAACTGGTGGGAAACGGATTTCGTCGCCGTCCGGGACAACAAGCTCTGGATCGCGGGCCGGGACGCGGCGGCCTTGGCCGAACGTTACGGCACGCCGCTCTACGTTTACGGGAAGGACCGGATCCTCGAGCGCTATGCCCGTCTCGACGACGCCCTCGCCCGCCATTCCGCGCTCCCGGCCCGGATCTGCTACGCCATGAAGGCCAATCCCCACCGGGGCATCCTCCGCTTGCTCCAGCGGCGGGGCGGCTGGATCGACGCCGTCTCCCCCTGCGAGGTCGAGACGGCTCTCAAGGCCGGGTTCCCGGCCGAGCGCATCCTCTTCACCGGGACAAGCGTCAGCCGGGCCGACCTCCGGGCGGTCTTCGCGATCGACGGGTTGACTGTCAACATCGACGCCGCCGAACAGCTCGACCTCATGAGCGAGATCAAGCCCGAGTTCCCGTCCAAGGCCGTCCGGGTCTCCGTGCGCTGGAACCCGGGCATCGGCCGGGGCTTCAACCCGCGCGTCGTCACGGCCGGAAAGCGGTCGTCCGACGGGACGCCCATCAAGTTCGGGGTCGAACCGAAAAAGGTCATCGGCGTCTTCGCCCGGGCCCGGAAGCTGGGCTTCCGTCCCGTCGGCCTCCACCAGCACCTCGGCTCGGGCTGGGTCCGGGAGGACTTCGGCCTGGTGCGGGCCGCGGTCGATCGGCTGGTCCGCCAGGCCCGCGAAGTCGAAAAGGCCGGATTCCCCCTGGAATTCCTGGATTTCGGCGGGGGGTTCGGTCCGCGGTATCTGAAGAACCGGGCCGTGTTCCCCGTCGAGGATTATATCGCCTATCTCTCCGACGCGGTGGCCAAGGCCGGAATCGCGGTCAAGGCGCTGGCCATCGAACCGGGGAAATACATGGTCGGCGACGCCGGCGTCCTCCTCCTGGGCGTGGAGTACGTCAAGGAGAGCTACGGCAACATCTTCGCTTGCGTCGACGGCGGGACGTTCAACACCGTGCCCCGGCCGGCCATCTATCTTCAAGCCCACCACGAGATCGTCAACGCCTGCCGCGTCGAGGGTACGGCCAAGGCCCGCATCACCGTCGCCGGGAACCTCTGCGAAACGGGCGACGTTTTCGGCCGGGAGCGGTCCATGCCTCTGCCCATAAGCGGGGACATTCTGGCCGTCCTCTGCGCCGGCGCCTACTGCCGGAGCATGGCCTCGAACTTCAACCTCAGGGAAATCCCGCGCGAGATCCTCATCTGAGGATGGCGGCCACGGCCGCCGCCGCGTCCGGGTGACGGAACTCGAAACCCGCGGCGGCGAGCCGGCGGGGCACGGCGCGCCCTCCGGCAAGAAGAGTTTCCCGGGCTTTCTCCCCGAACAGGAGCCTGAGGAAAAGGGCCGGCACGGGAAGCCAGCAGGGCCGCTTGAGCGCCTTTGCGAGGATCCGGCAGAATTCCCTCTGCCGGAGCGGACGGGGCGCCGTGAGGTTGAACGTCCCGGCGAGTCCGTCGCACTCGATGAGGAAGCGCACGGCCCGGACTTCGTCCGCGAGCGTGATCCACGAGAACCACTGCCGGCCGCGGCCGAGCGGACCGCCGGCGAAAAAGCGGAAAGGCAGGACCAGACGAGGCCAGACGCCTCCGTCCTTCCCCAACACCAGCCCCGAACGGACGACGGCCCGGCGGACGCCGAGCGATTCGACGACTTTCGTAGAATCCTCCCACCTCCGGACGACGTCCGCGAGGAAGCCTGTCCCGGCGGGGGCGCTCTCATCGAGCTCCTCATCGCCCGCGTGTCCGTAGGCGCCGATAGCCGATGCCTGGATGAGGACCCGGGGTGTTGTCCGTGCCGCCCGGACGGCTTCGACGACCGCGGCCCCGGCATCGAGCCGGCTCCGGAGGATGCGTTCTTTTTTGGCTCGCGTCCAGCGGCCCTGAGCCAGGTTGTCCCCGGCTAAATTGACAATGGCGAGGGCACCGTCCGCAGAGCGACCCCAGCCCGCGGCGGTTCGGCCGTCCCATTCCTGCAGGGCGACGCTCTCGTGGAAACGGACCCGGCTCGCACACGCGTTCCGGGTCAGGGCGACGACCTCGTACCCGCTGACCACAAGCTCCCGGGCGAGGGCGCTCCCGATAAAGCCCGAAGCGCCCGTGATCAGGACCCGCTTATCCGCCATAAGCGTTTAGAAAAGCGAACCGCTCGAGGGGCAGGCGCTCCGGCCGGGTTGTCTCCGCTTCGATTTGCTCTTCGGACAGGAAAGGATTCCGGTCCGATGAACGTTTCCCGACGAGGACGAGCGTGATGACCCGGTACTCTTCGGGGATGCCCAGGACCTCGCGTACCTTCTTCGGGCTGTAGCCCGCGATCGGATGGGCGACCAGTCCGAGCTCCGTCGCCCTGAGGAGCAAGAAAGCGACGGCCATCCCGGCGTCGAACTGGTGGTACTCGCGGTCCTTGATGATACAGTCGTCCTCCTTGCGGCTGAAGACGGCGATCATCAGCGACGCGGCGTGGCACCACCGGTTGCCCTGGTTGAACACGGGCTTCAGGGCCTCGAGCCCGGCCGGATCGTAGACGAAGACGAACCGCCAGGGCTGGTTGTTCGAGCAGGAGGGCGCGAGCCGGGCGTGAGACGCCAGATCGAGGATGAGGTCGGGCGTGATCCCGACGGGCGCCAGCGAACGGGTGGCCCGCCTGGTTTCGATCGCGGTGTGGACGTCCATGGGGGAGCTTCCTTATCCGACATTCTCCGGCGCCGCCGTTCCGGGCCCGGCCGCGCGCGCGGTCATTTTCTCAGGAAAGCGACGATCTCGTCGCAATCGGGGAGCTGCGGGATCTCGTATTCCTTGATGTGGACGATCCGGCCGCCCTCGTCGACGACGATGTTGGCCCGTTCGGAGAAACCGTCCTCCTCGCGGAAGAGGCCGAGGACGTGGGCCACGGCGCCGTGCGGCCAGAAGTCGCAGAGGAGCCGCGTTTCCTTGATCCCCAGCTCCTTGGCCCAGGCGTGCTTGGTCGGGAACGAATCGACGCTGATGCCGACGGCGACCGTGTTGAGACTGTCGAACACCGCTTTCCGGCTCTCGAGGGCCTTCATCTGCTCGGCGCAGACGGGCGTCCAGGCCAGCGGATGGAAGGACAGCAGCACGCGCCGCCCGGCGAATTCGGACAGCTTGAAATCCCGGTTGTGATGGTCCTTCAGCGTGAAGTCCGGCGCGATGTCCCCTTCCCATACGGTTCTCGTGTTTCCCATCGGTAGTCCTCCCCCGGGCGCGACGTCATGGGCGTCCGTCCGTTGGGCCTATTATGGCACAGCCCGGACGCCGAGACAAGACGGGAGACGCCGCGGACCGGCCTCTCGCGCCGCCGGGTCGGCTCCTGTATAATGCCCCCTGACAAAGGAGTCGACCATGCGCGCGAAATGCCCGTTCCTCGCCGTTTTCATCCTTCTCGCGACGGCCGTTCTTCCGGCCGGACAGGACGCGCCGGTCCAGGACGCGCCCAAGCCCCCCGAATCCCTGTTCGTCCGGCTGACCGTCTACCCGACGATGAGTCTGTCTCGCTACGACTACAACAACGACGTCGACCTCTTCGAGATCCGCGTTTACGCCGAGCTCCGGCGCGGCTCCCAAGAAGGAGCGCCCGTCGCCGATGCCCGGGTGGCCGCTTTTTCCGAGAAGCTCGAGTACCACGAGGACCACTACGAAAAGAGGATCATCCTGGGCAAGGACAAGCTCCCCCCGGACGTCGACATCGAGATCGCCGCCCCGGGCCATCGCGTCATCAGGGAGAAATTCCCCCTCCCCGCCTGGCTCGTCCTGACGGATCCGAAGCCGGCCATCGTCGAGGCCGGTCGGGACCTCGCGGTCCGTTGGCGGTTCAGCCGCTTCCCTTCCCCTGTCGACGTCCGCGCCTACGATTTCCGCACAGGGAAGGAATTCTTCCGCAAAAACCATTTGGAGGAGATTTCGGCGGTCATCCCCGCGGCCAGTCTGCCGGCCTCGACCATCGTCCGGATCTACGCCATCCAATCCTGGCTCTATAAGCGGTACCTCGACGGCAAGGACTACGCCAGGGGCTCGGAGGTCAACGTCATCCCCTGGTCCCAGGTCTTCTTCCGGACGAAGGGGCCTGCGCAAGGAAACACCCCATGAGGACCCCCGCGATCCGCGTCGTCATCGCCATGCTGGTCGCCGGGGCTCTCTTGGCGCCCCGCCCGGCGGCGGCGCAAAACGGCGGGAGCCAGGTCGTTCCCCAGGACGAGCTCCGGAGCATCGCTCCGAACGTCTACCTCGATTGCGAGCGCCGCGTCTGCGATTTCAACTACATCAAGACCGAGATCACATTCGTCAACTACGTCCTCGACCGTCAGAGCGCCGACGTCCAAGTCATCGTCACCCGCCAGCAGACGGGAAGCGGCGGCAACGAATACACTCTGGCCTTCCTCGGCCTGAAACGGCACGCGGGCAAGGACGCGACGTTGAAATACTATTCGAAGCCCACGGACACGGAGGACCAATTCCGCCGGGGCCTCGTCAACGTCCTCAAGCAGGGGCTCATCCCCTACGTCTACGACACGCCGCTCGCCGAATTCATCTCCATCAGCTACGCCCAGAAGCAGGACCACCGCCCGACGCCGGCGTCCGACCCGTGGCACTACTGGGTCTTCGGCCTGGGCGTCCGGGGCAACGGGGAATTCGAGGACCAGGCCGAACGCTACAGCTACACGGTCAACGCCTCCGCCAACAGGACGACGGAGGCCATCAAGTTACGGTTCTACGCCGGCCTCAACTACAACCACCGCCGCTACGAGATCCCCGACGAGGAGCCGATCATCAGCATCAGCAAACGAAAGAACGCCTCGGTTTCGATTTTCAAGTCGATCGACGGCCACTGGTCCTGGGGCGGCACGGTCAGCGTGTCGTCCTCGACATACGACAACGCCCGGCTCTTCTCGTCCATCGGTCCGGCCGTCGAATTCAACATCTTCCCCTACGCGGACGCGACGCGCCGGGAGCTCCGCCTCCAATACCGGGCGGGCTTAACCCTACGGGATTACTACGAGATCACCGTGTACGGCAAAGAGAAAGAGAATCTCTTCTACCAGGCCCTCCAAGCCGTCCTCGAGATCAAGGAGCCATGGGGCTCCATCGGCGCTTCGGTCCAGGGCTCGACGTTCATCCCCGACGTGAAGTACAACAACCTCCGGGCCGACCTCGGCGTCTACGTCAACCTGTTCAAGGGCTTCTCTTTCAACGTCGGCGGCCGGTACAGCCGCATCCGCGACCAGCTCTCTCTCCCCGGGCGGGAATACACGCCCGAGGAGATCCTCCTCGAGCTCAAGCGCCTGGCCAGCGGCTACTATCTCAGCTTCGAGGTCGGATTCAACTACCGCTTCGGATCGATCTACAGCAACGTCGTCAACCCGCGGTTCGGGAACATGTGAGCTCAGCCGAAGACGACGTAGAGCCCGACCATCACCAGGAAAAGGACCGCGGACACGAGACGGTAGTCCAGTAGGCCCGGTGCCCAGGGCCCCTTAAGGGCGTCGATAGGACGCGCCCAGACGAGCCTCGCGCTCTCCTCCGAGTGGACATGGGGCCTCGCGAGCGAAACGACAATCAAAATCCCCGAGCAGACGAGGAAAAGATAGAAAGTCGCCATCATCGGAGGGACCGTCCATCCCGTCGTCGCCTTGAACCAGTCGAGGACGAAGACGGCGAGGCCGAGCGCCGAGCCGGCCATGAGCGTGACGCGGGCGGCGGCCGCCGAGGCCTTCCGCCACAGGACTCCCCAGATGAAAACGGCCGTGATGGGCGGCGCGATGTAGCATATGACGGCCGTGATTCCTTGGAACAGGCTCTGGAAATGGCCGATCATGGGCGACCAGAGGATGGCCACGACCATCGCCGCGAAGGTGACGGCGCGGCCGACGAGGGTCAGGCGTTTCTCCGAGGCTTGCGGACGCCAGCGCCGGTAGATGTCCAGCGTGAATAGGGTGGCGATGGAGTTGAGCGCCCCCGAGACCGTGCTCATCAGGGCCGCGAGGAGCGCCGCTGCGACGATCCCTTTGAGCCCGACGGGGAGGATGTTATCGACGAGGAGCGAGTAGACGTCGGCCGAGCTCTCCGGGGCCGGAAGGGCGCCCTGCCTGACGAGGCCGTAGGCGATGAGGCCCGGCAGGACGAACAGGAAAACGGGCAGGATCTTGAGAAAGCCCGTGAACAAGGGGCCCAGCCGGGCGTTCCGCTCGTCCTTGGCCCCCAGGACGCGCTGGACGATCGTCTGGTCGGCGCACCAGTACCACAGGCCGATGACCGGATAACCCAGGAAAACCGCGTACCAGGGCAGGGTCGGCGTCTCGGCCGCCGTCCGCAGGACCGTCAACTTGACCGGCTCGACCGCGGCGACGAGCGCTCCCCAGCCGCCGATCTTGGCCAGGCCGAAGCCGAGGACGCAGGCCGAGCCCAGGATGAGGACCACGGTCTGGACCGACTCCGTGATGACCACGGCCAGGAGTCCGCCGACGATGGTGTAGAGGCCGGTGAGCAGAGCCGTGACGAGGATGCTGGTGTTGATGTCGATCCCGAGGAGCCCCCGCAGGACGACGGCCCCCGTGTAGAGAGAGAAGCCGATGTGGATGAAGACGGCCGAGACGATGGACAGGCCGGCCAGCCAGTCGCGGGCAGCTCTTGAATAGCGCTTTTCCAGGAAGTCGGGCAGGGTGGCCACCCGCGAGCGGATATAGAACGGGGCGAAGAAAAGCGCCAGGACGATGAGAAGGAAAGCGGCCATCCACTCGAAGTTCCCGTAGGCCAGCCCGTTGACATAGCCCTCCTGGGCCAGGCTGACCAGGTGGATGGTCGAGATGTTGGTCGAGAAAAGCGCCAAGCCGATGACCGGCCAGCGGAGCGAACTTCCGGCCAGGAAGTATTCGGCGCTCGAGGCTTGTTTCATCCGCCGCCGCCGCCACGCCCAGAGCCCCAGCCCGACGATCCCGGCGAGGTAGAGGGCGACAAGGACGATGTCCAGGCCGGACATGGACAGGCGCGAGGCGCTGTTCATCCTCCCCCCTCAATCCAGGTGGAAGGCCTCTTCCATGCGGCTCCAGAATTCCTTTTCGCCGCGGGTCGGGATGGGCGTCTGGCAGGGGTCGGTTTCCTTCCACCACCGCTGGGTCTCCGGGTCGGCGGCCATCCGGGCCATGTCGGCCTCGAAATCCCCGCCCGTGTATTCGAAATAGGAGAACAGGAGAAATTGGCCCTTCTCCACCTCCCGAAAGTAGATGGAGTAATTCCGGATGTGGCATTCCTTGATCTTGGCCAGGACGCCGGGCCAGGCCGCGGCGTGCAATTTTTTGTAGTATTCGATTTTCTCCGGCTTGATGCCGATGACCATGCCGTAGCGTTCGACGCATTCGGGGGAATTCCCGGAGACCTCGCGGATGAGGACGAGCGAGGCCGCGGCGACGAGGGTGATGGCGGCGATGCGGAAAGCGGTTCTCGCGTTCATCGCGGAGCCTATATCCCGATGCCCGCGGCGGGGATGGCCTTGGTGATCTTGACGGCCACAGGCCAGTCCGGGCCCCAATTCAGCCGCTGCTTGTCGGAGCTTTCGGCTTTTTCGCCCGGGCCGGCGGGGGCTTTGACCAGGCGTATGGTCTGCTTCCGGTTGACGGTGATCTTCAGCCCGGCCGGCGTTTGCTCCCATGGAAGATCCCCTTCCTGGCCGAGGAGCGTGACCTTCGTCTCCGGCGAGGCCGCGACGGACTCGAGGACGATGGTCCGGGCGTTCCGCTCGAGCCCGGCCAGGGCATAGACAGTCCCCTCGGCGCGCTTTTGGGTGAACCAGACATCGCCTTCGTTGGTGACGACCCACGGCCGGACGCCCCGGACCGATTCCCCGTAGAGCATCATCCACAGGCCGAGATCGCGGAGGAGGTCCTCGTCGGCCGGGGCGATGCGCCCGTCGGGGCGGGGCCCGATGTTCAGGAGCATGTTGCCGCCGCGGGCCCGGATGTGGATGAGGTTCTCGATGATCTCGGCCGGGGGCCGGACGACGGCGCCGGGGAGGTAGGACCATTGATAGCTCGTGGTCAGACAGCTCTCCCAGGCGTGGTCCGAGGCCCGGCCCGGGATCTCCTGTTCGGGCGTCGGGATCTCGCCGCGGCCGATGAAGACGTCCTGGCGGACGCGCCAGGCGTGTTTCTTGAGGGGCTCGCACTTGCCGTCGAACCAGAGCATGAAGATGTCGCCGTAGCGTGTCAGGAGCTCCTCGATGTGGCCGCGCTCATAGTCGACGAAGCCGAGCTTCTTCGGGCCGAACGGGGCCGGGCTCTCGAAGTCAGGCTGATAAATGTGGCCGGCGCGCTTCCCCGTTTCCCACTGGTAGCGGAAATCGCCCGGCGAATAGTAGAACCCGACGAGGAGCCCCTCCTTGCGGAAGGCCTCGGCGACCATGGCCGCGATGTCCCGGCCGTAGGGCGTCCGGGTGATCTTGAAATCGCTGAGATCCGTGTCGAACATACAGAAGCCGTCGTGGTGCTTGGCCGTGAGGACGACGTACTCCATGCCGGCGAGCCCGGCCAATCGGGCCCATTCGGCCGGATCGAAGCCCGTCGGGTTGAAGGTTTCGGCCAGGGCGTAATATTTCTTGATGTAGTCTTCCGAGGCGTTGTAGAGGGGCCAGGAGATCTCCGTGCCCATCTGGGAGTTCGGGCCCCAGTGGATGAAGAGCCCGAGGCCGGCGTCGCGAAAGACCTCGGTCTTGACGGGGTCATTGGACAGGCGGACGGCGTCTTCGGCGAGGAGGGGGACGGGCGCTTTGCCCGCCGCGGCCGGCTCGGGCGCCTTCCCGGGACAGCCGCTGGACCAGACGACGACGATGTTCACCATCACGGCGAGGACGGACCTGCGGACACGAGGGGATATCGTGAGCGTCATGGGGGGCCTCCTTCGTCCCTCCCTTTTAATGGAACGGGGTGGAAAAATCAATTATAATCCGGCCATGACCTCCAAAGAGCGGATGCTCCGCGCCCTTGCCCGGGAGAAACCCGACCGCCTTCCTGTGACCGTCCACCAATGGCAGAAGTACCATCTCGAAACGTTCCTCGGCGGCGCGAGCGACCTCGAAGCGTTCGGCATGTTCGGCCTCGACGCCTCGATCCAGTACTTCCAGGACATGGGCCAATTCTGGCTTACGGACGCCGATTTCACCAAATTCTCGACGCCCGAATGGCGGGACGAAGCGGTCGTGCTCGACGCCGACCCCGACCACCGGGTTTGCCGCCACACCATTATCACTCCGGGCGGGATCCTGACCTACCGGACCGAGGGCAACCGGATGACGACGTGGGTCACGGAATACCTGATCAAACACGACGATGACATCCGGCTCATCGAAAAATACATGCCCGTCCCGAAGCTCGACCCGGCCCCGGTCCGCCGGGCCTACGACGCGCTCGGCGACAAGGGCATCCTGCGCGGCTTCGTCTGGGGCGACCAGGCCGGCTGCTGGCAGCACGCCGCCTGCCTCATCGACACCCAGGCCCTTATTCTACGCACCTTCGACAGTTCCGGCTGGGTCCATGAGCTCCTCGGCATCCTCCTCGAAAAAAAGCTGCGCTTCATCGAGTCCATGAAGGGGGCCAGCTTCGACCTCATCGAGACGGGCGGTGGCGCGGCCTCATCGACGCTCATCTCTCCGGCCCTGCACAAAGAATATTGCCTCCCTTACGATAGGAAAATGCACGACGCCCTCCACGACCTCGGCTTCAGGGTCGTCTACCACACCTGCGGCGGGACGAGGGGCATCGAGGAGCATATCGTCGGGAACGGCTGTGACGCCTCGGAGACCCTGGCCCCGACTTCGATCGGCGGCAACCAGGAGCCGTGGGAGTTCAAGGCTAAGATCGGACGCCGCCTGGCTCTCATCGGGGGACTCGACCAGTTCAACGTCCTGACCGAAGGCTCGCCGGAGGCTATCCGGGACATGGTGTTCAAGCTGTTCGAGAAGGTCGGCTTCGAGGGCGGTTACATCCTCTCCTGCTGCGACCACTTCTTCGAAACGCCGCCGCGGAATATCCGGATCTACGCCGAGGCCGCCCGGGAGTGCGTCTATTAGTATCTTCCGAATTCCTTGACCGTCTCGTAGCGGCGCCGGTCGTCGTCCTTGTCCATAGCCATCCGGCCGGCCCCTTATTTCAGGAAATCGCCGTCGATGATCAGTAGCGTCGCCCCGTGCTCCGCGCGGGAGCGGTGGGAGCTGGCCCCGTCGGAGACGACGTAGGTCATCCCATCGGTCATGACCGTCCTATCCCCGTTCTCCTGCTCGTTGACGAATTCTCCATCGAGGCAATGCACGATATGGCCCTTCTGGCACCAGTGGTCGGCCAGGTAACCCTTGGAATACTCGACGACGCGGATCCTCAGCCCGGGCAGCTGGAATGTTCGCCAGAACGACGTCCCGGTCTCCCCCTTATGCTCCGTTCTCGGGACCAAGGCCCAGTCGATCGCTTGGTACGGGATGCCTTCGTTTTTCATCTGTCCTCCCTCCATGTCCAGTCATCGTCCTTGTCCATGACCTCCTGGGTGATCATGTAGGTCGAACGGCCGCCGTCGTCTTTCTCATTCGAGCCGAGGCTGTAGACGATGAAGCCCTCTCCTTCCCTCCGATAGACGAGTGGCTTGCCCGTGAAGGGATCAATGGGGACTTCGTTCAGGATGCCCGGGACGAGGGCCTCCAGGTTTTCTGGATATTTCCCCATCCTGCTTTTATAGAGCCTGGAGGCAAGGCCCGTCCGCGAGACGAGAAAGGTCGCTTCGAGCATCGCGTTCTTCAGGAA
Organism: Candidatus Aminicenantes bacterium RBG_19FT_COMBO_65_30; assembly: GCA_001775755.1. GTDB lineage: Bacteria > Acidobacteriota > Aminicenantia > Aminicenantales > Saccharicenantaceae > RBG-16-66-30. Next base: position 6,074 of record MEYF01000071.1, on the reverse strand, counting down.
GATCGTTCCAAAGGCGCCGCCTTCCCAATGACCCGATAATTTGAAGTACCAGGGGGCATGATCCAGAACCTTGCTTTCCGTCTTCAATAACTCCCTCTGCCGAAAATAGGGATTGGCGGCAATCTGCTCCCAGCGTGAATATTTCTGGAGGCGCCAAAGAACCTCTGCCTTCAGGATCGGTCGTATGAGCCAGTAAAGCAGGCGGTTGGTGCTTTTTTCGCCGGCCATTGCTCGGACCTTCCCCTGGATCAGGTCGGAACCCCATTCCAGGTTGAAAATCCTTTCTCCCGATATCGACTTTGCCAGGCGCGAGCGCCAGGCTGAGGGATCGATTTCATCGATGAGCGAAACAAGAGTTGCGTCGGCTAAGATCCGCCCGCCACAGACACCGGAGAGGAAGGAAAGGAGCGTTCTTGTGTCCGCGACGGCGAGCAGATATGTGATCAAGAGACCTTCCCCAGCCAGCTTCGGCGAGGATTTCAGGGCCGCCCGGAGCTTCTCGACTGCCCCGAGGACGTCCCCGCCCTCCGCCATCAACAAGGCCTCGAATCCGAGCAAACGAGTCGTCAAAATCATCTTGACTGCGTCAGGGATCTTTGTCTCGGTCAGAGCAGCCGCCGGGTCTCGATAAAGAAAGCAGGGCTTGCCGCCCATCTTACACATGAGTTGAAGGGCCATTTCGTTCCTGACTATCATCTTGGCCAGGGCGTCCCGGTGGGTTGGATCGAGCGGCTTGCCGGCCACAAAATTTGTAAACGCCAGGGCGAGAGTCCCCCTGTCCTCTCCCCCGATAAGCAGGAGGTTCTCGACGGCCTTCCAGAGGCGGGCGGCGTTGTCTTCATCAGGGCATGGAGGAGCCAGGTCCTTGGCCGATATTGGAATACCCTGCTCCTTGAGCTCGGCCACCGCCCGGGCCAGCTTACGGCCTTCTGTATAATTGAAGACCGCGCGGACGGCCAGCACGACTGTCAGGACGGCCAGAAGGACAAGGCCGGTCTTAATCAATATTTTCGAAACTTTCATTTTCAAGCCATCCCTTCAGCCCTTTCCGGGCTTCAATAATATTGCGCTCTTGGTTTTTCCGGGCCGTGGTCGCGGCCATGATTTGCAGCCTCTTGACGGCATCCTCATCGGCACACTGCCCGCCCATGACTTCCGCGAGATCGGACGCATCCTCCGCCACCGCACGGACCGAGGGCCGGCCATCAAGCAGGGCGGCTATCTGGGCGGACTCGTGTCTCCCGAGGAGTGAGTCGGCGCCGAGGATAGCTACAATCAGAATGGAGCATACGATCGCAACGATCCGCATCCGCGGGGTCAAAGCGGCGTCCTTCCGGGATTCGAGGGCGGAGGCGAGGACCCGCTGCCGGAGTCCGGGAGGCGCCGGCTTGGGAACGATCCGTTTGAGGGATTCTTCGATATCCTCAGCATCATGCTCAATCATTTTTTCCCCTCCACGGCCTCGCGGAGCTTGGCCAGCCCGTAGCGGTACCGGCTGGCGGCGGTGTTGGCCGAAATTCCGCGGACCGACGCGATCTCCTTGAATGTCAGGCCGTCGAAAACTTTCAGGAAGATGATTTCCTTCTGCTCGGCAGGCAGCTCTTCGGCCCGGCGCAGAAGCAGGCCCAGGGACGGCTCCTCAGGGGCGACAAACGCCGCCGCGAATCCCGTTGCCGCCCCGGACAGGATCATTTTCTCCCCTTCGCGATGGCCAAGCTTGCGCCTGAGGAAGCGGTTGGCCTCGTTCCGGGCGACCCTGAAGACGAAGGCCTGAGGATTCCGGACCAACCTCCAGCGCAGGGCGTACCGGGCGAAACGGCAGAAGGTCTCCTGCAGGACGTCCTCGGCATCCTCCGCCGAGCCGAGCCTGAAAACGAGATACCGATGCAGGCTTTCTCCATGGCGATCATAGAGCTCCTCGAGTTTCAGCAACCGCCGCTTTTCTTTCTGTGCTTTCTGTTGATAATGACCCTTCTCCAAGCCCGATTTGTCTATTTTCCCGGAATTCAAGGCGTTCCCCTGCCCAAAGCGAGGTTTATCATAGCATTTTTCGCCAAAACGCTTGAATTCCCGGCGCCCGCGTCCATACAATAAGGCTTCGCGAATTTCCCCTTAAAAGGAGAAGGTCATGAAAAAACTATTCGGCCTCGCCGCCGTCATCCTCTGTCTCTTTTGTTTCGCCCAGGCCGGCTTCGCCGCCGGCCGGAACGGTTACTACCGTTTCCCCGCTATCCATGGCGACGTCGTCGTCTTCACATCGGAGGGGGACCTCTGGACGGTCGACGTCCGGGGCGGCATGGCCCGCCGCCTGACATCGCATTCGGGGACGGAGGCCTATCCGGCCATCTCGCCCGACGGCGCAACCCTGGCCTTCTCCGCCCAGTACGAAGGCCCGACCGAAGTCTACACCATGCCCCTCGCCGGGGGCCTGCCCGTCCGCCGGACCTTCGCCGGGCAGACGGCGACGGTCGTAGGCTGGACGCCCGGCGGGAAGATCCTCTATGCCACTCAAAAATACTCGACTCTGCCCAACATCCAGCTCGTCATCCTCGACCCGGCGACGAACGCCGAGACCCTGCTTCCCCTCAACCAAGCGGCCGATGGTTCATTCGACGCGGCAGGCAAGGAGCTCTTCTTCACCCGCCTCCCCTTCCAGGGCAGCTACACGAAGCGCTACAAGGGCGGCACGGCCCAGAACCTGTGGGCATTCCTCATCGGCTCCGACGAGGCCGCGCCTCTGACCCCCGACTACGCCGGGACGAGCAAGAATCCGATGGTCTGGCAGGACCGGGTTTATTTCCTGAGCGACCGCGACGGCTCCATGAACATCTGGTCCATGGACCTCAAGGGCGGCGGGCTCAAACAGCACACCTTCCATAAAGGATACGACGCCAGCTCGCCCAGTCTCGACGGCGGCCGCATCGCCTACCAGCTCGTGGCCGACATCCGCGTCTTCGACATCGCCTCCGGAAAGGACGCCGGGCTCGCCGTCTCCCTGCCCTCGGACTTCGACCAGATGCGCGAGAGGTGGGTGACGAAACCCTTGGATTACCTCACCTCGGGGCACGTCTCGCCTTCGGGCGACCGCGTCGTCCTCGTTTCCCGAGGTCACGTCTTCGTCGCCCCAGTCGGCGACGGCCGATGGGTCAGAGTCAGCCGCAAGGACGGCGTCCGGGCCCGGGCGGCGCGCTTCCTCGGCGACGGCAAGAGCCTCATGGTCCTCAGCGACGAAACGGGCGAGTGGGAATTCCACCGCTTCGCGGCCGACGGTCTCGGCCCGGCGGAACAGCTGACGACCGGGGCTAAAGTCATCCGTTTCGACGGCATCCCTTCTCCCGACGGAAAATGGATCGTTTTCGCCGACAAGGACTACCAGCTCTGGCTGTTCAACGTCGGGAAGAAGGCCCTCACCAGGATCGCCGAGTCCGGCGCCGGGATGTTCGGCGACTTCGCCTGGTCGCCGGACAGCCGCTGGGTCTCCTATGTCCAGGGCGCCGACAACCTCTTCAGCCAGGTCATGCTGCTCGAAGCGGAGACCGGCCGGACGACCGGGCTCACGAACGACCGCGTCGATTCCTACAACCCGGCCTGGAGCCCGGACGGGAAATGGCTCTACTTCCTTTCGGACCGCTATTTCCGGAGCGTCGTGGGCAGCCCGTGGGGCGCCCGCCAGCCCGAGCCGTATTTCGACAAGACGACCAAGATCTACGCCATGGCCCTGACGGCCAAGGAAACGTTCCCCTTCGCGCCGGCGACGGAGCTCCAAGGCGCAGCGAAGGACAGCGGCGATGAGAAGGGGGCCAAGGAAGCGGTCAAGCCGGCGCCCGTTCCCAAGGTCGACATCGACCTCGCCGGCATCCAGGACCGCGTGTTCGAGGTCCCGCTCCCCGCGAGCGTCTACGGCGGCCTCGTCGTCGGTGACAAGGCCCTGTTCTTCATCGACGAGGAATCGAATGCGGCCGGCAAGCCCAAGCTCCAGGCCGTCGAGATCAAAACCCGGAACATCCAGGCCAAAACGCTCCTCGAGGATGTCCGGAACTTCGAGCTTTCGGCCGACGGCAAGAAGATCCTCGTCCGCAAGGGCGGCGACCTCTACGTCATCGACGCCGGGACGGCCCAGCCGACCCAGCAGACCCTGGCCGAGAGGCGGGTCGACCTCTCCCGCTGGACCTTCTCCATCGACCCGCGCGAGGAATGGCGCCAGATGTTCCTCGACGCCTGGCGGATGGAGCGTGATTATTTCTACGACCGCAACCTCCACAACGTCGACTACCAGGGGCTGCTCGAGCGGCACCGGCAGTTCGTCGACCGGGTCAGCGACCGGGCCGAGCTCAACGACCTCCTGGCCCACCTCGTCGGCGAGCTCTCGGCTCTGCACACGTTCGTCCGGGGCGGCGATCTGAGACAGCCGGCGGACAGCGTCGCCCCCGGGTCGCTCGGGGCGCTCCTCGTCCGCGACGAGGCCAAGGGCGGCTATCGGATCGAGCACATCTACAGGGCCGACCCCGAGTATCCCGAGCGCATGTCGCCCCTCGGAAAGCCGATGTCGGCCATCCGCGAAGGCGACGTGATCGTCTCGATCAACGGCGTCGCGGCGACGAGCGTCGCCGACCCCTCCCTCCTGCTGAGGAACACGGCCGGCCAACAGGTCCTGCTCGAGGTCAAGCCGGCGGCGGGAGGGGCGGTCCGGAAAGAAATCGTCGTTCCGATCACCACGGGCGCCGAGTCCGACCTCCGTTACGCGGAGTGGGAGTACACCCGGCGGCTCGAAGTCGAAAAGGCCGGTAAGGGCCAGATCGGTTACGTCCACCTGAGGGCCATGGGCGGCGACAACTACACCGAATGGGTCAAGAATTTCTACCCGGTGTTCGACCGCAAGGGCCTGATCATCGACGTCCGCCACAACCGCGGCGGCAACATCGACTCCTGGATCCTGGAAAAGCTCATGCGCAAAGCCTGGTTCTACTGGCAGGACCGGGTCGGCAACCCAACCTGGAACATGCAGCACGCCTTCCGCGGCCACATGGTCGTCCTCTGCAACGAGCGCACGGCGTCGGACGGCGAGGCCTTCAGCGAGGGCTTCCGGCGCCTCGGCCTGGGCAAGGTCATCGGGACGAGGACCTGGGGCGGCGAGATCTGGCTGAGCTCGTCCAACGTCCTCGTCGACCGCGGCATCGCCTCGGCGGCCGAGACCGGTGTCTACGGGCCCGAGGGCGAGTGGCTCATCGAAGGCCATGGCGTCGACCCGGACATCGTCGTCGACAACCTGCCGCACGCCACGTTCAAAGGAAAGGACGCCCAGCTCGAGGCGGCCATCAAACACCTCCAGGAGCTGATCAAGAAAGATCCGGTCGAGGTGCCCAAGCACCCGCCCTATCCGGATAA
>MEYF01000071.1:337-584 GCA_001775755.1 Candidatus Aminicenantes bacterium RBG_19FT_COMBO_65_30 | reverse complement strand
GCAAAGCGGAGTGCGCGGAGGTCCCGAAACTCGCCCTTGAGTTTTTTTCCCGCTTCCGGATTCTCGAGAACTTGAAGGACGGCATTCTTGAGCGAGTCTCGCTCTTCTTCGTCCTTCAGCTTTTTCCGTAGCTTCTGGAATTTGGAGGTTTCGAGGAGCCGCATCAGATGGACCGCGGGTCGAGTTCGCTAAGGCGGCCTTCCTCGTATTCGGCCTTGGCTTCAAGAATGTCCTTGATCTCCAGTAT
>MEYF01000071.1:0-326 GCA_001775755.1 Candidatus Aminicenantes bacterium RBG_19FT_COMBO_65_30 | reverse complement strand
GCATAGCGCAGGGCGCCCGAAAAATCACGGGCTTCCTTCCTGGCAAAAAGGTCGATATCCTTGGCTAGATTGTCATCCATCACAACAGTTTTTCTTACCATTTCATACTCCATCATATTTTATATGCTAATATCATATTATTGTCAAGTGCTAGCTCATAGAGCAGGCCCCTCCCTCTCTTCCAGTGACGCTTCAGCCGCCGGAGGACTTTCAAATCGGGGACACAATACCAATTTCCGAATTAAGGCCGCCTATCCGCTCCCCCCGGCCGTCCTTGACAATCCTCTTTTGCTTTCTTAATGTTGACCTAGCCCGTGGGAATCACA
>MEYF01000070.1 GCA_001775755.1 Candidatus Aminicenantes bacterium RBG_19FT_COMBO_65_30 | reverse complement strand
CTCCTGCTGGAAGAGGACGAGCGGGTGGGCGGCCCCGACGTATTTTTTCCGGCCGGGGAGCGTCATGTCCATAGGAGGAATAAGAGACAGCTTACCGGACGCTCGCGAGGTGCCGGAGGAGCTGCCTCTGAGCCCGATAAGCCCAGTGGGAAGATTTTTAATGAGGGCCTGGAGCCCGTCCTGGACGAAGGTCTTGAACTCGTTGACCAGCCGGCCCGCTTCGCGCTTGTCCGCCGCGGGCACGGACTTGAGGTCTTCGAACAGAAGGGTGACGTGGCCTTTCTTTCGGCTAAGAAAGGCGTTCCGGAGCTCTTCGAGAGACTTGGCGTCGTCGGCCTTGAGGGCCGCTTCCTCGAACGCCTTCCGGAGACCTTCGACCCGGTCCTTGAGGTTCGCCATCTGCGGAAGCTAGGCCGCGGTGCTTATCGTCATCCGGACCAGGTGGGCGAACGTCGCGGGGGCGTTGACGGCCAGGTCGGCCAGGATCTTGCGGTCGAGGGCGATGCCGAGCGTCTTCAGGCCGCGGATGAAGCGGCTGTAGGAGGTCCCGTTGATCAGGGCGGCCGCCTTGATCCGGACGATCCACAAGCTGCGGAAATCCCGCTTCTTGGCTCGCCGGTCGCGGTAGGCGTAGAGCAGGGATTTTTCGACGGCCTCTTTGGCCGTCCGGTAATTGCGGCTCTTGGCTCCGAAATATCCCTTGGCCAGGCCGAGGACCTTCCTCCGCCGGTCGCGTCTCTTGGTGCTGCGTTTTACGCGTGGCATGATCGTCTCCTTGTGCGCCGGGCGCGGTTATATGTCGTACGGAAGCATCGTCTTGAGGGCCTTGCGGTCGGCCGGGCTGGCCTCGACGGACTTGCCCAGGCGCCGCTTGCGCTTGGAGGATTTCTTGGTCAGGATGTGGCTTTTATTCGCCCGGGCGTGAAGGAACTTTTTCTTCGCCGTGACCTTGAACCTCTTTTGCGCTCCCTTGTGGGTTTTTAGCTTTGGCATCTTTTCCTCCTGACTTCGTGGGGACCAGCAGCGCGGAAACGGCCCAATCCTGTTTCCGGGCCGAACCATCCTGCGTCGCCATTTCTTTCACGTCGGCGAGGACCCTGTCGAGGACCTGATATCCGAGCTCCGGCTTCTGCTTTTCCCGGCCGCGGAGCATGACGGTGATCTTGACCTTGTTGCCCTCCCCGAGGAAGCGCTTGACGTGCTTCATCTTGAAGTCGTAGTCGTGGACGCTGATCTTGGGGCGGAACTTGATCTCCTTGATCTGGATCTGCTTCTGATGCTTCTTGGCCTCGTGGTCCTTCTTGTGCTGCTCGTACAGGAACTTGCCGTAGTCGGTGATCTTGCAGACGGGCGGGTCGGCCGTGGGCGCGATCTCGACGAGGTCGAGGCCGCGTTCGCGGGCCAGCTGGATGGCCTGGCTCGTGGTCAGGACGCCGAGGGCGTTTTTCTCCTCGTCGATGACCCGGACCTCCCTCGCGGAGATCATCTCGTTCGTCCGGTGGGGCTTGGCCTTAACGACCGCAGGATAGTAGCCGTGTCTCTTAAAAATGGTCGGTCCTCCTCTAGAAATTCATCGATAAATTTTTATTGTGATGGAATTCTTTCGCCTGTTCGAGGAACCGGGCGACGTCGACTTCGCCCTTGTCCCCCTGGCCGTGGACGCGGAGGGAGGCCGAGCCGCGCTCGACCTCCTTGTCGCCGACGACGAGGATGAGGGGGATCTTCTGGAGCTCCGCCTCGCGGATCTTTTTGCCGACCTTCTCCCGGCTGAGGTCGACGGACGAGCGCAGGCCGTTCGCCTGGAAGGTCCGGTCGAGGGACCGGGCGTAGTCCTCGTGGCGTTCGGCGATCGGCAGGACGACGACCTGGACGGGGGCGAGCCAGAGGGGGAAGCTCCCGTTGTAATGCTCGATGAGGACGCCGAAGAAGCGCTCGAGCGAGCCGAGCAGGGCCCGGTGGACCATGTAGGGCCGGTGCTCCCGGCCGTCCTCGGCGATGTAGGTCATGTCGAAGCGCTCCGACATGTTGAAGTCGAACTGGATGGTCGTGCACTGCCAGTGCCGGCCGAGCGCGTCCTTGATCTTGATGTCGATCTTGGGCCCGTAGAAGACGGCCTCGCCCTCCATCCGCTCGTAGGCGTAACCCCGCGTCTCGAGGGCCTTGACGAGCGACGCTTCGGCCCGGCACCAAAGGTCGTCCGTGCCGCAGTATTTTCCGGGGTTCTTAGGGTCGCGGACCGAAAGCTCGAGCTTGTTGTCGGTGAAGCCGAAGTCGGCCAGGATGGAGACCGAGAAATCGAGGACCCGGAGGATCTCGTCCTCGATCTGCTCCGGCGTGCAGATGATGTGGGCGTCGTCCTGGGTGAAGCCGCGGACGCGGAGAAGGCCGTGCAGGGTGCCGCTCCTCTCGTAGCGGTAGACGGTGCCGAGCTCGGCCCAGCGGAGGGGCAGGTCCCGGTATGAGCGCATCCGGGACTTGTAGATCTGGATATGGAAGGGGCAGTTCATCGGCTTGAGGTAATAGGGCTGGTCGTCGATGTCCATCGGCGAGTACATGCTGTCTTTGTAGAAGCCGAGGTGGCCCGAGGTCTGCCAGAGGGCCGCCCGCCCGATGTGGGGCGTGAAGAGGATGTCGTAGCCGCCGGCCCAATGGCGCTCCCGCCAGTGCTGTTCGATGACGGCCCGGACGCGGGCGCCTTTGGGATGCCAGAGGATGAGCCCGCCGCCGAGCTCGTCGTTGGTGCTGTAGAGGTCGAGCTCCGCCCCCAGCCGGCGGTGGTCGCGCTTCTTGGCCTCTTCGAGCAGGCGGAGGTGGTTTTCGAGCTCCTTCTTGGAGGGAAAGACCGTTCCGTAGATCCTCTGCATCTGCGCGCCGCGTTCGTCGCCCTTCCAGTAGGCCCCCGAGACCGAGAGCAGCTTGACGTTTTGGAGGACTCCGGTCGCGGGCACGTGGGGGCCGAGGCAGAAGTCGGCGAACGGGCCCTGCCGGTAGATGGTCACGGTCGCGTCGCCCTTCTCCCGTATGAGCTCGACCTTGAGCTCCTGCTTCATCCCTTCGAACATGCGGACGGCCTCGTCCTTGGCCAGGACGAGCCTCTCGACCGGGACGTTCTCCCGGGCGATCTGCTTCATCCGCTTCTCGATCGCCTCGAGGTCCTCTGGGGTGAAGGGCTTGTCCCTGAGGAAATCGTAATAGAAGCCGGTCTCGACGGCCGGGCCGATGCCGGTCTTGGTCTCCGGGTAGAGGTCGAGGACGGCGTGGGCCAGGAGGTGCGCCGCGCTGTGCCTCAAGACATCGATTGGAATATCGATCTCGTCGCTCATTCTCTTTTGCAGTCCGAAAGGGCGGGCGATTCAAATCCGGCCGGTCCGCCGGCCCGTTGAATTCTGACCGCTTGATTCTCGTGGTAGGCGCGGAGGGGATTGAACCCACGGCCTCTTCCGTGTCAGGGAAGCGCTCTCCCACTGAGCTACGCGCCTAACCATTGCTTTTTAAAGCCGTTATATCTTAAGCAAATCGTCCGGAACTGTCAATACGGCGCGTTCCCTCTTGAGAATTTCTCCGAGGGGCGGGGGGCTCGCCCCCGAACCGTTCTCTTTGCTATAATAGCCCCGGACGAACGCCATGATCGGCATCCTCTCCGATAGCCACAGGCCCCTGATCGAGCGCCGGGACGGCGCTCTTCTCATCAATCCCGGAGAGGCGGGCGGCTGGCTCAGCGGGAAAAGCACGGTCGCCCTCCTCGACCCGGCGGCCCTTGCCGTCGAAATCGTCACTCTCTAGAGGTTCTCCATGGCCCATCCCGTCAACCGCCGTCAGAAACCCGCCTGGCAGAAGGTCCGCCGGCCCCCGGCCCCTCGCCCCCAAGGGGGATTCCTGAAAAAGGCCCCCGGCCGCAAGATCTCGCCCCCCTCAAGGCCGCGATAGAGCGGCCGACAGGAATCCACCGTTTTTCGCTCGGTGGATTCCGGCCGGCTTGTCCATGGGACCCCTCTTAGCGGGGAGCTTGTCCTAGTTTCCCCAATAAAATGGGCCGAAGTGGGTCATCTGAGCGAGCATAAGCGGTGATTTAGCCGGGCAGCGTGCCGGACGAGGGCAGTTTTAGGGAAAACCGCCAAAACGTGTTTGAACTCGGCGTAGCGCACGCCGAGCGAGTTGTTTTGGCGCCGAGTCCGGCGCACTGACCGGCGTGAAAAATCATCGCAGCGAGCGAGGATGATCCACGAGGCCCCCCATATTGAATTAAATCCCTATGTGGGCTATACTTATGCTTCTTTCTTTACAATTGAATCTCGGTGACTTAAGGATGGAGGAGTTTTTTCATTATGAAAAAGGAGATCGCCGTATGAAAAAGGTCATCATCATGGGCGCCGCCGGGCGCGATTTCCACAACTTCAACACCTATTTTCGGGATAATAAAGACTACCGGGTGGTCGCCTTCACGGCCACGCAGATCCCCGACATCGAGGGGCGTAAGTACCCGGCGGAGCTGGCCGGGAAGCTCTACCCCAAGGGCATCCCCATCCACGCCGAGACGGAACTCAACGACCTCATCGCCGCCCACAAGGTCGACGACGTCCACTTCGCCTACAGCGACGTCTCCCACGAGTACGTCATGCAGAAGGCCTCCCAGGTCATGGCCGCCGGGGCCAATTTCGTCCTCCTCGGCCCCGATGATACGATGATCAAGAGCAAGAAGCCGGTCGTCTCCGTCTGTGCCGTGCGGACGGGCTCGGGCAAGAGCCAGACCAGCCGCAAGGTTGCCCAGATCCTCCAGAAGAAGGGCCGCAAGGTGGCCGCCATCCGCCATCCCATGCCCTACGGCGACCTGGTCAAGCAGAAGGTCCAGCGCTTCGCCGACTACTCCGACCTCGACAAGCACGAGTGCACGATCGAGGAGCGCGAGGAGTACGAGCCCCACATCGACAAGGGCATCATCGTCTACGCCGGCGTCGACTACGGGGCCATCCTGCGCCAGGCCGAGAAAGAGGCCGACGTCATCCTTTGGGACGGCGGCAACAACGACTTCTCCTTCTACAAGTCCGACCTCGAGATCGTCGTCGCCGACCCCCACCGGGCCGGCCACGAACTCCGCTACCATCCCGGCGAGACGAACTTCCGCCGGGCCCAGGTCATCGTCATCAACAAGATGGACACGGCCAAGCAGGAGGGTATCGACCTCGTCCTGGCCAACGCCAAGAGGATCAATCCCAAGGCGACGATCATCCGAGCCAACTCGCCGACGATCGTCAAGGACGGCGGCCGGATAACGGGCAAGCGCGTCCTGGTCATCGAGGACGGTCCGACCCTGACCCACGGCGGCATGAAATACGGGGCCGGCATCGTCGCCGCCAGGAAGTACGGCGCGGCCGAGATCATCGACCCCCGCCCCTTCGCCGTCGGCACGATCAAAAAGACCTTCGAGAAATACAACCACCTCGACAACGTCCTGCCGGCCATGGGCTACGGCGAAAAGCAGACCCGCGAGCTGGCCAAGACGATCGAGGCCATCCCCTGCGACCTCGTCGTCAGCGCGACACCCATCGACATCACCAGAGTCATAACCGTTTCGAAGCCCATCCTGCGCGTCGGCTACGAGCTCGAGGAGATCGGCTCGCCCACGCTCAAGGACGTGCTCAAGAAATTCTAGGCTTCGATGAGACCAAAGATCGCCCTCGTCGCCTTCGGCGGCAACGCCATGCTCCCCGAAGACCAAAGAGGTCTGCAGACCGAGCAGATGCGGAACGCGCAGAAGGCGGCCGAGCTCATGGTCCACATCGTCCGCAAGGGCTACGAGCTCATCATCGTCCACGGCAACGGCCCCCAGGTCGGCAACCTGCTCATCCAGATGGAGGAGGCGGCCAACAAGATCCCGCCCTATTCGCTCGACGTCTGCGACGCCATGACCGAGGGCAGCATGGGCTACATGCTGGAGAGGGCGATCATCAACGAGCTCCGCCGCCGTTCGATCGACAAGGAGGTCGCCTCTCTCGTCACCCAGGTCGTCGTCGACAAGGACGACCCGGCCTTCGGGAGGCCGACCAAGCCGGTCGGCCCGTTCTACTCGAAGTACCGGGGGCAGCAGCTCGCCCGCGAGAAGAAGTGGACGATGATCGAGGACGCCGGCCGGGGCTACCGCAAGGTCGTCGCCTCGCCCAAGCCCATCGACGTCGTCCCCAAGGGGATCATCCGCGAGCTCGTCGAGGCCGGCCGCATCGTCATCGCCGCAGGCGGGGGGGGCATCCCGGTCATCATCAACGGCAACGGCCTCTTCGAGGGCGTCGAGGCCGTCATCGACAAGGACTACGCCGCGAGCCTGATCGCGCGCGAGGTCAAGGTCGACCTGTTCGTCATCCTGACCGCCATCGAGCGCGTCTACATCAACTTCGGCAAGCCCGACCAGGCGGAGGCCCCGGTCCTGACGGTGGACGAAGCCCGCAAGCATTTGGCCGACGGCCAGTTCCCGGAGGGGTCGATGGGGCCAAAGATCCGGGCCGCCGTCGAGTACATCGAGGCCGGCGGCCGGGAGGTCCTCATCACCAAGGACGCCCACCTCAAGGCCGCCCTGCTCAACCGGTCGGGGACCCGGATCGTCGCTTCGACTTAGGAGGAACCGCGATGCAGAAAGATTTCCTGTCCATACGCGATCTGAGCATCTATGAATTCGGCCGGCTGCTCGACCACGCCACGGAGGTGAAAAAGCACCCCGACAAGTACCGCAAGGCGCTCAAGCACAAGATCCTGGCCATGATCTTCCAGAAACCTTCCCTGCGCACGCGGATGACCTTCGAAGCGGGCATGCTCCAGCTCGGCGGCGAGGCCATCTACCTCGCCCCCTCCGACATCCAGATGGGCAGCCGCGAAGGCGCCTACGACATCGGCAAGAACCTCGAGCGCTGGGTCGATGGGATCATGATCCGGACCTTCGGGCACCAGATCGCCGTCGACCTCGCCGCCAGCACGAAGATCCCTGTCATCAACGCTCTAACCGACCTGTCCCACCCCTGCCAGGCGATGGCCGACTTCCTGACCCTGCGAGAACACAAAGGCTCCTTGGCCAACCTCAAGCTGGCCTACGTCGGCGACGGGAACAACGTCTGCCACAGCCTCATGCTGGCCGCCGCCCGCGGCGGGACGAAGATGGCCGTCGGCACCCCCACCGGCTACGAGCCGAAGCCCGAGATTGTCCGGGCGGCCAGGGAGGACGGCAAGGACACCGGCTTCGCCCTGACGCTGACGACCTCCGCCGAGGAGGCCGCGAGCGGGGCCGACGCCGTCTACACCGACGTCTGGGCGTCCATGGGCCAGGAGGCGGAAAAGGAAGCCAGGGCCCGGATCTTCGCGCCCTACCAGGTCAACGCCCGGCTCATGTCCCACGCCAAGAAGGACGCCCTCTTCATGCACTGCCTGCCGGCCCACCGCGGCGACGAAGTCACCGACGAAGTCATCGACTCGCCCAACTCCGTCGTCTACGACGGGGCCGAAAACCGCCTCCACGCCCAGAAGGCCATCCTCCTCGCGCTGATGGGGAAAAAAGACTGACCATGGACACAGAAGCGACCAACCTTACCACGGTCTCCGCGGACGACCTCGCCCTCGTCGAGCGGGAGCTCGAGCGGACGCCCCACCCCCAGTCGACGCGGGACCTCGCCGGGAAGCTGGCCTTCGAGAAGACGGCCTCGGAACGGACCCAGGACGTCAAGAAGTACGACCCGTATGCCCGCTATGAGGTGGGCGACTTCATCGAGAAGGACTACAACGAGCCCCTGACCGTGGGCAGCAAGTCCGTCGAGCATTTCGAAGGCCGGATCATCCTTAAGGTCGTCGCCAAGACATTCTCCAAGCACTTCAACTGCGAGATGCTCGATGTCGGCTACCCCGGAGGCGGCGTTTTCCGAAAGTACATCGATTACATGAAGAAGACGAGGACCCAGGTCCTGCTCCCGTCGAGCCTCGAAGGTCGGAGCGAGGCCGCGGAGATCATGGCCAAGGGCGACGATCCGCGGCTGACCGAGTTGCCGATGACCGAGCGCGACCTCAGGACGCTCGAGAAGAACCTCCGCGCCCGGCTGGCCAAGCACCCGAACGTCTTCGGCTGGAACGATTTCTGGCAGCTCGCGGCGAAGCGCGTCGACATCCTGCCGGAGAAAGTCCGGGAGATCGAGGGCGAATTCGTCGCGACCCGGCGCTCGGCCGCGGCCGAGGACTTGGTCCGGAAATTCTTCGGCCTGGAGGCCTCGAGCGACCTCTTCGACCTGACCTGCCTGAGCCTCAGCACCCTCCTCGAGAAGAAATACAAGAAGGAATTCATCCTCCTCGCCGACTCCGGCTGGGGCAAGTGGCACCTCAAAACGATCCTCAACGCCCTGCCCGAGCGCCTCGCCCTAGCCGCCCCGATGATCAAGCTCCCCGAGCTCGAGGCGGTCGAGAAGCCCGAGATGAGCATCGTCCAGACCTTCCCGATCAAGATTTACCTCACCTGGCGCGAGATCCTCTCGGGCGGGATCAAGGTCCCCCGCAGCCTGGGCAAGGAGCTCGCCCACGCCCGCGAGTACACCTTCACGGATCCCGAAGAAGGGAAGCCCTACACGCTCTATTACTACCCGAACCAGAGCTTCTTCCTGGGTCTCCAGGACTTTTACACGCAGTACAACATCCCCCAGGGGGCGAGCCTGACCCTCGAGAAGACCGGCCCCAACACGTTCAAGTTCTGGGTCAAGAAATCGAAGAAGAAGATGTCCGTCCTCCGGCTAGGCTACGACGCCGAAAAGGATGAGTTCCTGGACGCCGGCGAGGAGGCCTACACCTTCTCCGAGCCCAACAAGATCATCTATATCGAGCGCGAGACGCTCGGCCGTCTCCTTCCGCTCGCCGCGACGCGCGAGGACCTCGACCTCAAGGACCTCGTCGTCCTCGTCTTCAAGGACCCGGCCCTGGCCACGTCCGCGCACTCCCTCCACTTCCTGCGGGCCTACCACCTCATCGATATCGTCCGCCAGACGACACAGGAGGACGTGGAATTCACCCTCCTGAACTCGCCTGAATTCACCAAGTCCGACAAGAAAAAGGGCGTTTTCACTTATCACGAGCCCTTCGTTCCGGAGGAGGTGCCCGTCGAGACCGCCTTCGCCGAAGTTTACGGGGAGCCCGCAGCCGAGGCCTACACGCCCGAAGAAGCGGCCCTCGAAGCCGTGGCCGAAGAGCTCCGCAGAGCCAAGCTCGAAACCGGCTTCGAGGCGCCCCCTGAGGGGCGGCCGAAGGCGCCGGTTCCCTCCCCGGAGCCGGACGCCCCGCAGAAAAAGGACAAGGCGTTCAAGAAAAAGAAGCCCAAGTCCGAGGGCGAAAAAGGCCCCCGCCCGAAGAAGAGCGAACGCCGGGTCATCGAAGAGAAGATCGTCGAGGAAGAATCGGTCCAGGAAGCCCTGGCCGCCGTCAAGGAAAAAGAGGAAGAGGGCCTCGAACAGCGGGCCAAAGAGAAGAAAGAGGAGTTCAAGCCGGCCCCGAAAGAGGAGCCCAAGTTCGGCATCTTCGGCGACCTGCTCAAGACGGCCCTTAAGAAAAAGGACGACAAGAAGCCCGAGGACGACACGAAGTAAGCCGCCCTCCGGGCCGGCAGACCTTAAAGGATATCCCTAACCGAGCCCTTCCGGCGCGTTACCCTCATGCTGTCCAGCAACTCGAGGAGGGGGATGCTGTACTTGCGCGACAGGCCGGTCATCTCCTTGAAATCGGCGACGGTCAATTCCCGCTTCCCGGAGCCGCGGATCTTGCGGACGATCTCGTCAAGCCAGCGGGAATGGAGGATGAACCCGTCGATGCCCTCGACGATCTTCTTCCGCTCGGCGAGGACGGCGAGAAGAGTCTGAAGCTTTCCCGGCGTGAGCTTGAACTTCGCCCGGATGTCGTCCAAGGTCACGCTGCCGAGCTCGCCGCTGAGGACCATCCCTTCGAGCGCGGCCAGGGTTTCCTCGTCGGCGGCCGTGAGGGGGATGCGGAAATCGGGAAGACGGACGACTCCGGCCTCTTCGATGGCCCGGCCTTCCTTGGCCAGGAGACGGAGGGCCAAGACGAGGACCGTACGGGGCGCATCGAAGCGCTTCTCGAGCTTCTCGAGAGGCGCCCCTCGCTGGGAGGGATGCTTTTTATGGTATTGGGTGAGGAAGGAAACGACCCGGCCGCGGAGAAAATCCAGGCTGTCCTGGGAGACGAGGTGAAGGGGCGTAAAAACGAGGATGCGGACCTTGCCCTCCTCCTCGAGGGCCCGGGCCAGGGCCTCGACGCGGGACTTGGGCAGGCGGCAGAAGGAGGCCAGGTCTTCTCCCTTCCGGCCTTTCAGGCCGCCGAGCTCCGCCAGGGCCAGGAGCATGTCTTTTTCCCCGAGGGCGAGCCGTGCCAGAAGGGCCATGCGCTTCGAAAGCTTGATCTCGTCGGGGGAAGGAGCGCCCGGGTAGAGGCACTTCCCGCAGCCGAGGATCTCGCCGGCCGCATTCCGGACTTCGAACGGATCTCCCCACTTGACATCGACCGACCCGGCGGCGACGACGCGGACGAACGGGGCCTCCTTCCGGCCGGGGACCGCGTAGTCCGTGAATCGGGCGGCGACGCCCCCCCCCAGGAAGACGGCTTCGGCCTGGAGGTCCGGGCCGTCGTTCCCCAGCGGGAAGTCGAGGACGGCGTCGAACGCGGGCGCTTTCATGGGCGGCTTTCCTCCTGGTCCGCCGCCGGGACGAAGCTCATGCGGCGCATGGCCGGGTCGCAGGAGACAAGGATGACACGAACTTCGTCCCCCAAGTCAAACGACTTCCGGCGGCGCTTGGGCCTCAGCTGACGGGCCGCGGGCTTAGGATCGTAAGCGCCGCTCAGGGAGTCGAAAGGCAGGAGACCGGAAACGAAATACTCGTCGACCTCGACGATGAGGCCGGCCTTTACGATGTCGACGACCATCCCCCGGAACTCGTCGCCCAACCGGTCCTTGAGCAAACGGAAGATGCGCCACTCGACGAGAGACTGTTCGGCCTCGGCGGCGTTCCGTTCCCTCTCGGAGGACTTCCCGGCGATCGCGTCGAGGGGAAGCCGGCTCGCGCCCTCTCGGGCGAGGAGGCCTTTGAGCAGGCGGTGGACGATGAGGTCGGGATAGCGCCGGATGGGCGAGGTGAAATGGGTATAGTCGGCCTTGGCCAGACCGTAGTGGCCGACGTTTTTGGTCGCGTAGACGGCGAGTTTCATGGCTCGCAGGACCTGCAGGCCGACGAACTTCTCCCCCGCGGAGCCCCGGGCCCTTTCGAGGACGCGCTGGAGGTCCTTGGAGCGGACCTTGGCCGGCTCCGGAAGGGTCAAGCCAAAATGGAGGATGAGGTCGCGCAATTTTTCCAGGTCGGAGACCGCCGGAGGAGGGTGGACGCGGTAAATGGACGGGATCTTCCTGTCCGAAAAAGCAGCGGCCACGGCGACGTTGGCGGCGACCATGAACTCCTCGATGAGGCGGTGAGCCTCGTTCCGCTCGGCGGCCGCGACCGCCAGGAGCTTGCCTTCCTCGTAGACGAGCTCGGGCTCGACGAGGTCGAAGTCGAGGCTCCCTTCGGCCAGGCGGCGTTCGCGCAGGGCCCGGCCCAGCTCCCGCATCAGCAGGAGGTCGGGGACGACGTCGGCGTAGGCCTTCGTTTCTCCGGCGTCACCCTCGAAGATCTTGAACACCGACGTGTAGGTCATCCGGTGGGCCGTGCGGATGATGGAGGGGGCGAACTCGGTCTTGCGGACCCGGCCGTCCTCGGCGATGTCCATCAGGGCCGAAACGGTCAGCCTCGGCTGCCGGGGCCGCAGGCTGCAGAGATCGTTGGAGAGTATTTCGGGGAGCATCGGCAGGGTCAGGTCGGGGAAATAGACGCTCGTCCCCCGTTCGCAGGCCTCGCGGTCGAGCGGACTGTCGGGCCTGACGTAGTGGGAGACGTCGGCGATGTGGACGCCCAGGCGCCAGCCTCCGGCGGGGAGCCGCCGGACGCTGACGGCGTCGTCGAAGTCTTGGGCCTTCTCGCCGTCGATGGTCACGGACGACCAGTCCCGAAAATCCCGGCGCCCCTCGAGCGCGGCGGCGGGGACGGCGGCCGGGATGGCCGCGGCTTCCCGCGCGGCGTCCTCGGCGAATTCGGACCGGAGCCCGTAGCGACGGACGACCACCTGGGCGTCGACCCCCGGGTCCTCGGGCTTGCCGAAAACCCGCGTGACGGCCAGGGTCGCCCTGTCGGCCTCGACGATCATCCCCGGGGAGGGTTGGAGCCGGCCGCGCGACTTGAGCGGGACGTCGTCCTGCGAAAGGGAGTCGAACGGCTGGAGGAAGGGAGCGCCGCCCCGCTCGCGGTAGATCCCCAGAAGCACGGTCCGGCCCTTCCTGAGGATGCGCTCGATCCGTCCTTCGGGCTTGCCGAACTTGCCCCGCTCGTTGACGACGACGGTCACCTCGTCCCCCGGCATGGCGCCCAGGGCGTGCCGGGCGGGGACGAAGATGTCCTCGCCGCCGCCCTCCGGCGTGACGAAGCCGAAACCGGGACGGGCGGTGACGAATCGGCCGCGGACAAGCCCGGTCTTTTCGGCGAGCAGGAAACGGCCGCGGAGGGAACGGACCTCGCCCCGGGCTTTGAGCTTGCGGATTTCCTCGAGGAGCTTGGCCCGGTCCCGACGCTTGACGCCGAGCTCAGCCAGGATCTTGTCGAAAGGCAGGCCCTCCTTGTGCTTCTTGAGGAGGGCGAGGACCTTGACGGAGGCCATGGAGCATTCTCTCAGTAATAAAAAAGGGAGACGTGGGGGATCCTGCGGCCGTCCCTCGAAGCCTTGACAACCTTCCTGCGGACCAGGTCGTCGAGGCCTTCGGGCCGCCGGCCGCGGAACTTCTTCCGGACCTCGGCTGCGGCCGCCTCCTTTTCCGCGGCCGTCGCCCGGGCCCAAAGGATATCCTCGACTTCGGCGTCCAGCCGCTCGAGGGCCGCCTCGTCGGGTTTCACCGCGGCCAGCGCGTCCAGGGCCGCTTGGAGCAGAGGGGCGAGCTCCTTATCTTCGGGCGGGAGGGCGCGGAGCCCTTTTTCGACTTCCCGGCGGGCCCTGTCCTTTTTCCCGGTCCGCGGCTCGGCGGCCTTTACCCGGCCGGCGGTCCGGTCTTTGTGCTGGGCGAAGGACGCGTCGACCTGCCTCTCGCAAAAGGAAAGGGAGACGCCCTTCGTCCCCCGACGCCGCGTCCTGAGACCGTCGAAGGTCCGGCCGATGCCCTCGAGCACGACGCGCACGGGGATCCTTTTCGCCTCCCACGCGGCGATCGTCGACTGGTCCTTGGGCGACAGGAAGAACGGCCCGCCGCGGCGCTCGAGGAAGGCCCGGGCGATCGTCTGGTAATAGCCGCTCTGGCCCTTGTCTTCGGTGGTCATGGTCGTCCGGCCTGCGCGCGGCCTAGGCCCGGGCGGCACGGTTTCTCGCGTGGATGATCCGCAGGCCCTCGAGCACGAGATCCGGCTCGTAGGCCTCGATCGCCGGAAGCTCGGCCGCGACCCGGCTGCCGAAACCGCCGGTGGCGATGACCCGGACGTTCTTGCCGAGCTCCTTGCGGACCTCCTCGATCGTATTCGTGACCAGGCCGATGTAGCCGAAGTAGAGCCCGGACTGCATGCTGGACACGGTGGTGCGGCCTATGGCCCGCTTCGGTTTCCGGATTTCGATGCGGGGCAGTCTGGCCGTTTTGAGATAGAGGGCCTCGGCGGCGATCTGGATGCCCGGGGCGATGGCCCCGCCCAGGTATTCGCCCTTAGCCGAGACGGCGTCGAACGTTGTCGCCGTGCCGAAATCGACGACGATGGCCGGACCGCCGTACTTTTCGAAGGCGGCGACCGAGGCCGCGATCCGGTCCGCCCCGACCTCGAGGGGATTCTCGTAGAGGATGGGCATGCCCGTCTTGAGGCCCGGGCCGACGACGCTGGCCGCCGTGCCGAAGTAATCCCGGCACATCTCCTCGACGACAGGGGTCAGGGGAGGGACGACGCTGGAGATGATGGCGCCGGAGATCTTCCCGGTCTGGAGCCCGGCGACCTGCATCAGGTTGAGCAGGATGGCCCCGTACTCGTCGCCCGTCTTGTCGCTGTCCGTCTTGACCTTCCAGCTCTTGACGAGCTTCTTGCCGCGGAAGAGCCCGATGGCGATCGTCGTGTTCCCGACATCGAAAGCTAAAAGCATCGCACGTCTCCTAGTTACGCCCCGTCGAGGCCCAAGACGGATTCGAGGACGACCGTCCCGCCCGCGCCGGCGCGTTCGACTACGAGCCGGCCCTCCGCGTCGAGACCCCGGCAGGTCCCCATGAACGTCCCGGCGGCCGTCACGACGCGGATGGACGCGCCCGGAGGAAAGGCCAGCCTCTCTTCGAACGCCCTGACGACCGGCTTCTTCGCTCCCCGGGTGAGGGCATTATACCAGCAGTCGAGAGCCCGGCAAAGGCCGGCGAAAAGGGACTCGTTCGTCGCCGCTCCGCCGCCGGCGAGCCGAAGGGACGTCGCGGAAGAGCGCAAGTCCGCGGGGAAATCCATGAGCCCGTGGCCGACGTTGACGCCGACGCCGACGACGGCGAAGTCCCCGCCCGCTGCGCCGGTGACGCTCTCGGACAGGATGCCGCCGAGCTTTTTCCCGCCGTGGACGAGATCGTTCGGCCACTTGAGCCGGACCTCGATCCCGGCCGCGGCCAGGATGGCGTCCGATGCGGCCAGTCCTGCGGCCAGAGGCAGCAGGTGAAGGAACGGCACGGGTCCGCCGCCGGAAGCGCGGAGGATGAACGAAGCGTAGAGTCCCAGGCCGGGGGGCGAATGCCAGGTCCTCCCTTTCGTCCCCCGGCCCCGGGTCTGTTCCCCGGCGACGACGGCCGTCCCGTGCGCCGCTCCGTCGAGGGCCAGAGCGCGGGCCGCGTCGTTCGTCGAGGAGACGCTCTCCAGGCGATGGACGATAGTTCCGACGGGCATGGGTCCCCGCCCCCTCCGCGTCAAGATGAGACGGAGAGCTTGGCCAGGTTCTGGCCGAGCTTCTCCCGCCTGGCCCGGAGCCCCTCGAGCCGGGCCCGGTTTTCCGCGACCACAGCCGTGGGCGCCTTGGCCGCGAAGTCGGCGTTCTCGAGCTTCCGTTCGATCTTCGCGGCTTCCGCGTCAACCTTGGCCAGCTCCTTCCGGAGCCGTTCCCTTTCCTGACCGAGGTCGGCGGGTTTCTCCAGGACGATCCCGATCTCGAAGGGGCCGGCGACACCCTTGAGGAGGCTCTTCCCTTCCGGCAACGCGGCGGCGAATTCGAGGCTCGAGAGCCCGGCCAAAGCCCGGATGGACGCCGCCTGGGCCTCGAGGGCGGCCGTCTCTTCACGGCCGGCCGCCTTGACGATGAGGCGGAGCTTATCTTTGGGCGCGATGCGGTTCTCAGCCCGGACCGTCCGTGTCTCGACGATGACCGCCTGGACGAGGGCCATGACCCGCCCCGCATCCTCGTCCTGCCGGCCCGTTTCGGGGACCGGGAAGGGCGCGACAGTGATCGATCTTCCCGCCCCGGGCAGGTGTTGCCAGATCTCCTCGGTGATGAAGGGCATGAAGGGATGGAGGAGCCGCAGGATGCGGTCGAGGGCGTCGGCCAGGACGGCTTCGGTCGTCGTGTTGCCTTGGCGCAGGCCGACCTTGGCGAATTCGATGTACCAGTCGCAGAACTCGTGCCAGACGAAGTGGTAGACGAGGTCGGCCGCTTCATAGAACTTGTACTGCTCGAGGCTCGCTCCGATCTCGGCCGTGACGGCGTCGAGCCGGCTGCGGATCCAGCGGTCGGCGAGCGACAGGTCGGCCTCCCGGACCTCGGCCCGGTCCGCTTTGATGTTCATCAGAACGAAGCGCGAGGCGTTCCAGATCTTGTTGACGAAAGCCTGGTAGCCGGCCATGCGGTCCTCGGACAAGGCCAGGTCCATACCGGGCACGGCCAGCGCGGCCAGGGTGAAGCGCAGGGCGTCCGTGCCGTACTTGGCGATCATCTCCAGCGGGTCGATGATGTTGCCCTCGGACTTGCTCATCTTGCGCCGCTTGAGATCCCGGACCAGGCCGTTGATGAAGACCTGGCGGAAGGGGATCTCCCCTCGGAACTTGAGGCCCATCATGATCATACGGGCGACCCAGAAGAAGATGATGTCGAAGCCGGTGGACATGAGGTCCGTCGGGTAGAAGGTCTTGAGGTCTTCCGTTTCATCGGGCCAGCCGAGCGTCCCGAAGGGCCAAAGAGCCGAAGAGAACCAAGTATCGAGGACGTCCTCGTCCTGGTCGAGCGGACCGCCGCATTTCTCGCACTTCTCCGGCGCCTCCATGGCCACCATGATGTGCTCGCAGTCCCGGCAGTGCCAAGCCGGGATGCGGTGGCCCCACCAGAGCTGGCGGGAGATGCACCAATCGTGGATGTTGTACATCCACTCGAAATATGTCTTGGCCCAGTTGGACGGGACGAACTCGATCGAACCGTCCTCGACGACGCGGATGGCCTCGTCGGCCAGCGGCTTGATGCGGACGAACCACTGCCAGGAGAGGTGGGGTTCGATGACGTTCTTGCAGCGGTAACAGTGGCCGACGGCGTGGTCGTGGTCCTCGATCTTGACGAGAAGGTTCTGCTCGCGGAGCTTCTCGACGACCTTGGCCCGGCAGGCGAAGCGGTCGAGGCCGGCGAACTCCGGGCCGGCCGCCTCGGTCATTTTCCCTGCGCCGTCGATGACGATGACCTGCTCCAGCCCGTGTTTTTTCCCGAGCTCGAAGTCGACGGGGTCGTGCGCCGGGGTCACCTTGACCGCGCCCGTGCCGAAGTCGCGCTCGACGCGCTCGTCGGTGATGACCGGGATGGGGCGGTTCCGGAGCGGCAGGATGACGCGCTGACCGTGGAGGTGCCTGTAGCGCTCGTCATCGGGATGGACGGCCAGGGCCGTGTCCCCGAGCATGGTCTCCGGCCGCGTCGTGGCCACGACCACGGACTCCTCCGACCCTTCGACCGCGTAGCGGATGTGCCAGAGCTTGCCGCGCAGGTCCTTGTGCTCGATTTCGATATCGGAAAGGACGGTCCGGCAGTGCGGACAGCGGTTGACGAGGAAGTAATCGCGGTAGATCAGACCCTCGTCATAGAGTGAAACGAAGACCTGGTTCACGGCCCGGCTGAAGTCCGGGTCCATGGTGAACCGTTCCCGGGACCAGTCGAGCGAGGCGCCGAGCTTCTTGAGCTGGCCGGTGATGACCCCGCTGTATTTTGTCTTCCAGTCCCAGGCGATGCGCAGGAACTCCTCACGGCCGATCTTCTCCCGGGTCAGGCCTTTCTCGGCCAGGCTCTTTTCGATGACGTTGTGGACGGCGATCGAGGCGTGGTCGGTCCCCGGCAGCCAGAGGCAATTGTAGCCCTGCATCCTCTTCCAGCGGGTGATGATGTCGGGCAGGGTGAAGCAGAGGGCGTGCCCCATGTGCAGGATGCCGGTGACGTTGGCCGGCGGCAGGACCATGGAGAACTTCGGCTTCGGCGACTTCGGGTCGGCGGTGAAGAGGCCTTCGTCCAGCCAGAATTTCCCCCACTTCTCCTCGACGGGTTTGGGGTCGTAGGCTTTCGCCAGCTCATCTTTGCCGTTCATCTCGTCACTCTTTGGGACCGAATCCTTTGCCTTCTCCCGACATCCATTCCTTGAGGTCCGCGACGACGCGCGCCCGGACCCGTTTCTCGACCTCCCGCTCCATGCCGGCGATCTCCTCGCGGACGAGGTCCTTGAGCTGCGGACCGGGGACGGCCGCCGGCCGGGCCGGGCCTGGCCCGGCGGGCGCGGGCGCTTTTTCGGCGACTCCCACTCCGGACCAGATGGGCTCCTCGGGCAGCGACGACGGCCCCGTCTTCCGGGCGATGAGCTCCCGGACGACGGCGGCCAGCCTCTCGGAATCAAAGGGCTTCTGGACGACCTCGTCGTAGTCTGAGGACGCGTTCCTGTCGGTTTCCATGGACTCGAAGGTCCCCTTCAGGCCGATGAGCGGGACCGTGGCCAGCTCCTTCCGGCTCCTCAGGTTCCGGCCGACCTCATAGCCGTCCCGGCCGGGAAGGGACAAGCTGACGAGGAGCGCGTCGGGCCGGAGGTCCGCGACCGACTCGAGGAGCGAAGCCCCGTCCTCGAACACGGTGACCCGGAACTCCGGCTCGGCGAAGACGAGCTGAGCCGTCTTCTGCACCGAAGGGCTCGGGTCGGCCACGATGATCCTATAGGGCACGTTGATCCTCAAAAAATCATGAAAATAGTCAGCTTAATCTACCCGTTTTAGGCTTGGCTGTCAATTTGCGAACGGCGGTTCAATAATCGACCGATACCGATTTCTCGCCGAGCAGGGCTTCGACCTTCTTGAGGAGCTCCTCCGACGGCGTCACTTTCTGGACCTCGGCGCTCTGGGCCACGAGGCGGTAGGAGTGGGGCGTTTCGAGCTCGAAGCATATGGGGCATTTCCCCTCGTGGGCGTCCAGGATGGTCTTGAGCTCGGAGAGCGTCGCCTCCTCGAGGCCGGGCAGGAAGATGCGGACGACGACGCGCTTGGCCTGCTTCTCGAAGGCCTCCGCGAGCGGCATGGCCTGGCTCAGGCTGATGCGGCGATTGTCCTCCTCGCCCATGTACTTGCCCTTGACCCAGACGAGCTGGCCTTCCCGGAGGTAGGTGCCGTGCTTGGCGAAGCATTCGGGAAAGGCCACGACCTCGATCTTGCCGGTCAGGTCTTCGAGGACGAACGTGGCCATGCGCTCGTCCTTTTTCGTCTTGAGCGGCTTAAGGGAGCTGATAATGCCGGCCAGGCGGACGTCCTTGTCGAAGTCCCGTTCGGAGTCGAGCTCGCTGAGCAGGTGGGAGACGAGCTTGCGGACGCGGTCCTTGTGCTGGGCCAGGGGATGGCCGGTGATGTAGAGGCCGAGGGCGTCCATCTCGTAGGACAGGACGTGCGATTCATCCCACTCCCGCATCTCCCGGACCTCCTGGGGCATTGAGGGCGGTTCGGCGCCGCCCGCGCCGAAGAGGGAGGTCTGGCGGGCGGCCTGGGTTCTCTGGACCTCGTGGCCGAAGTCGATCATCCGGTCGAGCATGTGGTAGCACTGCGACCGCCTCCAGCCCAGGGAGTCGAAGGCGCCGGCCTTGATCAGACTTTCCACGGCCTTGCGGTTGAGGACCTTGGTGTCATGCTCGAGGAAGAGGTCGAACGGCGACTTGAAGCCGCCGGCCTTCTTCCGGGCCGCGACAAGCTCCTCGACGGCCGCCTGCCCGATGCCCTTGACCGCGGCCAGGCCGAAGCGGATGTCCCCGCCCTCGACCGTGAAGCGGAACTCGCTTTTGTTGATGTCGGGGGGCAGGACCTGGATGCCCATCTCGTGGCACTCGCCGATATACTTGACGACTTGGGGCGTCGCCCCGCGCTCGGCTTCCGAGGTCAGCAGGGCGGCCAGGAAGTGGACCGGGTAATGGGCCTTGAGGTAGGCCGTCTGGTAGGCCAGGAAGGCGTAGGCGGCGCTGTGCGACTTGTTGAAGCCGTATTCGGCGAACTCCTTGATCTGCTCGAAGATCTTGTCGGCCTTGGACGCGCTGATGCCCTTCTTCTTGGCGCCCTGGACGAACTTCTGCTTCTGCGCTTTCATCGTCTCCTTGTCCTTCTTGCCCATGGCCTTGCGCAGGATGTCGGCCCCGGCCAGGGTGAACCCGGCCAGGTCGGTGGCGATGCGCATGACCTGTTCCTGGTAGACGATGATGCCCCGCGTCTCCTTGAGGATGGGTTCGAGCTCGGGGAGTTCGTAGGCGATCCGCTCGGGGTGGTTGCGGCGGTGGATGAACTCGTCGGTCATGCCGCTCTTGAGCGGGCCCGGCCGGTACAGGGCATTGAGAGCGATGAGGTCGCGGAATTCTTCGGGGCGGAAGCGGCGCAGGAGGTCCTTCATGCCCGGGCTCTCGAACTGGAAGACGCCGTCCGTGTTCCCGGCCTTGAAGACGTCGAAGGTCGGGCCGTCGGCGAGGGGCAGCGCGTTGATGTCGATGACGAGGCCTGTCTCCTTGCGGATGAGCTCTCGGGTGTCGTCGATGACGGTCAGGTTCCGCAGGCCGAGGAGGTCCATCTTGAGCAGGCCGAGGGCTTCGACATCGCCCATGGGGAACTGGGTCGTGATCTCCCCCTTGACCGACTGGTAGAGGGGCAGGAATTCGACGAGGGGCTTGGGCGTGATGACGATGCCCGCGGCGTGTATGGAGGGGTGGCGGACCTGACCCTCGATCTTCTGGGCGATGGCCAGGAGCTGGGCGATCTTGGAATTCCGGTCCCGGAGGGCGCTCAGCTCGGGGACGCTCTTCAGCGCGTCGGCGATCGTCGCGTCCGGCACGAACGGGATCATCTTGGCGATCCGATCGACCTCGGGCAGCGGCACCTCGAGGACGCGGCCGACGTCGCGGATGGCGCCCCGGGCGGCCATGGTCCCAAAGGTGATGATCTGGCAGACGTTCTCCTGGCCGTACTTCTTCGTCACGTATTCGATCATCTCCTGGCGGCGGCGGCCGCAGAAGTCCATGTCGATGTCGGGCAAACTGATCCTCTCCGGATTGAGGAAGCGCTCGAAGAGCAGGTCGTACTCGAGCGGATCGATCTCGGTGATCTCGAGGGCGTAGGCGAGGAGGCTGCCGGCCGCCGAGCCCCGGCCCGGCCCGACAGGGATGCCCTTCTCCCGGGCGGCCTTGAGCAGGTCCCAGACGATGAGGAAGTAGCCCTCGAAGCCCATGTGCTTGATGAGCTTGATCTCCCGCTTCATCCGGTCCTCGTATTCGCCCATGGGATGCGAAACGCCGCCGTTTCCGCCCTCGGCCTGCCGCCTGGCCATGCGCGCCCGGAAGCCCTCCCAGGCGACCTCCTCGAAGTACGCGCTGAGGGTCTTGCCGGCGGGCGGCGCGAACAGGGGCAGGTTGTAGGATTTCGTCGGGAAATCGAAGCCGCACCGGGCGGCGATGCGGCCGGTGTTCTGGATGGCGTCGGGCGTATCGCGGAAAAGCTCGGCCATCTCGGCCGCGGACTTGAAGTAGAACTGGTCCGTGCTGAATTTAAGCCGGTCCGGGTCGGAGATCTTCCGGTTCGTCTGGATGCAGACGAGGACGTCCTGGCTCTCGGCGTCCTCGCGGCGGGCGAAATGGATGTCGTTCGTGGCCACGAGGGGCAGGTCGAGCTTGCGGGCGATGGCGATGAGCTGAGGATTGACCGCTTTCTGCTCGGCGAGCCCGTGGTCCTGGAGCTCGACGTAGAAGTCGCCGGCCGCGAACATGGTCGCGTAGGCCCGGGCGGCGTCCTCGGCCTTCTCGGGAAAGCCGCGGCTGAGCCAGACCGCAAGCTCCCCTTTGAGACAGCTCGAGAGCCCGATGAGTCCCTCGGCGTGGGCGGCTAGAAGCTCCTTGTCGATCCGCGGCCGGTAGTAGAACCCCTCGAGATAGCTCTGGGTGATGAGGCGGCAGAGGTTCCTGTAGCCGAGGTCGTCCTTGACGAGGAGGATGAGGTGGAAGTGGTGGACGTCGCCGCCCGAGCCCGGCTTCTTGTCGAAGCGGCTCTGGGGGGCGACGTAGACCTCGCAGCCGAGGATGGGCTTGACGCCCCGGGCCTTGGCCTGCTTGAAGAACTGGACGGCGCCGAAGATGTTGCCGTGGTCGGTGATGGCCACCGCGGGCATGTTGTTCTCGTAGGCCGCGACGACGAGGTCATCGACCTTCAAGCAGCCGTCAAGGATGCTGTACTCGGAATGGTTGTGAAGGTGGACGAACGTCGGTTCCATGAGCGACAGCCTTTCCCGAATCCGGCGGGGCCGCCCCGGCGGGCCGGCCGGACGATCTCTCCTATTCCCACTCGATCGTCCCGGGCGGCTTGGTCGTCACGTCGTAGACGACGCGGTTGACGCCCTGGACCTCGTTGACGATGCGCGTCGAGATGCGGGCCATGAGCTTGGCCGGCGCGGGATACCAGTTGGCCGTCATGCCGTCCGTGCTCTGGACGAGCCGGATGACGACGACCCGGTGGTAGGTCCTCTGGTCGCCCATGACGCCGACGGAGCGGACGGGGAGCAGGACGGCGAAGGCCTGCCACAGCTTCTTGTAGATCCCCGCCCGCTGGACTTCCTGGAGGACGATGTCGTCGGCGGCCCGCAGAATCTCCAGGCTGTCCCGGTTGACCTCCCCGATCAGCCGGACGGCCAGTCCCGGCCCGGGAAAGGGGTGCTGGTGGATGAAGTCCGCGTCGACCCCCAGCTCGAGGGCCAGGGCCCGGACCTCGTCCTTGAAGAGCTCGCGGAGCGGCTCGACGAGCTTGAACTTCAGGCCCTCCGGCAGCCCGCCCACGTTGTGGTGGGACTTGATGACGGACGAGGGTCCCTTGACCGGGTTGGACTCGATGACGTCCGGGTAGATCGTCCCCTGGGCCAGGAAACCGGCGCCGCCGAGCCGCATCGCTTCTCGCTCGAAGAGGTGGATGAAGAGCCGGCCGATCGTCTTGCGCTTGCGCTCGGGCGAAACGACGCCCCGGAGCTTCTCCAGGAACAGGTCCGAGGCGTCGATGCCGATGACCTTGAGGGCGAACTTGCGGCGGAAGGCCTCCATCAGGGCCTCGTACTGGCCCTTCCGCAGGAGCCCGTTGTCGATGAAGATGCAGGTCAGGTTTTTACGGACGGCCTTGTGGACGATGAGCGAGGTGACCAGCGAATCGACGCCGCCGGAGAGGCCGCAGATGACCTTGCCCGTCCCGACCGTTTCCCGGATCTCCTTGACCTTGCGTTCGACGAACGAGGAGATGGTCCAGTCGGCGCGCAGGCCGGCCTCGCGGAAGAGGAAATTGCCCAGGACCTTCAGGCCTTCCTTGGTGTGGATGACCTCGGGGTGGAACTGGACGCCGAAGAATTTCCGGGCGCCGTCCTCGATAACGGCCGCGCGGGTGTTGACCGTGCTGCCGGTGAGGCGGAAGCCGGGCGGCACGCGCTCGAGCCGGTCGCCGTGGCTCATCCAGACCTGCTCCTTGTCCTTGACCTTGGCCAGGAGCCCCGACGAGTCGAGAACGCGAAGGGCGGCGAAGCCGTACTCGCGCTCCTTGGAGGGGAGGACCTCGCCGCCGAGGAAGTAGGCCATGAGCTGGACGCCGTAGCAGATGCCCAGGATCGGGACCCCGAGCTCGAAGACGCCCTTGTCCGGATGGGGGGCGCCCTTTCCGTAAACGCTCCGCGGCCCGCCGGAAAGGACGAGGGCCGACGGCTTCTCCTTGCGGATCGCGGCGACGGGGGTTGAGAACGGCAGGATCTCCGAGTAGACGCCGAGCTCGCGGATCTTCCGGGCTATGAGCTGGGTATATTGCGACCCGAAATCGAGAATGAGGACTCTCTGCATGGACAGATTTTATCAGAGCGGCCTGGAACTTACAAACGGGCGATTTCCCCGGCGGAAAACCGGGCGTCATCCGGCGGTCCGGAGCCCGGCCGTGGCGCCCTTCAGCGGGAATTTGACCGGGGCATCAAAAAACAATACCATTCTCGATGGAGCTCGGCAAGCCACATCAAGCTCAGGCGAATGATCGTTTTTATGTCCGTTCGAGGGAGAGGGAAAATGAGATGGGTTAAACTCGGACTCCTGGCGTCATGGCTGGCCTGCTCGAGTGGCTTCTCTTTTTCGAACGCCCCGGATGATCCGGCGATCTGGAAGGAATTCGTGGCCTCCCTCAAGGCCGGCACGCTGACGGTGGACCGGATCCGACCTCTTTACGGGACGGACAAGGAACTCCATCTGAAATGGTTGAAGGACTTGATGAAGGCGACCGGCGACAACGGCGCTTTGTCGGATTGGGACGCTCCGGAGATCATTCCGGTCGGTAACCTGGTCCATTTCGTGGTGAAGCTCCGGATCGGCCGCGAGATGACGACCGAGCGGTCCCTGTCCTTCATCAAGGAAGGAGGCCGCTGGTATTTCGGGCATATGGAAAACATCATGATCCGTCTCGACAGGATCCCGCCTCCGCCGACGTCGGAATTCCCCCCCCTGCCGGAAGAAACGATGACCTGGCAGAGGAACGAGATCCTCTGGTCGGACCTGGTCCGGATCTATCTCGCGACGGCGAAGCAGAACGGCCGGGACTTCGCGCTGAACCTGTTCAAAACCGGAGACGGCTATTTTGTCGGGGCCAAGAGCTGGGTGCCGTTCGTGCCCCCGGCGAGGGCCTTCATCCTCTACCTCTGCTGGGCGGAGAGCCGTCTTTACGGAAACCTGGTCACCCTGGAGAAACTCACCGACGAAGAGGCCGTCGTCAGGATGCAGACGCACTTTTTCTTCCTCTACCAAAGGTCCAGTCATATGAGGCAGTGGCTTTCGTTCGAAGAATACCGGACCATCTTCGAGACCATCTGGCAGGACCGGGCCAAGAACGCCGGCTGGAAGCTCGCGATCGAGTACCAGGATCCGGAATGTCTACAGGTCGTCCTTCATTTTACGAAAGCCGCATGACCGCGGCCAAGATCCGAAAAAGGAGGGGCGCAATATGAGAGGCCGGCTCGTTCTCCTGGGCGTCATCGTTTTAGCCTTGGCCGGGGGTCCGGCCCTGGCCGGGGAGCCGCAAGGACCCGCTTGGCATGGGAAGATGGAAAAGAGCGAGGGCCTCACGATCGTTTCCAACCCCAAGGCCCCGCTGTATCGGTCGGATGCCGTGAAGCTGAATGAGGAGCTTTCCATCGGGGAAGCCCAGGGCGGGAAAGACTACGCGTTCTTTAGGGCCTGGTATATCGCCGTGAACGACGACGGCGACATCTTCGTCATGGACCAGGGCGACGCGTGCGTCAAGGTTTACGCGAAAGACGGGGCATACCTGAGACGCATCGGCCGCAAGGGGCAGGGCCCCGGAGAGCTTCAGAATCCCAATACCATTCACCTAACTCGTGACCGCAGGCTGGTGTTCGATGATTACATCCGGGGTTTGAATATTTTTACGCAGGATGGGGCTTTCGTGAAGTTCTTGCCGACAACCTACTTCATCGATGTCCTGGTGACTCCGGAGGGCCGGATCGTGGGCCGGGTGAATACGATTCAGTCCGACCGGCCGGGAAAGGAGATCCGCGTCTATGACGGCGCCTTGAACCAACAGACCGCTTTCCTTTTTCTTCCGGAGGAACCGCGAAATCCCCAGGTCGTCAAGCCGTTTGCCGGAGGATTTCACTGGGCTCTGATCCAGGGGCATCGGGTGGCTGTCAGCTATAAGGAAGATTATGAAATTGACGTCCTTTCACTCCTGCCGGGCCCGAACTTGCGCATCAGGAGAGATTTCAGTCGTGTCAAGATAACCAAAGAAGAAATCGATGATATACAAAATAGGATGCGTGGCCGTAAGATGGATATTCCCTTGGGCCACGCGGCCATCCAGGGGATATCGGCCGACGATGAGGGCTGCATCTACGCCAAGACATACGAAAAAACGAAGGACGGGAAATCCTTCTTTTACGACATCTTCGACCGCGAAGGCCGGTACCTTGCCAGGGTCCCGATCCCCCGAACCGTCTCGCCCAAGGTTTGGAAGGGCGGGAAGATGTACAGCCTGGAGGAGGATGGCGAGGGTTTTCAGAAGGTCAAGCGTTATAACGTTATTTGGCAGATTCCGAACTGAAAAGAAGGCGAAAGCAATGGAGAAAATGGAAGCCGAGGGCCTGATTTGATACACTACTGTCGATCTCGGTGAGGAGATAACGAACATGGAATGGGAAGATCTAGCGAGAGAGCTGAGCCAGACGACCGAGACTAAGATCGTCCTCCTCGTCATGGACGGCGTCGGCGGCCTGCCCGTCGACGGCAAGAGCGAGCTCGAGACGGCCCGCAAGCCGAACCTCGACGAGCTGGCGAAAAAGGGCGTCTGCGGCGTTGCCGACCCGGTCTTGATGGGCATCACGCCGGGCAGCGGCCCCGCCCATTTGGCTCTCTTCGGCTATGACCCGCTCCGCCACAAGCTCGGCCGGGGCATCCTCGAGGCCTTGGGCTCGGGCGTCGAGGTCGGCCGGAACGACCTCGTCGCCCGCGGCAACTTCGCTACCTCCAAGGGGGGCCTCGTCGTCGACCGCCGGGCGGGCCGCATCCCGACGGAGGAGAACGTCCGCATCTGCGCCCATCTCAACGCCCATCTCCCGAAGCGCGACGGCGTCGAAGTCCGGGTCTTCCCGGGGAAGGAGCACCGTTTCGTCGCCCGCTTCACGGCCGCGGGCCTGGCCGATTCCCTGTCCGACGCCGACCCCCAGAAGGAGGGGAAGCCTGCGGTCATGACGGCGCCCCTCTCCCCGGAGGCGGCCAAGGCCTCGGCCATCGTCAACCGCTTCCTCGACGATGTCGCGCGAGTCCTCAGAGGCGAGGCCAAAGCCAACGCCGCCCTGCTCCGCGGCTTCTCGAAGTTTCCCTCGATTCCGACCATGCAGGAGCTGTTCAAGCTCCGCCCGGCGGCCGTCGCCAACTACCCGATGTACAAGGGCCTGGCCAAGCTCCTCGGCATGGAGGTCATGGACGTCGGGAGCGAAACGACGGATCTCTTCGACGCCCTGGAGAAGAATTGGGCGGCGCACGACTTCTTCTACATCCACTATAAGAAGACCGATTCGGCCGGCGAGGACGGAAATTTCGCCGCCAAGGTCGCCGCGATCGAGGCCCTCGACCCCTTCATCCCGCGCCTCCTGGAGCTCAAGCCGGACGTCCTCGTCGTCACATCCGATCACTCGACGCCGGCCCTGCTCAAGGGCCATTCCTGGCACCCGAACCCGTTCA